>JAITQC010000096.1 GCA_031289115.1 Planctomycetota bacterium
TGGTGGGGTTGGGAAAAGTCAAGCCTGGCCTCTTTTCCAGTTATGACGCCATCCAGCTTGACCGCCTCCAGGGCCAAGAGTTCTTTGGCCTGGTTGGCGACAACTCCGAGGCGCGTGCCGAGGTAGTTGGCCAGATCCGAGGGTTGGCGGCCGGTATGGAGTTTTACCCCGAAAATTACGGTGTCTCCAGGTCGGTAGCGCGGTCTAGGCATAAAAGGTTCGCTTCCGAAAATTTCCCAGGGGTAACCGCCAGGGGCCAGCGAGTGAGAGAGGGAGAGCGGTGTCTCCCCTAAATACCGTAGCAACTAGTTCAACCTGGTTTTACCATACCCGTGGCGGCCGTTGCCAAAGGCGGGCCGACTCGTGGGAGACAGGAGTTTAGGAGCCCCCCCAGGCAGCCGGGATCCGGTTGGTGGCGGGAGGCAGGCATTTTTATTTATTAGCCTAACCGGTCGAGACGCCCTGTATTTACCCTCGTAATTTCCCTAAAAACAAAAAGACCGGTCCCCGGTTGTCTTCCCTCTCTCTTGCGTCTAGTGCGATGTCGAGCCAGTTCCGGACAGACAGCATTGACAACCACCTAGTTTTACCTTTAGGATAGTAGATTGTCTGGATATTGACTGACAGCAGACATAGGGAGTGGCTGCGTTTAAAGCCCTTGCCATATTCCAGGAGACGACACGTGAACCCAGCTGGCAAAACCATGGAGATATGCTTCTGGGGGACGCGTGGTAGCTATCCGGTCCCGGGAAGAAGCACGCTGGTCTATGGTGGCAATACCGCCTGTCACTCGGTTCGGATCGGCGATAAGAGTATTATCTTCGACGCTGGCACCGGCATAATAAACTTGGGCACCGCGCTAGTCAGGGAAAAAAAACCCGTTAATGCCATGCTCATCATTTCCCACACCCATTTTGACCACATCTCCGGACTGCTTTATTTCAAACCGTGTTTTGTCAAGTCAACCCAGCTTCATATCTATGGCCCCACCGAAGTGGTTGGTGACATAAGTAAGGTAATCCATAATCTCTCCAAGCCCCAGTCGCATCCTATTGAGTTTGACCAGATGGGAATGCATTTCAGCTGTAACTCGTTAACGGGTGGTGATCTTTTCAGCTGGTCAGCGTCGGCCAAGGCACCCAAGAAGGTTTCCGCCAGTCGCGCTGGGAAAAAAGACGCGATTATGATCAGTGCCATGTATAACCGCCGCCATCCCGTTCATGGGGTGATGAACTACCGGGTTGACTACATGGGTAAATCCTTTGTTTACGCCAGTGACATTGAGGGCGATCCCCTGCAGGGCGACAGTGATCTGGCCCGTTTCGCCGCCGGGGCTGACGTCCTCGCCCACGATGCCCAGTATACCGAGGCAGACTATGCCGCCGGGCGCCAAGGTTGGGGACATAGCACCCCGGCCATGGCGGTGAAGACAGCGAAGATGGCGGGGGTGAAGCGTCTGGCTTTGATCCATTTCGAGCCATCCTACGATGACAAGAAACTGCGCCAGATGGAGAGAGAGACCAAAAAACTGTTCCCCAGCTCTTTTTTCGCTGTCGAAGGCAAGTCAATACGGCTTTAACGCATCGGAACTACCCATCCCCTGGAAGTGTCTGAGGTAATTTTTTTATGCCCGACACCGCCAACTTCACCCTAGCCACGGCCGGGCTTTCCGATCAGGGAAGTCTAGGCCCATTTCTGCTTGCTGTTTGCGGTCCGGTCCGCGGCCAGGAAATTGCCCTCGCCGGGGCGGCGCATTTTCCCACCTCCAGTCTCGAAGACGAACTAATGGCGGCTGACGATTTTTATTTCAGCCAGATAGATCTCATGGATTGTTGTTTCCTGGCCAAGGTTGGGACCGAGTTGGTCGGGGCCGCCTGTCTTAATCCCTACGTGGCGGAATTGGAATACCTGGCGGTTAACCCGGCCTGGCGACGCCGCGGCATCGGAAAGGCGCTTTTCCAGATGGTTCGTAAGGAAGCCTCCCGGCGCCGTTTGGATCACTTGCGGGTGGAAGCATCCCTGGCCCTGGCGGATCCTGACGGCCTGGCTTTCCTCGAAACCCTGGGCTTTGGTGAAATTCGCCGTACCGCCCTTCTTGGCATGGCTATCCCCCTAGCCCCCGCCCCTAACCCATGACACCTGTCCCCCCCGGTAACTCCCCGGTGAAAAGTGGTTGCCTTGCCTGACTAGAGAGGCAAGGACCATGTCCTTAGGCAAGGGGTTTTTCTGGGTTGGCTATTGGGGAAGTTTGTCGGGCGAAAGTTGGCTAAGAAGCGAGTGGAAGCGGGGGTCGTGACGCAAGAGCTCGAGGTCCCGGTCGTGACGCAGGAGTTCGAGGTTAGTGAAACCATTGGCCCAGGCTTGATGGATGACTTCAAAAGCTTCGTTAAGCAGGGAGTTAAGGGACAGGCTGCAGGCCAGATTGTAAAGGACCTGGGGATCGTTTGGTTTTAACGCCACCAGAAGGCGGTCGATTTTAAGGCCGTCTACGTAAAAGCCCAGCTCAGTAAGATAATTGGCAGCTAATAGCAAAGCCTCGGGATGGGATGGGCGTTCCCTAAGTATGCAGGCGGTGAACTCCAGGCTAAACAGCATGTAATCCCGGTCGCCATCGCTAAGAGCGGTGGCGCGTTTTTTGTCCTGTGGTCCACTGGGGGGAAAAAAATGATTGGGCAAAATGGCACCCCTTTTTCCCAAGCTTAACCTTCCATCTCCAAATCGGTGGGAGCGGTGGGCGCGGTATGGGCCGGGGTTTCCGAGGGGGCGGTTTGGGAAAGCATCTCAGGGTCAGAAGGCGAGCCATGGATGTAAGCCCCGTTTTCGCCGAAAAGGTCGAGTGTTTCCAGAAACAGGGCGGACTCGCGGGGGTTACGGATATTGAAATCACTAGTCGCTTTGATACCGGCGTTGGGGATGATTTCAATCTTGGCGTTGATACGCCGCAGTATGTTGAAAGGCAGACGGTCGCATTCGCCATAGGTGAATTCAATGACTGTCCGGTACATGCCACCCCTGCGGTCGTTGACGGCTATGATACTCATGATGAGGTCTTCCCTGAAAAAGGTCAAAATAATGTAATTCCCAGGAACGTTCCGGGAAATCCACCAGTTGTCTATGGAAAAACATTATAACCAATTGCCGATTGCATTTCCAGTCCCCAGTCTTTCGCAGGGTTATCCGGCTACCGGAAGGGCGGCGGCAGGCATTTTGGGAAAAGTAAATTTGACAGGGAAAACCTTTGCCACTTATAATTCTTCTCTTGGCTCCCTTCGAGTGGAGCTAGTCCGGAACTTGGCATCCTTCCCCCCCCTAGAGCAGGAGAACACATGCAACTGGAACGAACCCTGGTAATTCTAAAGCCTGACGCGGTCGCCCGCCGTTTTGTGGGAAAAATCATCTCCCGTCTGGAGGAAAAGGGTCTACGCATCTGCGCCATGCGTCTGGAGGATGTTAGTCTGGAGGTGGCGGAGAAGCACTATGCCGAGCATAAAGCCAAGCCTTTCTTCAGCCAACTCACCGCCTTCATCACCTCGGGTCCGGTGGTATTGATGGCGCTGGAAGGGGTGGACGCGGTGGCGGTGGTGCGAAAAATCACCGGTGCCACCCTGGGCCGGGTCGCCGAACCTGGCAGTATCCGTGGTGACTATGGGGTGAGCCAGGCTTTCAACCTTATCCACGCCAGTGACTCCCTCGCCTCGGCCGAGCGCGAGTTAGCTCTCTATTTCAAAGAAAAAGACTATATCCGTCCCGCCACGGAAAAGGAACTGGCGTGGAATTATGAGTTCGCCAATGGTAAAGTCAACTGACCGACCTTTTGCGGAAAACAAGCAGCGGGTTTTCTTTTACCCGGAATCGCCTCTGGCGGTTCCGGGTTTTTTCTTCACCCGGCTAGAAGGGGAAGTCGCTATTCTCTTCAACCCTGGTTTCAGTGCCTTTTTCCACCACCGCCTCGCGTCTAGGTAGCGCTATTTCCTGGCGTTCGATTGCGTCTATGGTGAAAGCGAAGGGTCGGGCGGGACAGACATAACGGCAGGCGCCGCAACCAATACAGTGGGCGGGATAGAAAACCGGCCAAGTCGGTTTACCCACCTGCCACTCCTCCATGATCAGGGCATGCGTGGGACAGACTTCGGCGCAGGCTCCGCAAGCGGTTCCCTTGGTAACCACCACGCATTTTTGCCGGTCGAGCTGGGTGTTGGCGATGCGCAGTATTTTTTTGCTCGCGAAATCCAGGGGCTTCAAGGCACGGGTGGGGCAGGCGTGGTTGCAGAGGCTGCAATTGTATTGGCAGTAGCCGAGAGTGAAATCCAGTTCGGGACGTAGCGAAGGGAAGCGGGGTTTTATTATGCCGACCGGGCAGGCGGCGACACAGGACTGACAGCCTAGGCAATTACGGGAGTAGTTGGCGAAATTATCCGCACCTGGAGGCATGACATGGTTGTCGAAAGCGTTCTCCCGCCCACCCCAGGCGGTGCGAACCGCCACCAGGGCGGCTGTTCCCGCTAGACCAAGGCTCTGGTGGAAAACCCGGCGTTTGGCCGGGGAATCTGGTTTGCTGTAACTGATAGCCTGGCGCTGGCAAATATCCTGGCAGGAAAAGCAGAGAACGCAGCGTTCAGCGTCGAGCTTTGCTGACCGGGAATCAAGGCAGCGCATCGGGCAGACCCGTTCACAGCGTTGACAGCCGACGCAAAGCTGGGGATCGAGACGAAGCCGGCGTGGGGAAAGGGTGGCGAGGGCCGCTAATGCCGCACCCACCAGGCAAAGCCGGTCACAGAACCAGCGACCCCGGAACATTGGGAGAACGACTAAAAAGAATAGCCCGAGGACAAAGGCGAGTCCGGGCAGGCCAAGATAACCCAGGTAATTATCAGTACCGTCCCGCCAGCTTCGCCAAGCTTCACCCAGGGGGGCAAGTAGACTCCCGGTGCGGGCGATGGGGTCGGTTAAGTTGAAGATGGGGTAGAGCCCAAGAATAAGACAGACGATGAGGGGGATGAGAAGCCAGTAGGGCGCCAGACCCTTGACATAACTCAGCCGCGAGCGCCGGAAGCGCTGGGTTAAGCGGAAGAAAAACTCCTGTATTAATCCGGCGGGACAGAATACCGAGCAATAAACTCTACCCCCGGCGATAGTGACGGCGGCGATGACTACCAAGACAATTCCGGCCAGGGTTTTTCCCACCAGGGCGGGGGAAAACTCCCAGGACAACGCCAACTGGCGCCAGCCGGTAAAATCAAAGAGGAAGAGACAAACAAAAAGCAGGAGGATCACCCAAGCGAGGATGGCCCGCAGCAGGCGGCTTAAAGACATAACTTCCTTTCTAAAATACCGCCCTCCCGACGCGTAGGGAGAGGCGTACTTGGCGCCGGGGCGATGTAACAATCAAGGGAGATTGAAGATATGGGGGTAATATTATAGAAGTAGCGGCTTTTCCCCATTACGTCAAGACACAGGCGAGACTTTTCTGGTAAACAGGAAGCCAGGTTTGAAACGATTAAAAAAAAACACCCTCCCGGGAGGGAGGGTGTAACCGGTGCCTGGGGGGAGAAAAGAAGTGGGGTCAGTTGTAACGGATATCCATTCCTGGGACAAACCAGTCGCTTTCCGAAAGATTGTCGACTTTGAATACCGCCATTTCGTTGGTGCCGGAGTGATAGAGAATTTTACGTCCCATAGAACCGCCGACATCTTCCGAAATAATGGGAACTTGCAGTTTTTCCAGAATAAACCGGGCGGTCTTGATGTTTTGCACGCCAAGTCCGGAGTCATCGAAAAAGTGGCATTCCGCCCCACCCACAATTTGCGCCACTAGGCATTCGCGGTTTGCCCCCATTTCCAAAAGCATCTTGAAAAGGGCGCGGATGCCGATATTGCCGTACTGGGGTGTCATATTCTCCGGGATTTTGGTAGCGGGGAAGATGAACTGGTTTATGCCGCCAAAACGATTGTCCTGGTCAAAAAAAGTCACTGCCACGCAATTGCCAAGAACAGTCTTTACTAGGGTGGCGGCTTGATTGGCCATGACGTAGCCAGGTTTAAGGAAAAACTGACTAGGTAGACATTCCTTGCGCATGGTTCCTCCCTATTCTCAACTTAACCAAGGGGCGGTGAGGAAAAACAACCAAGATCCTCGTGTCTGTCCCGATTGGACCGGTCAAGGTCCGGGTACAGCGCCTCTTTCTCTTTTATCGGCCACTTTTACGGACGTCCGCAACTATTTTGAAAAAAACGCCATTCCCGCCCCGGAGTGACCGATAAAGATACTATAAGCTTGCCGTCTTTGCCTGGAGAGTACCCTTATGTCCTGGAATCAGCCAACGCTGTTTGCCGCCATGCTGTTCAGGTTGTCCGTGCCTGCCCTGCTTGCCCTTGGAGTCGGTGTCGCCTGTTCGGCTGAAGGTGGGTTGGCGGATCCACCCCTGCTTTTTGAACGTCCTTTACCGCCACCGGTGCCTAAAGCGGTAGGAAAATGGGGGCAGAAATCCGCTCCCGCCGAGAAAACCGCTCCCGCCGAGAAAATCGAAAAAACCGAGAAAACCCAGACCGGGACGGGAAAAGGAAAATACGCTCCTTTTCGCGACCACCGGCGTAAAACCAATGAACTGGCTAGGGAGAAGGAAGAAATAACCCAGGTGATAACCGAGGGACCGGTAGCCGGGGTCACGGATGAGGAAGTGTTGACGGAAAGGGAAGTGGCGGAATCGGATGAGTCTATTACTCCAGAAGAAGCCCTCCCCACTCCCGAGGGGGTGGAGAATTACCGGGCGCGGCTGGAGGTGAGGCTTCTTGAACGTTACAACAATCTTCCCGCCTCGGCTGGCAAGGTGGGCCAGGTAAGGGTGGTTCTCTCCCGTCCCATTGAGGTGTCTCTGGACGGGCGCTTCCTAAGGGCTGAATTCGACCAACTAGTCTATGATATCTGGGGTAGACGCCTACCGGCCCTGGAGAAAGAATACTACATCGTCACTTTCGGCAGTGGTGGCAGCGAAACAGTGCGGTCCGACCCTTCGATCCGGGTCGGCCTAGATTTGGAAAAAACTTATTCGGAGCACGCGCCCCTGGCGGCTGACCCTTTTCGGAATGTCAAAGACCTGGAAGATTTTCGGCGAGAAGCGTCTAAAGAGGTGGGGGAAGTAGTGAAAATGCCGGATTGGTGGCGTCCGGAATATCCAGAGATCCATTGACAATCTTGTGGGGCGTGGTTTCGAAGACCTGGGATGGGTGTGTTGGTTCAGGAGGGAAAAGGCATGAAACGTCGTGACCGTTTGGGAATTATCATTTTTACCGTCCTGGTTTTTTTGGGGTCTGGGCTAGTAGCGGCCGGGGAAGCGGGTCCGGGGCTAGAGGTGTTCGACACTCCAGCGGACGGTTACGATTTTCCGCCTAACGCCACACCGGTTCAGCCGGAAGGCGCTACCGCGTCAAACGCTACCCCGGTGGTCACACCCGCCTTCCCGGTAGGATCCTTCGAGGGCGGGGTAGTGATTTACCCGGAAGCATCCTCCCCAATCCTGGCGGAACCGGAAGCCAATGTGACGGGTGAACCCTACTTCCTGGGTAGTGACGGTAGCGAAGTGTCTGCCGATCAGGGTAATGTCGATCCCGAGGTGGTCTTGGCGCTCCTTAACGCCGACAATGTCAGATATCCTGGCCTGGCTGGGGCGGTGACAGCTAAAAACCTTCCTCTGGCCGCCGACATCATACTTCGGGTATTACGGGAGCGGCGGATAGTCGAAGCCTCCCTTACCCGTGGTCCTGGCGGCAGCCGTGGAGTGGTGGCGCCGCATGAAACCATGTTCCTGGGGGAAACGCTAAATGCGGCTGAATACAATCCCGACACCACCCTGACGGGGGTGGTCCGGCGCGTCGACTTCATACTTAACACTTTCGCCCAGCCAATTATCGATGACTTCGGCTACGGCGCCCTGATGGAGCGAATACTTCTTCGTCTGGCGGCTGACCTCACCCTTATCCAGGCCGCCATGGCCAATCCGCCCGAGGATGCGACCTATCATGAAATCTCCCGGGTCTATTTCCGGACCGCCACCACTTGTGACTTTTTTATCTTCTACCGGGAAGACCTGTCGGCCAGGTTCCGGGAGGTGATAAGTAGCGCCGGAACCATGTTTTATCCAGATGGAGCTAGCCTAGGTGGGGATGTGGGAGGAATAAGCGGCTCGGTTTTCCAGAACCTCCTGATGATCGACGCTTTCACTTACGGAGATTTTTGGTATCGCCGGCAGTTTTCCAGCGGTTGGCGGGTATTGGAGCGCCCTGCCCGTTATTTACTGGATCTGGCCCTTCCTGACCTTAGCCTCCCGGGATTCGGGCCTAGAGGTGAACGTGAACTAGACCAAGTCGACATTGCCAAACTAAAGCTGATTTTTCCTCCACCCCCCGGGTCGGAACGGCCACGGCTAGGCCTGGACGCATCCTACAGTTTTCCCGAGCGTTCGGGTATTCCCTCCTATGGCGGGGTGTTTGTCTCCCGGAGTGATGTCGGGGCGAATTCGCGTTACCTGGCGGTCCGCTTCGGACCCCGGGGGTTTTTGCCGGGAATCCCGGCTCATAACGATTTTGGTTCCCTGGTGGTGTCGTCGGGAAACATCCGTTTCCTAAGCGACGCCAGGGGTTTTGGCGGGGCGGCAGCCGAGGCGGCGAGCCACAGCGTCCTGTCGTTGGCGGGAGCCTTTAGCGACCCGGCCGGTTACAATCCGCCAGGAACACCAGTTGACAGTGTTTGGCGCACCAATGCCGCTCTTGATTACGCCTCAGATTCAGTCAACCTCACCAATGGTAAAAACTGGCGGCGCTCCGTCCTCTTTGTTAAGAAACTCCCAGGTGAAGGAGCGGGAGACTATTGGCTGGTCCTTGATGGTGTCGATGCCCGGGGTGATAACAGCCCCCAGCCGGTCAATGTGCGTTTCCAGCTCGCCCCCGGTATCCAGGCCTATCATGACGGCTCGGGTATGCTCATGACCACTGACTATGGCTATGGCTCAGCCTTGCGGCTCTTCGCCCTTGATGCCAACAGCCAGCTGACTGTCTCGGAAGGGGAGTTGGGTATCACGCCAAGTTATATCTATGACAATACTGGAGGCGCCATAGCCGCCCCCGCCATAAACCTGGAACGGACGGTTAACGGTAACAGCATTACCGCCACCCTGCTTTATCCGGGTGAAAACTCCAGTTTCCGCCCCATTCGAATCGAAAGGGACAGCGACGTCATCCACGGACACACTGGCGCTATTGTCATCGACCACGGTAACGAACGGGTTGACGTCCTCGCCTGGACTCCTGGCGGTGGCGAATTGGTAACTCCGACCCTTAGCCTTCAGCTATCTGCCGATGTGGCGCTCTTCCGCCTGCGCAAAGGCAAACTGGTCCGTCTGGCCTTTGTCGGCCTTACTAACTTCCAGGCCAAAGAACCGGAGGGGGGGGAATGGGCGTTACGCGTAAGGGGTGGGCCAGCCACTCTTTTCCTAGAGCCAGAGCAGGGTGGTGGTTGGCAAGTCCTGTCTGACGCGGCTAACCCCGCCATAACCCTTGACGATATACGCCTTGGCCCGGCGATAAATCTCCGTCGGTCGCGGGTCCGTATGGCTCCTGGCGAGGTGGTAATTTTCCCGCGTTAACGGGATAGAACGACACTTGTCGGAACAGATGAAAGATCGGCGGCTGGCATTATTGCCAGCCGCCGATCTTTTGGACTCCAGGTACGCCACTAGTCTAAAGGTTAAAACCCGCCAAAAAATTATCCCTAAAAACTCCTAAAACTTTAAAAATCAACACTTGGCCCCATTGTATTAAATCCCCTGGCCTCTATATTCGCCCCGTTCCGCCGGTTGTTTATAAGAGTTGGGTAGAGTTGGGGCAGCCGGTTGTTTATAAGAGTTGGGTAGATTTGAGGAAGGACGGTGGCTTTTCAAGTCAAGGAGCTGGGTGGCTGAACGCCGGGTTGGCAGTTCCCGGGGTGGGCGGGCGGGGAATTGTCCCAGGAATTTGGCTGATTCCGATTGGGAACCGGAGAAATCGCGTTCGTTAAGTTTGAAGCGGTCGATCATTCGGCGGAGTTCTTCCGCCTGTTCCAGGAGACTGTGCGACGACATCGACGTTTGCTCGGCGCTACGCAGATTTTCCTGGATAACCGTGTCGATTTGCCCCAGACCATTGGAAACTTGTCCCATCGCCGCCGATTGGGAATTTGACGCCTCGTCTATTTCAACAAACAGGCTGGCCACTTTGACCGTGGAGGCGACAATCTCCTTGAACTCCTGGTCGGTCCGGGCGGCGAGGTGGGTACCTGTTTCCATTTTTGCTGACATGGCCTCCACCATGGCGCCGGTTTCGCGAGCCGCCTTGGCGGAACGGCCGGAAAGGTTACGCACTTCCTCAGCCACCACGGCGAAACCCCGGCCGTAACGCCCCGCCCGGGCCGCTTCGACAGCGGCATTGAGGGCGAGGAGATTGGTTTGGAAAGCGATATCGTCAATAAGCTTGGCCACCGAGGCGATCTGGTGTCCAGACTCCTGGATTTCCCGCATGGCGGTCACTAGTTCGGTGACCGCCTTATAACCACGCTTGGCGGCGTCGCTACTGGCGGTGGCGAGACTATTGGCCTCTTTGGCCCTTAGAGCGTTGGTGCGGGCGTTGCCGTCGACATTTTTGGCAGTAAGGGCTATTTCTTCCAGGGCGGCGGCCGAGGTTTGGGCTCCCTGCTGTAGGGAATGGCTGGCTTTACTAACCACGGAGGCGCCGTCGCCAATGCGGACAATGGCCTGGCCCACCTGGCGCATGGTGTCGTTGGCATTGGAAAGCATGGTTCTAAGCGCTTTGCCCAGCTGGTCGAGATCGGAACGCGGTACCACGGTATGGGTATAGTCACCATCAGCGATAGCGTTGGCCATCGTTATCTCGTCCCGATTGGTTTTGATCATATCCTGCATAGCCAGCGCCAGTTGTCCGATCTCGTCTTTACGGACACAATAGGCGTTTTTAACATCGTTGGCGAGGTCTCCTTGCGCCAGTTTTGACATCTGCCCCGCCATCTGGCGTATGGGATTGCTGATGCGGAAAGCCAGGATTAGACCGATGGTTATCCCGGAGGTAATTCCTAGTCCGGAAATAATGATCATCAGCCAGTAACGTTCGCTGGTTTCGTCAATGGTGTGGTTGGCCTCGGAGGAGGCGCTTTCGGCGGTAAGTATGGCGGAGTAGAAGCGGGTACGCATTTCCTCCGCCTTGGAAGTTGAGAAGGCGATGTCGTTGTTCAGGTTTTCAATACTGGCGATCGACCGGTTCTGCATGGCAGTTACTTGATTCACGTCATGGTTAACCTGGTTCATGACCGACTGGCTGAGGAGGGCTATTTTCTGTTCGCAATTGTCGCGGGCGTCTTTGCCGCTGATAAAAATGGTGTCATAGGCGCTTCGCGAGGCGGAAGCGAAAAGAGGACCGCCCCGGATCAATTCATCCACCAGGTCCTCTAATTTTGCCACCTCATTCATGAAATCGCCATGGTTGCCCTTGAGGTCTTCCAGGCTGGTCTCGAAGTCACGCCAAACCTGATCGGTGTTGGAGCTTTGATTGAGGGAAATGTAACGTTCCCGGGCGCTGTCGAGAAGGCTCAAGGCTTCGCCCATGTTGGTGCGTTGCAAGGTAAGGGTGGCAAGGAGTTCCTCCGGCCCCAAGTGGCGCATATTGAGGGCTAGGAGAATGCCTAGTTCGGCGGTGGAGGCGTTGGCGAGGGCGTAACGCATCTGGTCGATAGCGAGGGTTTGGGGAAGGATGATGTTTTCAATGTCCAACAAGGCCTTGTTGGCTTGACTTTGACTACCCGCCACCTCTTGGGAAACGTTTTTGGCGTTTTTCTGGAGTTGCATGCTTTCCTGGAGGGATGTTTCAGCTGAAGACATCAAGCCGGCTAGTACCTGCATGGAACGGCTATTAAGATTGAGAAAGGACTCCACGTCTTGCAGGGTTTTCGTTCCCCCCAAGCCAACCAGGAGTGGAATCATCGCCATTAGCAGGAATACCCCGGATAATTTATAAATTAGACCGTGCATACTTGTCCCCGGTAGAAAGGGTTCCAGGCCTAGTGTAAAGAGGAAGGATCTGGAACCGGCCAGAGGTATCGGACTGTGATGGCTAGAAAACTACCCCAACCATTGAAGTCAGCTAGAGAGGGCGGAGTGTTTCCGGTCAAAGCGCGGACGAAAAACAACGCTTTGCCGAGGGTTCTCGAAGGTCAGGGAATAAATGACGGTAACAAATTCACGTGCAACACACCGGCTAGAACAAACCCTGACAAGTTATTCGTTAAAATAGTCGGTTCCTCGATATACTTCCAGGGCCAGGGCCAGGTGGGCGTCCATTACAAGAAACCCAATAAACCGGTTTTCCGGTGGGCACAATGGGGGAGGAAAGTTTTTTTCCTGAAAATGCAGGGGTTGACGCTGTCGAGACCTAACGTTATCTTTATTCAAATAACAATAATTTATGGAATTTGTCAAGCCAATATGGTATATTTTGGTAGTACTTCAAAGCGCCGCCATATTGTTTTGCACCACTAGCATTCAAGTTAATGGCGTGGGCTGTATTATATTCATACTTAATCGTGGGCCTGGGTTTTTGGTTGTCTCGGGTTCCAGTTTTCTTCCCGCTCTCCGCCTAGCGAGACGGTATGAAAAGGCCGAGTATTTCGGCTAAATACCCTGTTCCTAACCCTTGAATTCTTAACTCGGTTTTATCGTGCGCCATTAACCCTGACGGGGAAGCCAATGCCAATCCGTGGTATAGTTGTCTTTTTTGTCCTTTGCGGTTATAGTTTGCTGTATCTGGGAAACCCTATTTCCCCGGCAGCGGAAGCGGCTAAGCCAGAGGCGGAGGTGGTCTACCAGGGGGAAATTGTTCTCGGGGCATCCTTACCCTTGACCGGAGAGCTGGAGACTTATGGCCAGTCCGCCTACTATGGGGCAAGGACCAGGATTAAATTAATCAATGATGCCGGCGGGGTGAATGGCAAGAAGCTGGTGGTGGAATGGCGCGACAACCAAAGCGATGCTGCCAAGGCGCTGGAAGATGTCCGAGAACTGGTCGAAAAATTTAAGGTCCCCGCCATTATTGGCCCGCTGATGTCGGAAAGTGTCCTGGCGGTGCGTTCCTTCGCTATAGAAAACAAAGTGGTAATTATTAGCCCCATGGCCACCATTGACGTGGTAGAAGAGGATGACCCTTGGGTTTTCCTGGTGAATTTCCGGAGTTCAGACGAGGTGGACGGCCTGATAAAATTCCAGGCCAATAGTTTCGGCGCCACCACTTGCGCCATTATTTATGATTCCCGCTATTACTATAGTTCAAAGATGGCGGAGATGTTCGCCAAGTCATTTGTTGCCAACGCTGGTTTAGTCCTGGGACGCGAGTCTTTTGTCGACCCTGCCAGTGGGGAGTTGGTTTATGACTGGGCACTGGAGCTTTTATCCGCCACTCGGCCCGATTTCATTTTCGTCCCCTGCTACGCCCTGGAAGCGACTGAATTGATCCACGCCGCCCGCCGTTTGGGAATTCGTACTCGCCTGGTTGGCTCCTCCACCTGGGACAACCAACTGGTATTTGACGGATCGGGAATCCGGCTCGAAGGCACCTGTTTTAGCAGTGGACTTTTTGAGCAGTCCTTTAATTTTCGACCCTTCCAGGTGTTCTTTACCGCTATGGAACAGGCCGGCATGGACAATCCCGATGCTGGTGCCGCCTGCGCCTTCGACAGTGTCTCCATTTTGATTAGCGCCCTGGCGAACGGAGAATCCCCGGAAGATATCCAAGCCGGCATCCTCAAGATAAAACGGATGCCCCTGGCTACTGGACGCACAACCATGTCCCCTGACGGTGAGGCGATTAAGCCAGTGCTTATAAGAATGGTTGAACGTAGTGATGGGCAATTGAAACCGGTTTATGCAGAGCGTTACGATCCATGAAAAGAGGAGGGAGAAACATGCTGTTATTCACGCGTCGATTTGGGTTGTCCCTGGCAATGGTTGGTTTAGTGTTGGCCATAGTTTTGCCAGTGGCGGCGGCGGGAACGGTAAAGTCTCCGCCGGACTGGATTTCTGGCATGGGGATGTCCATGCAGGCCGACCCGGCGAAGGCCGGGGAAGAGGCAGCCAAGGAAGCCTTTGGCGAATTGAACGGGAAAACCGCCAAACTGGTTATTGTTTTTGCGGCCGAACCCCAGGTTACCCCGGAGCTGGTGGCGGGGATAGCCAAGGTTTTTCCCAAGGAATTGATTTACGGCTGCCAGGTTACCAGCCCCTTGATCAAGGAGTCCAATTTCGCCGACTCGCCCAGCCTTGATATTCCAATCGGCTTGACCGTGTGGGCGTTAGGGGGCGACATGGAATTGGCGATCTCCCAGGCCAAAACCGACCCGGATGGCGACGATTCCTATTTTGACGCCGGGTTTGCCATAGGCGAGGAACTTAAACCGGCCATCGAGGCCAGCAAAAAAGCGGGTAAGGTAATCCTCACTTTTGGTGACCAGTTCAATGGCAGCAACAAGGATTTTGCCAGTGGCCTGAACTCGGGTCTGGATGCGATTTACCCGATTATTGGTGGCGCAGCCGGAAACACCACGGCCAAGGTTATTGCCGCCGGCGTTATTGAAACCGGCTTGAATGTCGCCATTCTCATTGCCGATGATTTCCGCCTTGGTCTTTCTTCCAATGGTGGGACGCATTCGCCAGAAACCACCGAGAAGACCATTCTTGAGGCGCTTGCGCCGGGTGACGGAGCCGAACCCTTCTTCACTTTTGTGGTGAGCTGCCGTCGGCGCCGGATGGGAATGATCGAAAACAACCAGCTTCCCCAGGAACTCGAGGTTATTAAGAAACACCTTCCGGGTCTGGATTTCTTCGGTTTCTATGGTCCAGGCGAGGTGGGGGCGGTCAAGAACGGCGATGAAGCCAAGGGTATGGGATTTACCGTCACCATGGCTACTTTTTTTGCGCTTTAGCCTAATTTACCCTGGGGACGGCTTTCGGGCCGTCCCCGGTTTTTCCCGCCCAGCCAAGGATGTATAGTCAAACACCATGCTAGCCGCCTGGTTTTCCCGGCGGCTATTTTTTCGCCAAGGAGGACGGCTTTTATGTCCAGCTCCGCTCCACGCGTCCGTTTCGCCCCCAGCCCCACCGGAAATGTTCACATCGGCAACATCCGCGTCGCCATTTTCAACTGGTTGTTCGCCCGCCATCATGGCGGGTCTTTTCTTCTCCGGGTGGAGGATACCGATCGCGAGCGTTCCACCCCAGAGGCCATAGCCACTCTCCTGGAGGCCTTGGCTTGGCTGGGCCTTGATTATGATGGTGAAGCAATGTACCAGTCCCGGCAGCTAAGCCGCCACCAAGAAGCGGTTTCGCTCATGCTGGAGAAAAAATACGCCAGTCGACTCCCCGGGGGGGCGGTCGTTCTCCATCTTGACGGACCTCTCCTCGACCCTTCTTTTGTCAGTGAAGCCAGGGAAGAGGCGGAAATGGATGTCTCCCGTGGCGAACTTAACCTTACCAGCCGAGGGATCGACTACCTTACCAAGGCTTCCGACGGGCGGGAATTTCATAACCCGGTGAGTTGGGACGCTCTCCCCGGACTTCGGGTAGTCCTGGCTTCCGGTCAGGAGGTGGACGGTGCGCCTCTCAGGTCAGTCGAGTCGGGTAAAGCTGATGACATCCTGGCTGGCAAACCGGAGCGTCTGCGTTTTCGCCGGCGTTATGTTTACTACCATGATATGGTTCTTGGGCATCTGGAAAAACCCCTCGACTCTATTCGCGACATGGTGATTGTGCGTTCCGATGGCAGTCCGGTTTTCCACCTGGCCAATGTGGTTGATGATATCAACCAGGGGATCAGCCATATTCTTCGCGGCAACGATCATGTGGAAAACACTTACCGCCATCTTTTCCTTTTCCGGGCTTTGGGGGCGGTTCCCCCCCGCTACGCACACTTCCCGATGATTGTGAATAGCAAAGGCAAGCCCTACTCGAAAAGGGACGGGGACGCCTATGTAGTGGATTTCCGTGACAAGGGCTACCTGCCGCAGTGTCTTTTTAATTTCCTGGCGCTCTGTGGCTGGAGCCAGGAGGAAGGCCACGAGATCATGGACCGGGCGGAGATGGTGGCTGCCTTTGATCTAGACCGGGTGTCAGCCTCGGCCGCCCAGCTCAACCTGGAGAAATTGGTCTGGATGAACGGGGAATATCTGAACAAGATCCCGATACCTGAGCTTGTCCCGCTGGTGCAGGCCGCCCTCGGGAAAGCCGGTATCAACCCTGGCGACCTTGACCCGTCCTGGCTTAAACGCCTGGTCGCTCTGGAACGCGACCGGCTGAAAACCGTGGCGGAATTTGTGGCGAACACCGCTTTTTTCTTTAGTGACCAGGTTACTTACGACCCCAAGGCGGTGGCGAAGGTGTTGGCGAAGAACGCCGGGGCTGGGTTTAAGGTCCTGGCGAAAATGACCGCCGCCTTGACAGACCTTGGGGTTTGGGAGGCTAAGGAGATTGAAGAGGCCGCGGTCACGGCGGTGGCGGGTGTCTTTCCCCTGCCTGAGGATTCCCCCTTTAAAATGGGGGAAATCGCCCAGCCGCTCCGGGTGGCGATAACCGGGGGCTTGGTTAGCCGGGGTATCTGGGAAAGTCTGGAACTTCTGGGGAAAAGCAAAACCCTGGCCCGGCTGGCCACCGCCCTGGCGCAAGACAGCCAAGTCGGTAAACCGGTTTAGGGATGTTTCATATTTTCGGATTGGCGTAACAATAAAGGCAGCCATGCTGGCAAGGCAGAGCGTAGGAGCCGATGTCGGTGGCGCTACTGCAAGTACAGTCACGGCGTTGTCCCGGGTCTTTTTTCACCTCCCCCGCTTTCAGGTTGTACAGGCGTTCCAACAAGCGCCGGTCCACACAGGCGGCGGCCTCCACACCGGGTTGGTCAAGAAACTCCGCCTCGCAACAAAGGCGTAGCGGTTTAGGTCCTTCCTTCTTTCTTTCCCCAAAGCTACTAGCAAGGAACGCCAGGGTTTCCCGCTTGTCCTCTGGTTTAACCTCGGGCCAGGCGAGGCCAGCTGCCGCTACTCTGACCCTGGCCTTGAGGTAGGGATCGACAAAACTGACAGTTACCCCGTCCAAGCCAGATTTTCCCAGGACTACCGTGAGTTTTTCCTTCACTTGAAGAAAACGCTCGCGCCAGTCGGGGGTGGGGATAATCGGGTCGAAGCGCCAGCGAATCGCGGCGGGAGGTAGGCGGGTCGCCAGGGTGGCGAGGGCGTCCAGTTGAATATCCAGCGGTGGTACCCGGGGTTCCCATTGGCTACCCCCTAGGCCAGTGCAGGTAAACTGGATTATGGCGGGAGCTTCCCGTATTATTGCCGACAACTCCAAATGCGTGGTAAAATTACGTATATCTTTGGTCCAAAAGACAATCCCCTCGAGTTTGCGGGAGCGCCTTACTTTTCCTACTATTTCCATGGGATAAAAGGCAGGAAGGTCGGTGCGTCGCGATGCGGAATAAAGCATGGCTGTCCAACCAGTGGGGTTAGAGAGAATCGCCTAATGAAAATACTTGCGCCAAAGAGTTTAACTGGATTATACTCTGAAGCAGATTGTTTGTCGATTTTTTCATAGTTACCCTGGGGGCTCTGCTCCGGTGTCAACCCAGGGTCTCTGGGTGTTTTACTCCTGCCCCTTAAGAGAGGAAAGTCATGCCAAGACACACATTCTTCGCTTCGGAAAGTGTATCCAAAGGGCATCCAGACAAGGTCTGTGACCACATCTCCGATGCTATTCTCGACGCTATGCTAACCCAGGACCCCCAATCCCGGGTGGCTTGTGAAACTATGGTTTCCACTGGCCTCTGTGTGATCGCTGGTGAAATAACTTCCAAGGCGAATATAGATTTTCAAACCGTGGTGCGCAACACTATTCGCGACATTGGTTACACTGATGCCGCCATGGGTTTTGACTTTAAGACCTGCGCCGTGATGGTGGCTCTTGACCGCCAGTCTCCCGATATCGCCATGGGAGTGAAACAGACGCTGTCGGAAGATCAGGGCGCTGGCGACCAGGGCATGATGTTTGGCTATGCGGTGAATGAAACGCCGGAACTCATGCCTCTTCCTATCCATCTGGCGCATCGACTGATAGCGGCGCTGACCGAGGCCCGGGAGAAACAGCTGATTAAATATCTTCGCCCCGATGCCAAGAGTCAGGTAGTGGTGGAGTACGATGGGAAAAAGCCGGTGCGGGTTCATACGGTCCTTCTTTCCGCCCAGCATAACCCCGATGTTACCCATGACCAAATTCAAGCCGATTTGGTGGAGCTCGCCATGAAAACCATTCCGGCCGAGTTACTAACCAAAGACACTATCTATCATGTCAATCCCACCGGCCGGTTTGTGGTGGGCGGGCCGCAGGGTGACTGCGGTTTGACTGGCAGAAAAATCATTGTTGACACCTATGGTGGCCGGGGCCGCCATGGCGGTGGCGCTTTTTCCGGCAAAGACCCTTCCAAGGTAGACCGGTCCGCCGCTTACGCCGCTCGCTGGGTGGCGAAAAACGTGGTGGCGGCCGGGCTTGCCGATGAATGTGAGGTTCAGGTGTCCTACGCCATCGGTGTCGCCAAGCCTTTGTCGGTTACCGTAGACACTTTTGGCACTTCCAAGATTGACGAGGAAAAGATAGCCCAATTGATTGACCGGCATTTTGATCTTCGTCCGGCCCATATTCTCCGCGACCTGGATCTCCTGAAACCGCGTTACCTTCCCACCGCTGCCCTGGGGCATTTTGGCCGTACTGGAGCCAACTTCACCTGGGAACAGACCGACCGGGCGGAAATCCTACGTAAGGACGCCGGTTTGTAACAAAGTTTTGCCTTGGGTCTGGCCTGGCTCTCCCGCCGGTTCCGGACGAACAACAACTTACGGGCAACATACTGTTACCGGCGCTTTAATAGCTACCCGGGGAACAGTGAAAGAAAAGAGGTTAAGTTATGGAAGACAAAGTCAAAGAAGCCATAAACAAGGTCCGCCCCATGCTTCAGGCGGATGGCGGCGATATCCAGTTGGTTGGGGTTGACGCGGATACGGGGGTGGTCACGGTTGCCCTGCAGGGCGCCTGTGGCTGCTGTCCCCACGCCGCCATGACCCTGAAAAACGGGGTGGAGACCGTTCTTAAGCAAGAGGTTCCAGAGGTCAAGGAAGTTGTCGCCCAGGGAATGTGAGCCTGTTTTTCCCCCTCCTTTCCGGTAAAGGAGCCTTCCTTGTCCAGTGGTCCGTCTGAACCCATAGCCTTGATTTCTGATGTGCATGCCAATCTTGAGGCCTTGATAGCGGTTATCGACGATATCCGGTCCCAGGGTATCGCCAAGATTTACAATCTTGGCGATACGGTTGGCTATGGGCCTGACCCGGAAGCCTGTATTGACCTGGTAGACGCTGCCTGCCAGGTCAATCTTTGTGGCAACCATGATTACGCGGTTCTTTTCGAAGCGGAAGGTTTCAACCCCATTGCCAAAAAATCCGTGGATTGTCACCGGAAGATAATGCGCCCCAACCCGGAGGAAAACGACCAGGAAAAACTTCGGCGCTGGATGTGGCTCGAACAACTAGAACCCATGTATGAGGTGCAAGATTTTGAGGCCATGCACGGTTCCCCGCGGCAACCCATAACCGAATATGTTCTACCCTCCGACCTAGAGACCGATCCGGTAAAAACCAGTGATATTTTTTCCGCCATGTCTAAAAAGGTCGCCTTTGTCGGCCACACCCATTTTCCCGGCGTTATGGAGGATGGGAACGACTCTTTTTTAATGCTTTCCACTTTCGACAATTATTACCGCATCAATCGCGACAATCGGGCGATTATCAATATCGGCTCGGTTGGGCAGCCTCGTGACCGCAATCCCCGGAGTTGCTATGTTATTTACGATGGCGTCTCGGTCACCTATCGCCGGGTAGAATACGACCTCGAAAAGACCATGCAGAAAATCATGGCCAACCCCGACATCCACCCCGCCTGTGGTATTCGCTTGCGTGACGGGCGCTAGGAATCGTTTCCGCATCTTTCCGGCTTGGTGTTCCACCTGTTTCTCTCTTGAACCGTCCTTTTCACCATAGGAGAGAGTTGCCGCGAATAGTCCGCTTATGCCTAAAATCCTTATGGTGAGCCTGGGGTGCGCAAAAAACACGGTTGACGCCGAGATGGCTCTGGCGGCGGTCCTGGGCGACTCTTTTTCCCTCGCCCTTGATCCGGATGACGCCGATCTGGTCTTGATAAACACCTGTGGTTTTATCGCCCCGGCCCGGGATGAGGCGCGGGCGGTTATTAACGAATTCCTGGCGGCCAAGAAAAAATCGGGTGGGCGCCTGAAACTGGCAGTTATGGGTTGCTGGGCCGAGAGGTCGGCCACGGAGCTGGCGCAAGAATTTCCCGGCCTCGACGCTATCTGGGGCTTGGGGATTTTTCCCGAAATCGCTAGTGCCGTGGGGCGGGTTTTGGCGGCCCGGGAGCGCGAGGAGGCCGGCTTTGGCGTCTTGGCCCAGCCTTTCGAAGGCCCGCGCCTTATTTCCACCCCGCCATCCTACAGTTATCTGAAAATATCGGACGGCTGTGACAACCGGTGCAGCTATTGTTCCATACCCGATATCCGGGGTCCCTTCCGTAGCCGGCCCCGCCAGAGCATTGTCGAGGAAGCCAGAATCCTGGCCGGGCGGGGGGTGGGGGAACTGGTGGTGATTGGCCAAGACACCACCCTTTATGGCGATGAACCGGCGGGGGAGGGGATAACCCGCCTTATTGAAGAAATCCTGGCGGCTGTTTCTACCCCGCGCATAAGGCTTCTTTACGCCCATCCCGCCCACCTCAGTTCATCCCTAATTAACCTTCTGGTCTCTGAGCCACGGCTTTGCCGTTACCTTGATCTTCCCCTGCAGCATGTGTCGGACCGGATGCTTAAGCTAATGAACCGGGGGTACGGGCGCCAGCGGGTGGAGGAGATCACCAGTCGCTTGGACGTTAAGGGTTTTACCCTACGCACCACGCTGTTAACCGGATTCCCTGGCGAACAGGAGGAGGATTTCCGGACAGCCCAGGCCTGGGTGGCGGCGGGTTTCGCCAAGCATCTGGGGGTATTTGCCTATTCACCCGAAGCGGGAACCCCGGCTGTTTCTTTCCCGGGAATGGTTCCCCCGGCCGAGGCGGCCAGGCGGCGGGATGTCCTGCTGGCGCTCCAGCGGGAGAAAACCTTTGCCTGGCTCGATTCCCGGCGGGGTGAAAGCGAAGAAATCCTGGTCGACAAGGTAGCTGAAGACGGCTGGCTTGAGGGCCGGACGATCCGGGAGGCGCCTGAGGTGGACGGCGTGGTTCGCTTAGCGGCCCGGGCGTCTCCGGGTGTTTTTCTCACGGCTTGTATCCAGGGTCGGGAAGAATATGATTTAATCGCGGTGGCCCGGGAAGGAAAAAAGCCGCTCCGGCGACCGGCGAAAAAGGTACGCCATCGGCGTTCTTGAAGTGTTAACGCAACGGGACTCTGGCGGGTTGGCGGGCGAAATGTTATAATTCCTGGGTTGTTACATTTGTCTACCCGGGGCAGCTCCGGAGGGGATGGGGGGTGAACCCATCTTTTTCCCGCGGGCGTGACAGGCAGGGAAAACAGTAACCGTAAATGAAGGTATAATAGAACTGGCCATGGCACAGGATAAATTGGATAGCGACCACCGGTCTTCCCGTCTGGATAACCAAGACGCCAACTCCACTCACTTCCATTCTTTAAGTGTTGGCGGCGATCGTCTTGACGGCGGCGAGACGACTGATGCCGATGCCTTCACTTCTCCCCCCGTTTCTATTCGTCTGCACAGCCAAATCTTCCGCTGGAGTGTGGTGAGCAAGGTGGCCTTCCCGGTTATCCTTCTGGTGTTGTTATGCCTGATCGTCAATTTTATCGTGACCCAGGGGATGGTTTCTGAAATACAAATGAACGCCGTGCGGGCCAAAGCCTATCCAGTGGCCCGGATGTTAGGAAAATACGCCAGGGTACTATTGGGTTGCCGGGCTGATTTCCTGTCTGACCATCCCGAATACGCGACCGCCACCCGCTGGCAGGTGGGGAATTACTGGCTTCTAGAAAAAGGCTTTATCAGTGCCAGCCGTTGGACTGACTTGGTAGGCCTCCCCTTGGACCAAATCGCCCCGGTGGAAGTGCTGGAAGGGGCGGAAACACGCGCCTGCCTTCTTGATCTCTCGGAGTGGCTGGCTGATAATGACGGACTGGAATACCACGAGGTGGTGGGGGCCTATATCCTTGACGCCTCCGGCTTGCCGGTGGCGGCCTCGCACGAACTTAATACCGACCCGGGTGGCGCTAGTCCTGTCCTCTGGCGTCTTCCCGCCGGCTTCATTGACGCTAACTACGCGACGATAGACAGCGAAATGGGAATGGTGAAGTTTGACCACATTTCCAGCCGCAGCCGCAATCAGCTTTTCCGGGCTATTCTTCCGGTGTATTATGACTGGACAGATCCGGATGTCTTTGGTTATGTGGTGGCGGTATTCCAAACCGAGCGTCAGGACAGCGCACGTTACAGCTTTCTCGTGTTCCTGGCCAGCGTCAGCGCCATATTCTTAGTCGTGATAGGTTTAGCCACCTGGTTTTCCATTCGCCGCCTCGCCCGTCCTTTGCGCCGTCTCACCGAAGATATGAACGCCATCGCCGAGGGCAATCTTTCCCGGCGCTCCTCCCTAACCGGAAGGACGGATGAGATTGGCATGCTCTCTTTCGCCTTTAATGTCATGGCCGAACGCTTGCGCTCAGCCCGGGTGAACGTCCAGGAGGCAAGCCGCCTGGATAACGATCTGCTGGTGGCCAGGAACATCCAAAACAACCTTTTGCCACCCCAGACACCGCGAATAAGAGGGTTGGACATCCACACCTCCTATCGTCCAGCCAAAGAAATTGGCGGCGACTACTTTGATTTCCTTCCGGTCGATAGTAACCACATGGGACTGGTGGTGGCCGACGCCTCGGGAAAATCCATCCCGGCCGCCCTGGTGATGACGACAACCCGGGCTATTCTTCGCTTTGTGGCCACCGGCAGCCTTTCGGCCGCCGATACCCTCACCCGGGTGAACTCAATTCTTTCGGTAGACATCCCGCGCGGGATGTTTGTCACTGCTTATTATGTGGTCTACGATCCTCGGCGGCGTTCCCTGGTTTGCGCCTCGGCTGGCCACAACCCACTTTTACTAGCCAGGGCGAACGGCTCGATGGAGGTAATTAATCCAGGTGGCATCGCCCTTGGTTTCGACCGGGGTCCGGTTTTCCAGCATTCGCTTAAAGAGCAGGTGGTGAACCTGGAGAAGGGGGACCGCTTTATCCTCTACACTGACGGAGTGGTGGAGTGCGCCAACATAGAAAACGAGGAGTATTCCGAACGCCGCCTGCAAGAATTTCTGCGGCGGCACCGGCATCTTTCCTCCCATGATTTTGTCGGCGCCTTATTGGCTGACCTGGATCATTACCGGGGTGGGGCGGAAATACGGGATGACTCCACTATTGTCACTTTCAAGGTTGTCTAGGACGCGCCGCATGGGTTATTTTATCCAATCCTGGCCAGGGGCTACCCCAACCTGACGCCGGCAAATCCTGGAAACGAAGCCCTGTTTTTCTGCCCGGAGTCTCACTATGGCGGAATTCACCCTGGTAACCAAACCCATAAGTCCCAAGTCGGCAATGCTACGCCTGACCGGGTCGATAGGTCTGGCTAACATCCCTAGTCTAGAGGAGCGTTTGGACGGACTGGTGAGTGTGGGGATGATTGGTATCGGGGTGGATTTGGGAGAGGTGGAATCGGTGGCTAGCTCGGCCCTAGGTGTATTTGTCAATACGGCGCAGATTCTCGGCCAGAAAAACGGCAGCCTGTTTCTGGTCCGGTCCCGGCCCAACCTGGTGGATCTTATTGAACTTTTGGGACTCCAGGAACTGTTGCGGTTGGTGGCTGATCCTGACCAGGCAAACAAGGAACTGACTGCTTTTCAATAGGGTGAGGGTATCCCGCGCCCTCATGATGGGGCTTTCCAGCGGAGGCAGTATATGTGGACCAAGACAGTGACCCCGCGTTTTGGCGACGTGGACGGATTAAGGCATATCAATAACTGCGTCATTCCGGCTTGGTTTGAAATGGCCAGAGAACCGTTGTTCCGTCTTTTTCATAGCGATCTTTCCCTGGACAACTGGCAATTGATAATGGCCAGGATCAGCGTGGACTTTGTGGCCCAGTTGCGACTGGGGGCGGATGTGGAAATCCGCTCCTTTGTCAAACGAATAGGCCGCACCTCCTTTACTCTTTACCAGGAGGCGTGGCAGGAGGGGGAACTGGGCGCCAAGGGTGATGCGGTGATAGTGCATTACGATTTTTCCCAACGCAAGGCCTTGCCCATATCCGCGGTTATTTGCAGCCAACTAAAGGAACACTCCCTGCCGGAAGATTTTAGCGACCGAGCGCGTTCCGGACGCCTGTTGGTTAAAAGCGAGTCCAGCAATGCCTGAGGTGTTATTTCCACCCCCGGTGTCGCAGGCAGAGAGTCGACGTTATACCCCCCAGACTCTCCAGGCGGAATTGGAGCGGCTATCGGGGCGGCGGGTTCTTCTTTATCTAAACAATAACCGGACCCGGATGGTGTCAGTCCGGCGGCTTAACCCGTCCCAACTGGAAGTGCGTCTACAGATGCGCTTCCTTGACGCTAGTCCAGAGGTGGTGGGTGAACTCGCCGACTTTTTGGCAAACCGTCCCTCCCCAGGTTTGACCCTCAATCGCTTTTTGCAGGCAGCGGGAACCCCTCCCCCCTCTCGAACCCCAGGGGAAGCGGTGCTTGGGGAGGGAATCCATCATGATCTTGAACTCTATCGGCAAGACCTCAACCATCTTTACTTGAATGACCGTTCCCAGGCCGGGGTGACCTGGGGACGGAAAAATCCCCGCCCCTCCCGCCGCTCAATACGCTTCGCCTGTTACGACCACTCCCGCAACCTTATCATCATGAACCGCCGCCTCGATTCAGCCGCGGTGCCGCGTTATTTCATCGAATATGTCCTTTTTCACGAGATGCTCCATGAGATGCTGGGGATTGGTGAACGGGCGGATGGCCGGCGGGATATCCATGGGCCAGTCTTCAAGTTGATGGAAAGCACTTTTCCCGACGTGGCCAAGGCGCTTCGTTTCGAGGCGGAATTTGTCAAGCACCTGGATGAGTTTTAAGTTGTGTCCAGTTAAAAAACAGGGCCTTTATCAAGGCATTTTCGCAAAAGTGGTGGCGAGGGTTTTCAGTTTGTTCCCGCTACCCCGGTGTCTCCCAATGCGGTTGTTCCCTAAGGAAGGGTTGACTTACCCTTGGAGTATGGATACCAGTTTTCCGTATTTCTACCTCGCAGTGGGTTGGTGAAACCACTTCCATCACGTCTATTTCTGTCAATTCCGGTAAAACCCGACTCGACGCAGCACCATGCCCGGCCCGGCCGCCTTTTTTACACCCGCCTTCACTTTCCCCTGGTCCGCCGCAGATATTTATCAACCGGCAGGAATATGGCCCGGTCCACCAGGAGACCCACGATGACGATGACTACCATGACGCCTACCACCTGGTCCATGGCGTTCAATTCACGGCCGAAGTGAAGGAGTTGACCTATACCAAAGCGCCTAATAATGGCGACGTAAATCTCGGCCGCCATGAGGGAGCGCCAGGCGAAAGCCCAGCCCTGTTTGGCGCCGCCAAGTATTTGCGGAAGGGCGGCGGGAAAGACCACTGTCCGCCAAACATGTTGCCCGCTTGAACCCATGACCCGGGCTGCCCGTAAATAAATGTCAGGTACAGCGCGGATGGCTGTCTCGACACTGATGGCGATTGACCAGAGCGACCCCATAACCACCACGAAATACATAGCCCCCTCTGTCTGGCCAAACCAAAGGATGGCCATGGGGGCCCAGCATACCGAGGGCAGGGTTTGTAGGCCTAGCGCTGCCAAACCAAGAGTGTTACGCGCCAGGGGACTGGCGTAGAGGATAAAACCCAAGAGGAGGCCGCCTAGCGCCCCAAGAATATAGCCGACCAGAAGCCGACCCAAGGTGACGCCAAGAGCGGAGAAGAGGATACCGTCCCGGCCAGCGTCAAAAAGATAGCGGCATACCGCCAGGGGAGAAGGAAGAAGAATGGGCGAGACCCAGCCAGCATCGGCCGCGTACTGCCAGAAAAGGAGAAAAACGGCGAAAACAACCAGGGCAGGAATGGCTTTTTTCATATTTCGCCTTCTTTCGCCAAGACTTACCCCTGAAGAAAAGTCGAGATATGGGCGGCGACAAGGGTGAGATTGGGGTCGTTCATTGACCGCGGATGCGGAAGGTTCACCGGTTCGTTCGCCGCCACCTCACCTGGCGTGGAAAGAATCAAGACCCTTTCGCCCAGGCAAACCGCCTCGCGCACGTTATGGGTGACCATAAGGATGGTTTTACCGGTTTCCTTCCAGATACGCTGGATATCGGCGTAGAGTTGCTCTCTAGTCATGGCGTCAAGGGCGCTAAAAGGCTCATCTATCAGAAGAATATCCGGATCCGGGGCTAAGGCCCGGGCCAAGGCCGCCCGCTGCCGCATACCTCCGGAAAGTTCGTGAATGCGGAAACGCTGAAAGTCGGAAAGACCGACCATCGCCAGGTTATCCTCGGCCCGCGCCAGTTTTTCCCGGCGAGTCAATCCCTCCACAAAGGTCAAACCGTAGAGGACGTTATCAAGCACATCCAGCCAGGGAAAGAGCGCCGCGTCCTGGAACATCAGCATCCGGTGCCGGTCAGGGCCGGTGACAGTTTCGCCTCGACAGACCACCCTACCGGCATCCGGTTTCTCCAATCCGGCCGCGATCGAAAGAAGAGTGGATTTGCCACAGCCGCTTTTGCCGAGGATGCACACATATTCCCCCTCCCCGATCGCCAGTGACAATCCCCGGAGGGCGATAACCGGCTCTCCCCCCTTTGGTCCGGGAAAGCGCTTCTCCACTCCGGTCATTTCCAATATGGTCATTGGCTACCCGCCACCAGCCCGGAAATATCGCCGGGTTCCTCGGTAACAAATCCGGCGGTCTGGGCAGCCTGGAGGGAAAAGGTGAATTCCCTGACACCGATGGCGTTGGAGAAGACCAGACGCGGCCAGGCGTGGGCGACCAATTCCAGGGGAAATTCCCGCCGCATCTGCCGGGTCAACTCTGCCGCCACCCTGGTCTTGGCCTCCTCTGGGTTAGCCAAAATCCATTCGGTCAGGGCCTGATGCGCGGCGACAAATTTCGCAGCCATCTCCGGTTCCCGGTCCAGAAAGTCGGCGCCAGCGGAGAGGACGGTGGTAAGAGAAGTGTCGGCCGGCTCGGAATAAACCAATTGACCCCCACCTTCCATTTCCAGGCGCGACACCCAAGGTTCGACAGTCCAGGCGGCGTCCACCTGCTGGCTTAAAAACAGGGGCAGGATAGACGGGTTGGCGGTGGGAACGACAGTCACATCGCCGCCAGTCATGGTCACCTTGAGTCCAGCCGTTATCAACCAGTAACGACAGGCGATATCCTGGGTATTGCCAAACTGGGGAGTGGCTATGCTTTTTCCCACAAAATCGGCTGGCTCGGACAGTGGACTTCCCTTGGGAACCACCAACCCGGCTCCACCCCGTACCGCCCCAGACATCACCAGAACGCCACCTTTGGAGCGGACGTAAGCGTTCAATACCGGGTTTGGCCCGACATAGGTAAGGTTGATCGCGTCGGCGAAAACCGCTTCCATGGCCGAAGGTCCGGCGTTGAAACTGTGCCAGACAATCTCCACTCC
>JAITQC010000140.1 GCA_031289115.1 Planctomycetota bacterium
GGCGGCGGAGGCGGACAAACAGTCCTTAAAAGCGTTTGGGGCCAATACCACCTTCATGGCCATTTACTGATTCCCCTTCCCAACCTTTAACCCGACCACCCAAGACAAACCCCCGTAAAACAGTATAAACCGGTTGATCCGGAAGCAACAGTCCGTTCCGCCTAACCCGCCCTGGATTCCCGTGGCCCCATCCCTCCTTCTCGCTTGTGCATCGCCAGGGAATGCCAAAATACGGCGCTATTCAACACTACGCGGTAAACTTATCGGGAAGCGACCCAAGATAGGGCGCGATCCGTTGCCGCGGACATCTTTCGCTAAAGACTCCATCAACGCCCAATAGACGTGGTTTTTTTCCTTTTTAGAGTGCCAGAAAGGTTTGCTAAACATTATCTGATTTTAAGGGCACCAGCTTCTAGTGAAACAGACTTGTTTTTGACTACAACGGTTTTTCGCCAATTTTCGGACCACGATAAGGATTTATAGAAAAATAAATCGGGAAAAAGGCCAAATAAAAGTTTAGTTGGGGAACTTTGGATAACCGTAAGCCATAGTTATTCTGGAATTTATCTAAGATAAAGCCGTTCCCGATGAACCGGAAACGGCGACAAACTTGATTTACCAATTACTCTACCCAATTTGGATGCAAGTTGCGTCATAAGATTGTCGCAAGTTCAACCCGTCACATTCACCCCTTCTAGGAAAAAGAAACCCTGGGCGTCCCGAAAAGAGACGCCCAGGGCGGGGAAATTCCTAAAGCGGCTCTATCAATCATAAAGCAGGAGAGCGATATCCGGATTGTCGATATTCTTGCTGTTATACCATTTGGCGCCGGTATCAATGTCGGAAACCGGTTTGCCATCGGCGGCTTCAGCCGCCATTTTTATGGAAGCGTAACCCATCTGGTAGGGGTCCTGGGTCACCGAGCCAAAAAAGGCGCCGCTACGCACAGCGTCCTTCTGGTTGGAGCCGGCGTCGAAACCGACCACCAGGATGTCTTTGTAGCGTCCGGTCTGGCGGTTCAGCTCGGTGCCATCGGCGGTGGAACTGATAAGACCGTTCACCGCGTCCTGGTTGGCGGCGAAAATGGCGACGGTGTTCGGGACCAGGAGCATGGCGTTGGCGACTGACTGAATGTCGGCCTGGTTGGTGGTGGGGGGAACGGTAACTACAATTTTAACCGTGGCCGGTTTGGAACTGGGAACGCTCCAGTTGTCCTGGCCGCCGATCGAGACGGCGCCGACCAGGGAAGAGTCAAGCGCTTCCACGCGTTTTTTCAACGCATAGACAAAGCCATCGGTGCGTTGGACAATTGAACCAGAGGTGGAGTCCTGAGCGAGAACGGCGATAACCGCCGGGTTAGCCGCGGTGGCGGCCTTGACCTTGGCCTGGAAGGCGGGCGAGTCGGCGAGATTGTCCGCCACTACTCCCCCAGCGTTGACGTTGTTGGTAGCGGCAGTACCGATAACCGCGCCCGAGGTGTCACCGGGAACACCGGAATCGAAACCGATGACCGGAATCTTGTTTTCCTTGGCCCGGGCAAGCGCCTCCTGCACCGAGGTCGGGTCGCAGGCGGCCAGGACCAGGGCGGCGGGCCGCTGGTTAATGGCGGCCTGTACCTGTTCCACCTGTTGCGGAATGTTACTCTCGGCGTCGGGACCGTTCACTACCACGGAAACCCCGAAATCCTTGCCGGCGGCGTTAGCTCCAACAAAGGCGGCTTGGTAAAACTGGTTTTGCAAACTTTTGGAAATGATGATGATCGTCTTTTCTCCCGCTTGGGCGGAGAAACTGGCCAAAGCCAGCATCCCGACCAGCGCCAGGGCCACAACTGTCACGTGTCTTTTCATAAACATTCTCCTTACTCTGGTAAACCCGACTCCCCGCATGGGGCGTCCTGAATCTCGCGGCTATTTGGCGTTATGGGCCTTTTTGCTGCGGATGACGTCAACCAGGACCGCCGCCAGCACCACCAGCCCTATGAAAAACTGCTGCCACTGCACCGGCAGCCACATGGACATGAGACCATTCTTGAGAACACTTATGACCAAAACCCCGATAAGGGTGCCGGTGAGGGAACCGACTCCCCCCGCTAGGGAAGCGCCGCCAATGACGCAGGCGGCAATGGCGTACATCTCCAGTCCCCCACCGGTTTGCGGGGTGATGGAACTGAAGGTGGCGGCGTAAATAATGCCGGCCAGCCCGGAAAAGAAACCGGAAATGGTGTAGATCACCACCTTCCAATTAGCGATGTTGATTCCAGAAAGGCGGACCGCCTCCTCGTTGTCACCGATGGCGTAGGTGTAGTTACCCAGCTTGGTGTAAGTGAGGAGAATAACGGTGATGACGAAAAACAGGAGTACCCAGAGAGCTCCCATGGGAAAGCCGGAGACGGTTTTGAAAAACACCGTCTTAAACCAGCCGTCCGGGTGGGAGATACTGGGGTAGCGCATGGTTTGCACCCTCGCCACCACCGAGCAGAGTCCCATGGAGATGAATTGCGAACCCAGGGTGGCGATAAAGGGGGGCAAGTCCAGTTTTCCAATGAGTAGACCGTTAATCAAACCGAACAGAGTGCCGGTTAGGACGATGACCACTAGGGCCACCCCCATCGGCAGATGCCAGACCGTGTAGGCCACCCCTCCCACCAGGGCCGACCCCACCGTCACCGTTCCCACCGACAGGTCGATACCGGCGCTTATTATTACCAGGGTCATGCCTATAGCCATGAAACCGGTGTAGTAGGAAGAATCAAAGATACTGATGAGTGTTTCGCGACTGGCAAAATGTGAGCCAAATATGCAGAAAAAGGTGTAGAGGGCGGCCAAGGCGGCCAGGGCGATAGCCTTTTGCTGGCCGGGACCCTTGATATAGGCGATTAGGCGGTTTATCGGCATTGGTAGCATCCCTAATTGGTGTTGGCGGTGGCGTGTTTCATAATTAACTCAGCCGTGGCTTCGGAAATGTCAAACTCGGCGGTCTTGCGTCCCTCGCACATGACCACCACTCGGTCACTAAGGCGTAGGATTTCCGGCAACTCCGAGGACACCATGATGATGGCTTTGCCCTCCGCTGTCAGCTCCTCAATAAGACGGTAGATTTCCGCCTTGGCTCCGACATCAATACCGCGGGTTGGCTCGTCAAAGATGAGGATATCGGTGTCGCGAATCAGCCATTTGGTTACCACCACTTTCTGCTGGTTACCGCCCGAAAGGTTTTTCACCAACTGGAGCGGACCCGGGGTTTTGATACTGAGGTTTTGGATAAAACGCTCCGTCGCCCTAAGGCAAGCGGCGAAATTGACAAACAACCCCAGGGAGAGGAAGCGGTTTAGCGAGGCCATGACCGCGTTGCCAACCAGTGACATTCCCAAAACCAGGCCATAGCGCTTGCGGTCCTCGGAAAGGTAGCCAAGCCCGGCGGCGACGGCGTCCTGGGGTTTTCGTAACAGGACGGGCTTACCCCGGATCAGGACTTCCCCGCCAGTCAGCCGGTCCGCCCCGAACAACAAGCGCATCACTTCAGTCCGTCCCGCGCCTACCAAGCCGGCGAATCCGAGAATCTCCCCCCGCCGGAGACTAAAGGAGACATCGTGCACCTTGGGTGAAGAAAGGTGCCGCACCTCCAGGATCGTTTCGGCGTCACTGCCGATTCGGCTGGCGGACTTGCGGATATTTTGCCCAATATCCCGGCCAACCATCATCTTGATGATGCTGTCTATTTCCGTGTCCTGGGTGACAACCGTATCGATGTACTCACCGTCCCGCATGACAGTAACCCGGTCGCTGATACGCTTGATTTCTCCCATGCGGTGGGAAATGAAAATAATCGACACTCCCTTGTCGCGGAGGGCCCGAATCTTTTCGAACAGGTCGCTGGTCTCCGTTTCCGACAGGGCGGCGGTGGGCTCGTCCAGGATCAACACCTTGGTTTGCGGAAAAGACATGGCCCGGGCGATTTCAACCATCTGCATCTTCCCGACCGACAGGTCGATTATCTTGTCGGTGGGGAGAACATGGATATGAAATTCGTCTATCAGGCTCTGGGCCAGTTGGTTAAGGCGTCGTTCACTATAGAAAAAACCCTCCGACTCGCGTCCGAGGAAGATGTTTTTGGCCACGGTCATATTGTTCAGCATGTTGAGTTCTTGGTGAACGATGGAAATGCCGGCTTGCTGGGCCTCGCGGATATGCTGGAAGCGAACTTGTCCCTGGTCGAACCACACCTCCCCAGCATATTCGGGGTAGATTCCGGTGAGTATTTTCATCAGGGTGGATTTGCCAGCGCCGTTTTCCCCCACCAGGGCCAGAACTTCCCCGCGTTTGAGACTGAGTTGGCAGTTTTTCAGGGCGTGGACACCAGGGAAGCGCTTGTCTATCCCCCGCATGGAAAGGATTAGGTCGGCGCCGGGAGTGGGTGCGGAAGGCTTTGACAAGGGTTATCCTGACAAGGAGAAAAATCACCCCCTGGCGGCGGGGTATTTTCAGCCTGGGAGAAAGAGAAAAAACGGTGCCAACATTTGGGGGGTGAAAATTTCGTGTAGGCCGTATATCAACAATATCAAGGAATAACCATAATATTTCCCTCCCGCCTGCCAGTCAAATGCAAATTAAGGGTGGGCGGGAATTTCCCCGGCTAAACTGGGGATTAGTGACGGTAACTGTCTGGTTCGCCTGATTAATGGCGCCCTTGCCGGGCTTTCCCGCCCGACTTAAACCCCCAAAGATTTACCCGGCGCCAGGCTACACTTAACGGCTGGTTACCCTCCCCCGACGGTATTTAGCGAAAAGGCTGAATAATCAAAAAAACATTAAAGAATTTGGGAAAAATGTCGATAAGGTTCACGACCAGCAATGACCTATGCAATTTAAGGTGTTGCGGTAAAGGAGGGACAAACATGGCGAGGAAGAAAACCCAATCCCGTGACACAGCAAGTTTGGTGGCGGCTTTTCGCCAGGCCTGGAATGAGTTGCGGCAGGAGAGTAGCACTGGAGTGGTCTGCGCGGGTTTAGAAATTTTAGAGAAATGTGTGGCAGAAGCTTTGACTGGTGAAAACAAGGTCAGCGATAGAATACAGCTCATTCGGCGGTCAGCCTAAATTTTCCGCTTTCCCCGCCCAAGGTTGATGCTTCTCCTTGCCCCCACTTTCACTCTTC
>JAITQC010000212.1 GCA_031289115.1 Planctomycetota bacterium
AAGCCAGAGCCTTGGACTTGGTCACCTTGGTGGTGTCAGCCTGGGTGTTTGGGAGTCGGGACAAAAGACCCCGGTACTTTTGTTCCTTAGGTTACTAGGGCATGACTGTAAACGTTACCCCGGGGGGACGCCTAGCTGACTCGCTGAATCAGTGAAACCGGTGAGGAAAAACCGAAGGCGCACCGCTTTAACCGGGAAAACACTTGTCGCCAAGTAAATAACAAGCAGGAACTCCTTATGGCCTTACACGCCATAAGGATTGCCGGGAGTTATGCTTTGAGGTTCTTAAGTAACAGTCTTACTGGGGGTAAGACACGAGGAGAGTAATAAGCTTCAACGCACTGGGCGAAACCTCTTTGGACCTAGGTCTTGATAGGCCAAGAGTAAGGTTCACCCGTCACGGCCGGGAACACGCGGCTAGTTTCGTTTAGGGCGTTTGGCGTACAGCGGCTTAGGCTTAAGTAACTTAGTGGCGATTAAGAGAAATTGTCCGGTAGGGTGGGCCTGGGAGGTAAAAATTATCGCCACCTAGGGTGTTTCTCTCGCCACCACCCGGGTTTTATTTTTGCCTGTATCACCAGGCTTTTTCCCAGGAAGCGGCAGAGGACGATCTTACCCTGGGGTTTGACGCCGGGTTTCCATGAACCAATAATTCCCTAACGCTTGGGGATAGTTCACCACTCTTTGGTTACGCCAAAAAAGGACTAACCTTAGCCATGCCCCCCTCCTAGTAAACAAAGTGGACCCGGGTTTTTATTGGCATTAATTTGCCAGTCAACTTTTAGCGAATTATTGGCTTAGTGAAATTACTAATCGAGAGACCCCTGCCCTCAGGGGTGGCAGTCCTTACCCCAAGGCTATCCGGACGAGAGATCGTAGAGACCCCTGACCTCAGGGGTGGCAAGGTAGCCCTGGGGGCCGCGGCCACGGCATAAGCCCCAGACCCCTGCCCTCAGGGGTAGCAAGGTAGCGCTGGGAGCCGCGGACAGGGCATATGACCCAGACCCCTGCCCTCAGGGATGGCAGCCGGTTCACTTGGCGAGGCGGGACCGCGGACACGGCATATGACCCAGACCCCTGCCCTTAGGGGTGGCAGAACCCGCCCCCGCCCCTGGTCCCGACAGGGCCACCCTGACCCCTGCCCTCCCGGGTGCAGGGTAGCCGGGCAAGCGGGGCCAAGCGTTGTCGCCCCGAAAAGACCGCCCTCCCTCGCTAACCCCATTTACCTAGGGGGGGGTGGCTCCCCCCCTAGGCGACAGAGAGACCTCTAGCATAACCCTGACTAGCAAAAGGAGCCTTACTCGCCTAATTCAGGCGGGGAAAAACGCCAGGGCCATAATGGGTTAAAAACGCTGGCGTTAGCCTTAAGGAAATGCCGCCCGGGAAAGCGCGCCAGCACAGGAGGGTCGAGCGGATTAAGATAAAACTTTGACTTGATCCTTGACACATCAAGGCATATAACTTTAAATAGAGCTTTAACCCTCCCTTTCGGAAGCGAAAGTCAATTGTCTCTTTTGGGAAGGTATTGATCGATTTGGAGTAGGCTCGATGGCAGACGAAGCGTCTCCGGACATAAGTGGAATTGACCCAGCCCTCCTTCAGGATTTCATTTCCGAAAGCCAGGAGATTCTTGACGGCCTAGACCCATTGTTTGTCGCCCTGGAATCCAGCCCCGAGGATCTGTCCATTGTCGACGGTATCTTCCGTCCCGTGCATTCGGTAAAAGGCAATTCCGGCTTCTTCGGCCTTACTAACATTAAAAATTTCGCCCATATCATGGAAAACATCCTGGGTGAAATCCGCGCCCGCAAGCGCCAGGCTACCCCCCCCCTTATCGATGTGCTGCTAAAAGGCGTGGACTTCCTCCGCGGCATGATCAATCGTCTGGCCCAAGGAAATTTCTCCGGGCAGCTGCTTCCGGAAGAACAAACCCACCTGGAAATTCTTAACCACCACTCCTCCGCTGGTGGCGCCAAGGATGACGATACGCCAGAAGCCAAGGCCCGTAACCTCCTCAAAGCCTTTACCGAAGCTATGAAAAACCGGGATGACGCGGGTTTGGTCGGACGCCTTGACGATTCTATCAAAACCTTTATCCGCGCTACCCTCCCCGGGTTCCTGAGTAACGAGGAGGCCCAGGGTAAACCCGAGTCGGTCATTATCTTCCGTGTCGGCGACACCGATATCTCAGCCGCGGTCCATGGCGCCAACACCTTTGTTGATGAACTGGAGCGTAACGAAAAAGAGGAGGCGCTTTGCGAATCCTTCCTGCAATCCCTCCAGACTATTGGCGAAGCTAGCCTGAATGTCGCCCCTGACATAATTCCCCTGGTCGAACAGATCAAGGATGACTTTATCACCATCCATGACTCCGGCATCGGCTTTGACGCCCTGATGACCAGCCTTATCCGCGAACGCCTGGACGCCATACTCGGCCATGTGGAAAAGGTGGAAATGCGCACCGACGGTGACTTCATCCTTAATGGCGAAGTCATCACCGAAACGGTTAATTCGATACATGCTTTTATCAATGACATAAAGACGGCGGAAAAAGACCCGGCCAAGAGCGAGGCCTTTGTCAATGCCATCACTAGTTTTCGTAACCAGGCGGGCGACAAGAAGGGGCTTATCCAGGCGGCGGAACAGATTCTTGACGACTATCTTACCATCCATGAATCCGGAATCGGTTTTGACGACCTTATCCAGAGCCTCATTAGTGACCGCTTTACCGCTGTCCTTTCCTTCCTCGACCGCGGTGGCGTCGCCGCCTCGGCCAAAGCGAACTACCGCCTTGGTAGTACTGACCTCACCGCCCAGGCGGAACTCATTTCCGCTTTTGTCAAGGACGCCAAAACCCAGTTTGGTATTCCCGCGGCCAACGCCAAGTTCCTTAGCGCCCTCCAGGAAATAGCCCAGGCGGCCCAGGCGGCGGAAAAAGCGGACGAAGCTCTGGCGGCCCAAAGCCTCCGGGACGATCTTGAGGGTATTAACGGTAGCGGAGTTGGCCTAGACAAAGCTATGGAAGAAATGCTCGCCACTAGGGTGGCGACTATAATCGAGGGCCTGGAAAAAGTAATCCCCGAGGTTAAGGTGGAAGTGGCGGCGGCTGAAGCGCCAAGTGAAGCCGCCCCTGCCGCCGCTGCCGCCCCGGCTCCAGCCAGTAAGCCTGACGCTGACAAGCACGGCTCCCACGAACTCAGTGGCAAAACCCTCCGGGTGGCCGAGGAGAAAGTCGACCACTTCATGAGTTTTGTCGGCGAACTCATTATCATTGGCGAAGTCTTCGCCTATATCCAGAAAAAGCTGGAAAGCTATCCTGAGGCTCGTCCAGTGGCGCAGGAGTTTAAAAACGCCAACCTCACCTTTAGCGACCTCTCCTCCAACCTGCAGAAGAGTCTGATGGAGGTACGCCGGGTACCGCTGAAGTCAGTGCTGCAGAAACTCCACCGGATTATCCGGGATACCGCGAGTCAACTCGGGAAAAAGATCGACCTGGAAATCATTGGCGAAGATGTGCAGATTGACAAGTCGCTTCTTGAGGGCCTAGAAAGCCCGCTAGTCCACATGGTGAGAAACTCGGTCGACCACGGGGTAGAACTCCCAGCTGACCGTAAGGCGGCGGGAAAAGGGGAAACTGGCAAAGTGGCGATAATCGCCACCGCCACCGAAGAACAGTTTTCCCTGGTGATCAAGGACGATGGCAAGGGTCTAGACCTCGAAGCGATCAAAAACAAGGCGGTGACCAAGAACCTGATTTCCGAAGACGCTGCCCGCACCATGCCAGACAAAGAAGCTTTCCGCCTTATCTTTAACGCTGGACTCTCCACCGCCAAAGTGGTAACCGATGTCTCGGGACGTGGCGTTGGCATGGACGTGGTTCTTTCCAACATCACCAAGATGAACGGCAATATCACGGTTGACTCAGTCAAGGGCGAGGGAAGCGCCTTTACCATCACCCTCCCTATGACTGTCACCTTGACCGTTATCGACGGGTTAGTGGCGAAAATCGGCGACCAGGACTACATTATACCCCTTTCCGACGTCCGCGAGTCAGTCAGGCCAAAACCGGACCAAGTCCACACTATCCGCGGTTCACAAAAAGTCTTGAACGTCCGGGGCGAACTCCACCCCATTGTCCACCTCACCCAGGTGCTGGGCATTTCAGCCGAGCATTCCTGCTCCGACCCTTGCGACGGCACCGTGGTGTTGGTGCACGGCAAGAAAGATTCCAGCGCCGCTTTCCTGGTGGACGACATTATTGGTCAGCAGTCGGTAGTGGTGAAAGAACTGGGTAAAGAGTTTGAAAACATCCGCTGTATTCAGGGTGGCTCGATCCTTGGCGACGGGCGCGTTGGTTTAGTGCTTAACGTCCAGGGAATCCTGATTGACATCGGCATTGCCGCCGAGGAGAGTTAACTACCCGGTTTTTATGAAGCAAACCTTAAACCTTTATAAAACTCCGGGACCACACCTCCCGGAGTTTTTTTGACTCCAGGATAAGGACCCACTGGGATCGCCTGGGTTTGGTCGGAACCGAGGGGGAGTGACTCCAGGATAGGGACCACCTGGGGCTAGCCCGGGTTTGGTCGGAACCAGGGGTTTTTTGACGCCAGGACAGGGACCACCTGGCAACGCCTGGGTTTAGTCGGAACCGGGGGTTTTTGACTCCAGGATAGGTATCCAACGGGAAGTCGCTCGGATTTGGTCGGGGTCGGGGTTTTTTGACTCCAGGATAGAGACCACCTGGGGCTAGCCAGGGTTTGATCGGAACCAGTGTTTTTTGACTCCAGGATAGGGAACTCCCGGGGATCGCCCGGGTTTGTCGGAACCGGGTGGCGGCAAGCAATAACAGTAATCAAGCTTTTTCACATTCAACTATTTACTTGCCCCTTTTGGCGAATATAATATTTTAAAATTTGGCAATTACGCTAGGCGGTTAAAAACCAGGCGCCAAGCCAATTAGGGAGGGCGGCTAAAGACCGTGAGCAAGGCTGTGAAAAAACCCCAGGGGCCGGTAAGCGGCACTTACGATCTTTATCCCCAAGGGGTCTGTTCCAACCATATCCAGGTCAAGTTGCAAGATGGCCTTATCGCCAAGGTGGTGTTTGAAAATGGCTGTGACGGAAACGGCAAGGCGCTAGGGCGCCTGCTCCAGGGAATGGAGGCGAAAAAGGCGGTAAAACTTCTTGCCGGGGTTACCTGTGAGGACCGTGGCACCTCCTGCGCTGACCAATTCGCACGCTGCCTAGGTCCCATCCTGGCGAGAAAGGACGGAGAATCGCGGCATGACTAACGGCATACACCGGCGCCAACGCCTCGCCCGCGCCTTGAAGGGTTTTGACCGTCACCAGCGTCTAAGGGAAGGCACTGATGGTTGGCGTATCAGCCTGAAATTCTTACCCGCCATGCCCCCGCTTTTCCCCGGAATCGACAAGCATTTCCGCTTACTGCCGCTACCCCAGGAAGCCATTGTCGGCGGCGCCCACATCCGCTCCGCCGCTCCCCCTCTGGGGTTGACCCACCACCGGGTTTGATACGGGAGAGGCTAGGCTAGTTACTCCGGTATGCCGCCAGTATTCCTGGCGGCGTTGTATTTTTTCACTGGAAAATCGGTTTACTTGTCAAAAGACAAGCCCGAGTCGATACCAGTTAACCCCCAAAGGAGTTATTTCATGACCAAGGAAAAATTTCTGGTTACCGGTTGCGCCGGTTTTATCGGCAGCCACGTGGTTCGGCGCCTTCTTAAGGATGGTATCGACACAGTTGGGGTGGACGATTTTTCCACTGGCAAACTGGCGAATATTAAGGATGTGGAAGGAAAATTCCGCCTGGTTGAAGGCGACCTCTGCCAAGCCAAGGTGGCGGAAGAGGCGGTTCAGGGGGTTAGCCACATTATCCACCTGGCTTCCATTCCCTCCGTGCCCCGTTCAGTAGCTAAACCGGTGGAAAGCATGCACTCCTCCATCACTGCCAGCGTCACCCTGTTTGTGGCGGCGGCTGCGGCGGGAGTCAAACGCATAGTCCAAGCCGCCTCCAGCGCCGCCTACGGCGACAGCCGGGCCACGGTGAAAACCGAGGACCTGCTTCCCGAACCCCTTAGCCCCTACGCGGTGGCCAAGCTCACCCAAGAGTACTATGGCCGGGCCTTTTCCCTCTGCTATCCCATAGACATTGGTTCAGTTCGCTACTTCAATGTTTTTGGCCCGCGGCAAGACCCCAACAGCGAGTACTCCGCCGTTATCCCGAAGTTTATCTCCCTGATGCTCGCGGGTAAACCCCCGGTTATTTTTGGCGACGGTAGCCAAAGCCGCGACTTCACCTATGTCGAAGACATAGTGAATGGTAACCTCATTGCTGCTCGCCATAGTAAACCGTTGCGGGGCGAGGTGTTTAACATCGCCAGTGGAATTTCTATCTCCCTTAACCAGCTAGTGGAGAAATTGAACAGCGTTCTGGGGACCAAGTTCCAGGCGATACACAGCGACCCGCGGCCAGGGGATATACTTCATAGCCGGGCTGATATCAGCAAGGCGAAAAAAGAACTGGCTTTCGCGGCGAAAATTGATTTTGGCGAGGGGTTACGCTTGACCGCTGATTCACTACGCGCCAGTTAAGTGACAGTGGAAAAACAAAAGTTAGCTGGGAAAACTAACAGCCTTGATTTTTTAATCAGGGTTGGGTATTTTATCTTCACCCACCTTGATTTTTAAATCAGGGTGGGGGGGATTTTTTTTCTCCCGCTTGGGCTAACTTTTGTCCCTGGCGTGACCCCCGGTAATTGTGAGGAAAATTGACCTGGAGAGTTTTTATGCGCCCTAAACTTCGCCTAAGCCTGAGCCTGTTACTTGTTTTGGCCGTCATTCCTTGGCTAGGGGATTCACCCCCAAGCGCTGGGGAGGCTAGTAATGCCGGGCGGCCATCCATGCAGATAACCGTGACCCAGGCGAAAACCCTGGACTTCATCGAGTTTTTAACCACCGATGGCGCCATCGCCGCCCGTAACTACGCCCTGGTTTCTCCCCGGGTCAACGGGATTATTGACGAGATACTGGTGCGCGAGGGAGACCAAGTCAAGGCGGGAGTAACTATCCTCTTCCAGATTGACAACAAAAAACTCCGCCAGTCGGTGGAGTTACAGTCCCAGGCGCTGGTGATCGCCCGTTCCA
>JAITQC010000020.1 GCA_031289115.1 Planctomycetota bacterium
GTGCAGGGAAGCGGGCTGGTATGGTTGGTGATCAGGAGCTTGCCAAGGTTAGCCGGGTGTATGCCCTCGGCGTCTTTGGCGGGTGGGATCGCCTCTACCACCTTCAGGTGCGACACTCCAGGCGGCAGCGGCATAAATACCAGGATAGCCGAAACCCTTGGGTCTTCCCCAGCTTTCACCACCTCGCCAACAATGCTGTCCTCCGACGCATCGGTTGGCAATTTCACCAGACTAAGCTCAATATGGTTGTCGGCGCAGTGACGCACCAACGCCTTGGCGTACCAACCGGTACCGGGATCGTTGTTGGCTTGGATAGCCACCAGGGTTGGCTTAATTCCTAATCCAAGCAGTTTATCCACCCCGGCTGCCACTCGGCGAAGAACCTCGGCGGTCTCGGCGACACCGTCAAGAATCGTCCCTGCCATAATAATCTCCTCGGAAAAACCTGGTGGTGGGGTTGGCCGTCCTTTTTCGCTCGCATCGGCCATTTCCCTGCCAAACGGCTAACCCGCTTTGGCTTCGCCTATTATACCGGATAGGCGGGACGGGCGGAAACAGTTAAGCGGAAAAAGATCCCGCCAGCGTCTGGACCGCGTTTTTCTTTGTAAATAAAGCTGATTTGGCCTTGACGAAAAAGAAACAGCAGCTAATTTTACAGTAATAGGGAAATAGTTTTCCGGGAGTAAGCGTTAATTACTTGGGACGTGGTTATTAGCCTTGCCTCTCGCCCGCCGTAATGGTTTTTCAAGTCAGGTTAATTTGTTAGCGGTGATATCGATTACGCTCCGCCTTTTCTGAGCGGAAGGGATGTATCGTGATAAAGCATGACAACAAGAGGATAAAACCATCCTCGACTAGTACAAACAAAACTTCTCACAGTGTTAACCTGGGAATAGTGAATGACCGGCGTTTCTACGCCTGCTATCTGGAGGACCAGCCTATCTCCTTGCCTTTCTCCGACCGGCCTTTCACGGTACTGGTTGAGATCCGGGGCAAGGTTTCCTCGACGCGGCTGGAAAATTGTGCCCGCGAGCTACTTGACTTAGGTTGTGTCCACGCTATCTGCCGGGGCGGCGACGCCGAACTTATGAACGAGATATTTCAAAACCTGACCGAAGAGGGCGTTTTTGACCGCGAGGACTGCCTATTCACTTCCATGGCTGCCGAAGAGGAGTCGTTACAGGAAGTGATGGAGTATTTTACCATACCACCCAGTGACCTGATCGCCGCCGGACTTATCCTTATCATTGGTGGGGTGGACAGTTTCCCCCAGGTGGTGGAGGATTTTATTTCCTTCAGTGATCCGGCTCCCATGGTGATTGATGACTCCCTGCTGGTTGAAGAGGAAGTGACCTACGTCTAACCCTCTGGGATCCCCTGGTGGTCGCGGGTAATCCCAACTGGCGTTCCTTGCCCCCTTTTTTTCCCCTCCCTTTGTTTAGTCACCCCCTTTTTTTAGCGTTACTTTTTCCGGCTGAGCGGGAACCGCTTTTCCCAGCCGGGACGCTGGCATTTTTCCTCGCGTCAACCCGTGGAACCAGTAAATCCGGACCGCGCTTTAGGTTTCCTTCCAGTTATATTTCCGATAGTCAACTAACGCTAGTAATGGTTTGTCCCGCCACCAACCGGCCACACCTCGAGGGTTAACCTCAACCCAATACCCTGGTAGAGGAAGCTGGGCTGGCCAACTGGCGCGCCTTCTTTGCCGTCGGGGTTTTCTCCCGGAAATCCTGGCCAGGTCAAAAAAACCGTTCCGGAAACCCGGAACGGTTGCTGTCTTTGATAAAGGGGAAACGACCCGCCACTTTCCTGGCTTAGCGCCGTGGTCCCCGGTCTGGCCGTCCACCCCGGCGGTCCGGCGCCGGGCGCCGGGGCTGGATGGTGTAGACTTCGCCACGTTCTTCCATAATTACCGCCTTACGGGACAGGCGCACCTTACCGGTCGGGTCAATCTCAATCACCTTGACCTTGAGGGAATCGCCTTTTTTACAGAAGCTGTCAGTTGTTTCAATACGGTTGACATCGAGTTCCGAGATATGGCAAAGTCCTTCTGTCCCCGGGAGAATCTCCACGAAAACCCCGAAATCCCGGACATCGCTCACCACCCCGTCGTAAACCCTTCCCACCTCCGGCACTTCAATAAGCGCCTCCACCTTCCGGATAGCCCGGTTTAAAGCCTCGCCATCGGGGGCGCAGATGGTGACGGTGCCGACGCCATTTGCGTCGTCGACATTCACCTCTACCCCGAATTCATCCTGGATACTGCGAATCATCTTGCCACCGGGGCCAATAATCTTCCCCACCATGTCCTGGGGTATTTGCATACTGTGAAGACGCGGCGCCCGCGGGTTTATTTCGCTCCGGGGGGTGGCGAGGCATTTTTCTATCTCGCCAAGAATATGGAGACGGCCGTCCCGGGCTTGTTCAAGCGCTTTACGCATGGTCGCGGTGGAGATGCCCTTGACCTTTATGTCCATCTGCAGGGCGGTGATGCCATCGCGGGTTCCACAGACCTTGAAATCCATGTCGCCGTAATGGTCCTCGTCACCCAGGATATCGGTAACAATGGTTGACTCAGCCCCCTCCTGGATAAGCCCCATGGCGATACCAGCTACCGGCTTTTTTATAGGTACGCCGGCGTCCATCAGCGCCAGGGTGGCGCCGCAGACGGTGGCCATGGAGGAGGAGCCGTTCATTTCCAGTACTTCCGACACCGCCCGCACCGCGTAGGGGAACCCCTTGTCATGGGGCATGACATAATCCAGAGCGCGCTGGGCTAGCATGCCGTGACCAATTTCGCGCCGTCCTGGTCCACGGGGCATTTTGGCTTCTCCCACCGAGAAGCCGGGGGCGTTGTAGTGGATATACCACATTTCTTCATAGGGGTCGCGCAGGCCATCAACCTCCTGGGCGTCAGAGGAGGAACCGAGGGTGATGGTTACCAGGGCCTGGGTCTCGCCCCGGGTAAAGAGGGCGGAACCATGCGTGCGGGGAAGTACGCCAACCCGGCAGTCGATGGGGCGGACAGTGAAATTGTCCCGGCCGTCGACCCGGGAATTACCGCGGATCAGACCACGGATGGCTTCTGTCTTCAGGATGGAAAGGGCGGCCTGGATGTCGCTGGCGGTTGGCCCTCCTTCTTCCGCTGGCTTGGCGAGGGCGAGGATCACTTCATCACCAAGTGTTTTCACCGCGTCCCGGCGGCCAAACTTGCCGCTGGTACAGAGGGCGGTGGCCAAACGCTTGCCTGTCGCCTGGCGGACAATGGGGAGACAGGCGGGAAGGACAGGTGGCTCCACCTTGATTTTTTCCTTCGGACCAGCCAGGCGGACCAGTTCGTTAATCATCTCGACCACCTCGCGCACCACGGCGTGGCCAGCCTCAAGCGCCTCTAGCATCTTGTCTTCCGAAATATCGGAGGCGCCGGCCTCGACCATGGTAACTGATTCGGCAGTACCGGCGAGGACAAGTTTCAGGCTGGTGGATTTTTCCTGGTCGTGGGTGGGGTTGACCACCAGCTCACCATTGACTAGACCAATCCTGACTGCCCCGATGGGACCTTCGAAGGGGAGTTCGGAAAGGGAGAGGGCGGCTGAGGCGCCGATTATGGAAAGAATGTCGGGGTCGTTTTTCATGTCGGCGGAAAGGACGATGGACTGGACCAGCACTTCATTAAAGAACCCCTCCGGAAAGAGGGGGCGGATGGGACGGTCGGCCAGGCGCATGGTCAGTGTTTCTTTGGTGGTCGGGGCTTTTTCACGCTTGAAGAAACCACCCGGGAATTTACCAGCGGCGTAGCTTTTTTCCCGGTAGTCAACCATCAAGGGGAAGAAATCCTGTTCCGGGGAGCGGGGAGGACCGTAGGAGACGGCGGAAAGAACCACTGTGTCGGCGTATTGCACCGTAACCGCCCCTGCCGCCTGCTTGGCCAGGAGTCCGGTGGAGATTTTCAATTTGCGCCCGCCGATCAGGCGTTCGACTGAGAGTTCTTTGAGATTAAGCGGCATATGCATATATCCTTAGGTAAATAGGTTTAAAAGGGTTTTTCCGCCATGCTTCCGGCGCCAGAAAGAAGGTGGAGAGGGTTTTGACAGTCTCCGGAGGGCGCGGAAAAGACGAAGGGACGGCAGGCCGGCACACCTGGGCTCGACTCTCTTTGGCCGGGAGCCGGTTATTCTTTGGAGCGGATTTTAAGCTTGTCGATAGTATGCCGGTAGCTTTCCAGATTGGAGCTACGCAGATATTTAAGGAGGCGGTTACGCCGGTTGACCATCATCAGGAGTCCCCGCCGGGAGTGGTTGTCCTTCTTGTGGCTCCTTAAGTGATCGGTAAGGGAATTGATTCTTTCGGTGAGAAGGGCCACCTGGACCTCGGGGCTTCCGGTGTCGTTCTCCTTGGCGGCGAATTGGCTTATCAATTCGGCTTTGCGTTCCTTGTTCATTACCATTTTTGTTGCCTTTCTAACCTATATGTCATCTAGTCAATCAAGGGAATCATGCATAAAAAAAACAGGCCACCAGATGGCGGTCGATGACTATCCGGCAGCAATCGCCCGGGCCTAATCGCTTGGCGAAAGCACATGTAAACCGCATTTTAGCGGTTTTCCCTTTTTTTGTCAAGGAGGAGACGGGCCTGGCGCGGCTAATCTTCCCGGGTTGTAGGGTATAATGTAGCGTCGCGTCGGCACCCACGCGGAGACGGTTTACCCTCTTTATTTTTTCCAGCGAATAGCATATAATTTGTTTGCTTGCCTTTGGTAAGGGAAGCCTTTTTTGGTTGTTACCCGCCAGCGGGTCCGGCTGGCCAAAAAATCCCCTGGCCCCCGGGTGGCTCCAGGTTAGAAAACAGGATTTTAACCCATGAAGTATATTGTCATTATTCCCGATGGCGCGGCTGACGTGCCCTGTACCGAGGTTGACAATAAGACGCCCCTGGCGGCGGCCAAAACCCCTGCCCTTGACCGTTTGGCAGCGGAGGGTCATTTGGGTCTGGCCACCACCGTGCCACCCGGGATGGAGCCGGGGTCAGACGTCGCCAACCTGTCGCTACTGGGTTATGACCCTAAGGAAGGTTACACCGGCCGGGCCGCCCTGGAGGCGGCTAGCCTTGGTATCGAGATTCCTCCCGACGCGGCGGTTTTTCGCGCCAACCTGGTGACGGTGGTGGATGGCGTTATGAAAGACTACTCGGCCGGGCACATCTCCACCCCCGAGGGGGCTGAACTAATTAATAGCCTAAACCAAGATCTTGGGATCGAGGGAGTTCGGCTTTATCCAGGAGTGGGCTACCGCCACATCTGCCTTATCGAAAACGCCGCGGTGCAGATTCCCGCCTGTGTTCCGCCCCACCAGATACTGGACGCCGAGATAAGTGAGCACGCGCCGCAGGGGGGGTTTTCATCCTGGGTTCTGGAAGTGGAGCGAACCAGCCGCGAGCATCTGGCGGGTTATCCGGTAAACCAGAAACGTATCGAAGAGGGCAAAGCCCCGGCCACCCAGCTTTGGCTGTGGGGCGGGGCGACCGCCATGTCCCTGTCACCCTTTGCTTCCCGCTATGGTTTGGCCACGGCCGGTCTTATCAGCGCTGTCGACCTCATGCGGGGAATTGGTAAGCTTGGCGGCATGGATGTCATCACTGTCCCTGGCGCCACCGGCTACTATGACACCGATTACGCCGGCAAAGCCCGGGCCGCGCTCGACTATATTTACAACCATGATTTTATCTGTCTGCATGTCGAGGCTCCGGACGAGGCGGGACACAACGGAGACCTGGTGCAGAAGATAAAGGCGATTGAAAATATCGACCGCCATATCGTCACTCCCCTTGCCGTCATGGCCAGGCATTTTGGCGACTGGCGGATTATGGTGGCTCCCGACCATCATACCCCGGTGTCTTCCCGTAAGCACGTCGGAGACCCCGTACCCTATCTACTCTGGGGAGGGGGTGAAACCGCCAACGGCGCCAAGGCGTTTACAGAAAGCGAGGCGACAAGGGTGGGGGGGGAGACAGTGGAGGGGAAAAGCCTTATGGGGCGCCTTACCGCCCCGGCGTGATTTATGGGGGCGTCCCGCTAAATCTCGGCTTCAATTTTGGCCAGGTCAAAAAACCGCGTGCCAGGTACTGGTACCCGGCCGGGAGTGGCGGGGTGGACAATATGGGGGGGCTTGACCTGGTTTTCGGGTCGGCCCTCCTTGCCTTGGCTAGCGTAATAATCGCGGTAGCTGCCATCCGCCAGGAGGACCAGGCGGGGATCGGAAAGGCGGCCATCCCGGCGTTTTGCCGCGTATTCGCAATTCACCTCCTGCAGGGCCTGATCAAAGCGGTTGAGCATTTCCTGGAACTGCTCCCGCATCAGGGTCTGGCGCTGGAAGAAGCGGTCTGTTCCCCCGGCGTACTCCACCGCCAGCACGTAGCGGGTGACTGAGTTTTCCATTTCCCAGGTGACGGTGAAACCGTTTAAGAGCACGCCTTTTTCTCCCGCCCGCTGCATCGCCTCGACCAGTTGGTCTTCCGTCACCTTCTCCCCGCTTACTGACAGGTTCGCTCCAGCCCGGCGGATAAAGGAGATTTCCGGGGTCGAGCGATTGAAGCGGGTGACCTCAACCACGTCGCCCAGGTCGTAGCGGTAAAACCCCCCAGAGGTGGTGACCACCATACGATAGCTTTTCCCTTGTTCGAGATCATTAGCGAGAAGAGTGGGGGTGTTTGCCTCCAGGTTTTCCACCTCGGCAGGGACAAATTCCATGGCGTGTCCACAAACCGCCAGGGGGGCGGAAGAAGTGTTGTCCCGGAGGGGGATGGAGAAAGTGCCTTCCGAAGCCCGGAGTCCGAGGCAGCGCTGGGGAACACCGCCCCAGGCGGCGGAGACGTGCGGGAGGTAGAAAGACGAGGCTCCGCCCTGCCAGGTGGATATGAGCTGTAGTTTTGGCCAGATCGCAGCAGGCAGGAGGGTGCCGTCTGCCTGGAATATTTCCCGTAGTTCCTTCGCCCGTTCGTCGGTCGGGTGGAAGCGCCGGGCCAGAGCTTTGTCCAAACGGGGAGTGAGGGTTGGGAAGAGTTCCCGGCGGGACAGGTGCTCGATAAGCTCTTCCGCTTTTTCCCGGAGACGACTGGCAACTGCCAGGAGGGAGGAGGGATTTACCGCCAGGACCAGGGAGAGGTCCTTGTGGGCCAGGGCGAAAAGAAGGGTGTTAAGCCAGCGCCCCTCGGAGTCGGATATTTCCTGGACAGCGGGAGGAACAGCCAGGCGCCGCCTTACCGGAATAGACTGATCCGCTAATTGTTTTCCGCTCATGCAGCCGTAGGGAATACCACCCTTGGTTAGTCCGAGGTTGGCCGGACTGGTGAGCACCAGGTATTTACCGGAATTAAGTTGGGGATGGTCGAGAAAAACCCGGTACATCCAGAGAAGGTGCGAGCGATGGTGCTCGCGGATAAAGGCTGGGGTAATGGGGCAAAACTTGGGTTCGGCAGTGGTGCCGGAGGTGAGGGAAAACATGCTGGGAAGCCCGGGGACCAGGACATTTTTTTTCCCATCTTTCATAGCCTCGATGTCGGACTGGAAGTCAGCGTAACTCCTTATAGGAACGCTGGTCCGGAAATCTCGCCACAAGCGCCCGTCGCTAACCTTGGCCAGGGCGGGGAAGTTGTGGCGGCGGCCAAATTCGGTGTTCTGGTTGGCGACGATAATTCGACGCAGGGCCTGGCGTTGGGCCTGCAGAGGTTTTCGCTGACCCTGGTTGAAATTCCGCCAGGGACTACGCATCGCCAGTTTGAAAAAAACCCCCAGTGCCCAGTTCATCCAGCTACACCCCCTCGGGAAAAGGAAACAAACATTAGAAGACGAGCGGGAGGATAGCGCAACTATTTTTGTCGGGAAGGGATATTTTTCCGCTGGAGGTGGACAGGGGTTGACAATGCCGGGGTGGATCGGGAAAATCATTAAGGGTGGTTTCTTTCGGTAAGCTGGGTTGGTCTTGTTTGTTTGGGAGGGTAGCCAATGCAAGAGGGCAGGGATAACCCCTTCGCCTATCTGGACCACGCCAAACCTGGTAGTATCTTCAAGCTTTTGGAGAAAATGCCGGAGGGGGATCAGGCCATGGCCTTGGCTAACCTGCCACCTCTCCTGTCGGCGCAGGTCCTGGCTTATTTTTCCGATTCGGCCCAGGCTAATATCCAGGTCGCCTTGCGCGAAGCTAGGCGCTCTTCTCCCGAGATGGTTTCCAATACTGCCAACCGCCTGCTTGATCGCCTGCGGACGGTTCGTGACGCCCGTAACGCCACCTCAATCTACCCCGCCCCACCCGGAAAGTCTCCCGCTTCCCGGAGTGAAGTCACTCCCGGACAGTTGAAACCCTGGCGCCCGCGGGTGTCTAATGAAAACCCTATTAATGTCCCGCATAATCCTAACCAGGCGCCAGCTATCGCCGGCGACCCGGCTTACTCGCCTCTTCTAGGCCTGTTCGGTTTGGACTCGGGTAAAACCGCCGGTTCGCCCTTCTCGGGAAAAAATGGCGGAAAATCCTCGGGACCGGTGAAACCGGACTGGCCACGGGAAGGCACCCTTAACCTCCAGGGAAAAAGTATCCACCTGTCTAAAAAACCGCGGGTTATTGGAACAACCCGGCCGATCCCGCCGGTTCAACCGCGCCAGGCGGCGGGTGAACCCGAGCCCCAGAAGATGGACGGCATGGCTATTCTCGCCGCTATACTACGCAACTCCACCCCCGAAGTTCGCCAAAACGTTTCCCACGACAGCCCCGAGCTTTACCGGGCTCTCAAGGAGCGGATGTTTGTCTTTGACGATTTACTTAAGTCCGACGACTCCGCCCTGGGACAGATTTTCACTGTGGCGTCACTGGAAGATGCCGCCCTGGCTCTTCGTTTCGGTCCGCCAGTCCTGCGTGACCGCGCTTATCAGGCGGTTAGCCCCCGACGAGCGGAACTCCTGCGTAATAACCGGGATGGCAAGGCTGGCCTGGACGACATCGAGCAGGCGCAGACGCGGGTTCTTAATGTCGCGCTTAAACTCCAGGGGGCGGGGCGCATCCTTATCGACCCGGACGAACCCGACCTGGCTTGATCCCGGCCTCTGCCGCTCTGGGGGTTACGGGTTAAGAACCCGGTTCCGGATGGTAAAGTACCAGTTTCCCGTTTGGTGGAAGGGTGGGTGGCAAATACTGATTGACAAGCCGCTATCCTGTGGTAAGCTCTTTATTTCCTTTCCTAACCTTTCCCCCGCTTAACCTGCGGGGTGGTGGTTTTGCGCCAGAATTGACAGCTGGTCATTCTTCATGATACAGGGGTTTTTAATGCGGGAAGACATCAAAGATATCGCCCAGCGGATCAAAGGGCTCCGGCTCGACCTGGGCGTTACGGTTGAGAGGCTTGCCGAGCTTATTGAGGTCACTCCCGAAAAATACCTTGCCTACGAGACCGGGGTGGAGGATCTGCCCGCTTCCGCCCTTACCGAACTCGCCGCCTTTTTCAAGGTGGACCTTGGCCTTCTCCTTACCGGAGAAGTTCCCCACATGTCCCTCTTTTCCGTGACGCGCAAGGGAAGGGGAGCCTCGGTCGACCGGCGGCATGGCTACAAGTATGAAAGCCTCTCCGCCACCTTTAAGGAAGCGCGGATTGAACCATTCGTGGTCACCCTCCCCCAGACTGAGTCCGACCAGCCGATACCGCAGAATATCCATCCCGGCCAGGAGTTTGATTTTCTTCTGGAGGGACACATGCTGGTCAAGGTCCTTGACAACGAGGTGGAGCTTTGCCCTGGTGATTCGGTGATTTTTGACGCTACCAAACCGCACGGCATGAAGGCGGTGGGAGGCGACGCCAAGTTTATCGCTATTATTAACGTCTAGTGCTGGTTCGACAGGCGGAACCGTCCCGGCCGCTTGTCGAGCGGCTGGTTTTTTTTTGCAACCCGGCCTTGGGCCAAACGCCGAGAGATATTCATGTCACTATTAAAACAATACTGTCCGGAAAGCGAGTTTGTCTCCACCGAGGAGTTCTACCGCAACTTCCGTCTCAATGTGCCCGACGACTTCAATTTCTCCTTTGACGTCGTGGACTGGTATGCCGACCACGAGCCGGAGCGTATCGCCCTGGTCTGGTGCGACGACTCCGGACACGAGTTGACCCTCAATTTCCAGGAATTACGCCAGCGCGCCAACCGCACCGCCAATTTCTTCCGTACCCACCGGGTGGGGAAGGGTGATTTTGTCATGCTCTGTCTAAAGGGACGCTGGCAGTTCTGGACTTGCGTGGTAGCTCTCCACAAAATCGGGGCGATTGGCGTCCCCGCCACCCATATGCTGCAAACCAAGAACATTGTCTACCGGCTGGAAAACCTAGGTTTCCGCATGATTCTGGCCGCCCATGAATCCACCCTTATGGGTAATATCAAGCAGGCCATTGCCGAGACCGGCCAGGATATAGTAACTTGTTCGGTAGACGGGGCGGTGGAAGGGTGGGAAGATTTTAACACCCTGGTGGACCAGGAGTCGGAGGTTTTTACCCGGCCGGCGAAAGGGAGCCCAGCGGCAACCCGTCTTCGGGAGGTAATTCTCCTCTACTTCACTTCCGGCACAACTGGTTATCCCAAGATGATCCAGTTCGACCACGCCTATCCCTTGGCCCACATCACTACCGCCAAGTTTTGGCAGGGGGTAGAGGAGGGCGGCCTGCATTACACCGTGGCTGACACGGGTTGGGCCAAGTGCGCCTGGGGAAAGATATACGGCCAATGGATTTGCGGGTCGGCTGTTTTCGCCTATGACTACGATGTCTTTGACGCCACCCGGATGATGGAGCGGATAGCCAAGTACCGGGTTACCACTTTCTGCGCTCCTCCCACTATCTACCGCATGATGATCAAGGCAGAGATTAGCGGCCACGACCTTTCAAGCCTACGCCATTGCTGTGTGGCTGGCGAACCCCTGAATCCCGAGGTTTACAACCGTTGGCGGGAAAAGACGGGTCACCGGCTTTTCGAAGCCTATGGCCAGACCGAAAGCGTGGTTTCCGTCGCCAACACCCCCTGGATGGAACCTAAGCCCGGTTCCATGGGTAAGCCGATGCCTATTTACGACCTGGCGCTGATGAGTGTCTCCGACAGTAACCTCTGTGAACGCGGCGAAACCGGGGAAATCGTGATCCGTGCCGAGCGGGAAAACCCGCCGATCGGTCTTTTCCGGGGCTACCGCGCCGACGAGGATTTAACCTCTAGCGTCTGGAGTAACGGCTGGTACCACACTGGCGACCTGGCCTGGCAGGACGAGGAGGGTTACCTGTGGTTTGTCGGCCGGGCTGACGATTTAATCAAGACTTCGGGTTACCGGGTGGGGCCCTTTGAGGTGGAAAGCGCGGTTATGCAGCATGCGGGAGTTTTGGAATGCGCCATCACCGGGGTTCCTGATCCTATACGCGGCCAGGTGATTAAGGCCACTATTGTTCTGGCCAAGTCCCACCAGCCGGCGGCGGGTATGCCTCCGGCGGAAATAGCCAAGTATTACCAGACGCTAACCAAGGAAATACAGGACCATGTGAAAAAGGTTACCGAGCCCTTTAAATATCCCCGCTTGGTGGAGTTTGTCCCCGCCCTTCCCAAGACGATCAGTGGTAAAATACGCCGGGTGGAAATACGCCAGGTGGACGGCCTTAAAGCTACCCGCGAGGCGGAATAGCCGCTGGGACCGGTCAGGCAGGGTCAAGCGAAGAATCAGGAACCCCCGGCTCTTTTCCCGGGGCTGACAGTAGGAAACGCAGCATGACTGAGACCACTAGCAAGCGCCAGGTGCGAATCCACCCGGAGGAATGCAAGTCCTGTTCCCGCTGTATCGACAGCTGTCCAGTGAAGTGTTTGCGGATTGGCGAAGCCCTTAACAGCATGGGTTACCGCTACGTGGTTTATGACGGAGATGGCTGTGTCGGTTGCGGCAATTGCTACTACTCCTGCCCCGAACCCCTGGCTATCGAAGTGGGGTGATGTTTCGCAGCCTAGGTAAGGAAAACGAAGGGCTATTATGGCGACACAATTGATGAAAGGTAATCACGCGGTTATCGCTGGCGCCCTTTACGCTGGTTGCGACTGCTATTTCGGCTACCCCATCACTCCTGCCTCCGAGATACTCCAGGAGGCGTCGGAAAAGTTTCCCCGTCTCGGGCGGCGTTTCGTGCAGGCCGAGTCAGAGGAGGCCGCGGTCAACATGCTTTATGGCGCCGCCGCCGCTGGACACCGCGCCATGACCGCCTCTTCCGGTCCGGGGATAAGCCTGAAGCAAGAGGGGGTTAGTTATCTCGCCGCTGCCGAACTCCCGGCTGTTATTGTTGACATCATGCGAGCTGGTCCCGGACTTGGTAACATCGGTCCGGAGCAAAGTGACTACAACCAGGTGGTAAAGGGTGGCGGTCACGGCAATTACCGCCAGATTGTCCTCGCCCCCAACAGCGTCCAGGAAATGTGTGACATGACGGGTCTGGCTTTCGACTTGGCCGAGCGCTACCGCGGACCGGTGGTGGTGTTGGCCGACGGGGTGCTAGGACAGATGATCGAGCCCCTACGTTTTCCCGAACAAGCGCGGCGGTCAGAA
>JAITQC010000025.1 GCA_031289115.1 Planctomycetota bacterium
GAAGTTTTCGCCACCTACCCGGAGGAGGAAGAGCTTTCGGAAGACTCGCGCCTCCGGGCAGCCAGGCTCCTTCTTGAGTTACCCGGTTCCGGCGCCAAGGAAAAAGAACAGGCCAGGAGTATTCTGGCCCGGGTGAAAAACCAAAGCCTGGCCGAGGCGATCCTGGCCGAGCATTGATTTGAGGTAGGACTTGTGTTATTCTGTTTTTTCGCCCGACTGGGTGGGAAAAATGTGGCTGGTAAAAAACCCCTGACCGGTTTGGGGGAGTCCGTAGCCACCCGGTAGAGGACGCGTTGGGAGACCTGTATGAGCCATGCTTATCAGAAATGTATCAATCCGGCCTGTCAGGGGGAGTTTGACATTGGGGAAACGCTTCCCGGCTGTCCCCGTTGCGGCAACCTCCTTGATATCCAGTACAACTGGGATAAACTACCCCTTCCCTCCCGGGCCCGGGACCTCGGGCGCGTCACTAGCTGGCCAGCTGGGGGAATGGGCCAGGTGTCAGGTGTTTGGCGTTTTGGCGACCTAATCCCCTTCGCGCCGCTGGAAAACCGGGTGTCGATCGGAGAAGGGCATACCCAGCTTCGTCCTAGCGACCGGGTTGGCAGTTACGCTGGCCTGAAACCGGGCGGCTTATGGCTGCAGTACGAGGGGCTTAATCCTTCCGGAAGTTTCAAAGACAACGGAATGGCCGGCGCCTTCACCCATGCCAGCCTGGTAGGCGCCAAGGTTGCCGCTTGCGCTAGCACCGGCAACACCTCTGCCAGTCTTGCCGCTTTTGCCGCCGCCTCCGGGGCTATGCGGGCGGTTATTTTTATTGGCGACGGCAAGGTGGCCTATGGCAAGCTTTCGCAAGCTCTTGACTACGGGGCGCTGACCCTTTTGGTCAAGGGAGACTTTGACGATGCTATGGCCAGGGTGCGCGAGGTTTGCCAAGAAGAAAACATCTACTTGGTGAACTCGGTCAACCCTTTCCGGCTGGAAGGGCAAAAAACCATTGTCTACCGGGTGCTGGAAGGCTTGTCCTGGGAAGTGCCGGACTGGCTGGTTTGTCCGGGTGGCAACCTCGGCAACAGTTCCGCCTTTGGCAAGGCCCTGTATGAACTTTACGATCTTGGCCTTATCCCCCGGATGCCGCGTCTGGTGGTGGTGAACTCCGCCGGCGCTCCAACCTTGTCCCGCTTGGTGAATAAACATGGCCTGGTTTGGAATGGCGGAACGGTGGACGATAAGCTGATTGACAGTTATTACGCCGGTCTAGACGCCCGGGGCGAACGGGCCCATACCCTGGCGAGCGCTATCGAAATCAACCGTCCTGTCAACCTGAAGAAATGTCTCCGGGCTCTGGAACGCACCCAGGGTCTGGTGTTGGAGGTCTCAGACCAGGAGATCCTGGACGCCAAGGCGCAGGTGGCTAGGGAAGGGATTGGTTGTGAACCCGCCAGCGCCGCCTCCCTGGCCGGAACCCGGGTTTTACGGGAGAGGGGGGTGATTGCCCCGTCCGACCGGGTGGTTTGTATCCTTACTGGCCACCAGTTAAAGGATCCCCACGCCACCGTGGCTTACCATGGCAAATCACTGGCGGAACTAGCCGAGGACTATGGTTCCTTCGGAGTCAGCACCGCCCCCTTTGCCAACCGCCCGGTGCGGGTGGCTAACTCCTTGGGGGAGATAATTGACGCGGTGCGCCGGGATGTTCGGCCACCCGTGGGTAAATAAGGCGGGGTGACGGGGGGGCGGGGGAGAATGCTTGAAGCGGCAAGGGAGTATTTCGCGGTTTTCACCAACCTCCTGGTCAACTGGAGCGGGGTGGTCTGCCAGTGGCTGGCTGACACTCTTCTCGCCCTTGGTTATCCGGGTATAGTCATCCTGATGGGGATTGAAAGTTCCTTCATCCCCGTCCCCAGCGAAATCGTGATGCCACCCGCCGGTTACCTGATTAGCGAGGGCAAGATGGGTTGGCTGGCGGTGCTGGCCTCGGGAACCTTGGGTTGTCTAATCGGCTCCTGGTTTAATTATTTTCTGGCGCTTTGGCTGGGGCGTCCGTTTTTTCTCCGTTACGGCGGTTATTTCGGTGTCAACCTGGCGAAAATTGAGCGGGCCGAGGCTTTCTTCGCCCGGCATGGCGAGGCCGCTATTTTTATCGCCCGCCTGATTCCGGTGGTGCGCCAGCTTATCAGTTTACCGGCCGGGGCGGCCCGGATGAACCTGGGTAAGTTTACCCTTTATACTTTTTTGGGGGCGGGGATCTGGACAGCTGTTCTCACCTGGATTGGTTGGGAAGCTGGACAAAACCGGGAAATACTGTTTTCTCTCCTGCGCCAGGCCGGGGGGTGGGTGTTTGTTTTCGCCTTCTTGTTCGCCCTGCTTTACTGGGTTTTCCTGGGGCGCCGCCGCCGCGACGGGTTGACTGGCGTTGCTTCCCCGGCTGGACCCGAAGCCCTCGCCAGGACGGCAAAACCACAGGCGAGCGAGTTACCGCCAACCCCTGACTCCAACCTTAGCTCCTGACACTCCCGGCCAGCCGGAAAACCCGCGGTACCTGCCATGCGTCTTACCACTTCTTCTTCCCGCCAGCCTTGACTGTGGCAACTTAGACAGAAGGCTCCCCCCTCCGCCGCTAGAAGCTCCCCAGCCAGGCCAAGGAGTTGGTCCAAGTCCCGTTCTAG
>JAITQC010000082.1 GCA_031289115.1 Planctomycetota bacterium
TGAGGCGAAACAGCGGGTTCGAAAGACCAGCCAGGACCGGAAAGCAATTTCTTTCGCATAACTGTCACTCTCACGCTAGATAAGCCGAGTCCTGGCCTTAACCGCAAAAAACGCGCCAGTTACTCTTATTCCAAAACAACCAAATTGTCCCGGTGCACCACGGTAGCGTCACAATCGCGTCCGAGAATCCCCACTAGCTCGCGGGAATTGACACCCATGATTTTGCGTAGTTCCCCAGCGGTGAAGTTGGAGAGACCGCGGGCGAACTCCTGTCCGGACAAATCAGTGATAGCCACGGTGTCACCTTCGCCAAATTCTCCCTCCACCTCCTTCACCCCGATGGGAAGCAGACTCTTTTTCTTTTCGCTTAGCGCTTTTTTTGCCCCAGCGTCAACCCGCACCACCCCGTCAGGGGAGCGGCCGAAGGACAGCCACTGGCGATAGGACGACTCCCGCCGGCCATGGGGGAGGAAAAGAGTGCCAACTGGTTTCCCATCCAGCACTTGCAAAAGCACGTTTTCCTGCCGGCCATTGGCAATCAGGAGGGGGATGTCAGCCACCCCGGCGGCCCGGGCGGCGTTAAGTTTGGATAGCATCCCCCCCGAACCCAGCCCGGACTCAGAAACCCCCGCCATGGCAAACACCTCCGGGGTCAATTCCCGCACCTCCGCCACCAGTTTGCCGCCCGAAACTCCGGGTGGCCGGTCGTAAAGGCCATCCACGTCGGAAAGGATGACAATCCCCCCGGCATCGGCGAGTTGGGCGGCGGAAACGGCCAGAAAATCGTTGTCGCCAAGTTTAAGGTTAAGCTCCTCCACCGCCACCGGGTCGTTTTCGTTGACAATGGGGATTATCCCCGACTTCATGAGGGTGAGGATGGTGTTACGGGCGTGGAGAAAACGCCGGCGGTCCTGCAGGTTGTCGCGGGTAAGGAGTATCTGGGCGACGGTTAGGTTGTAATACTTGAAAAGCTGGCGGTAGATTTGCATTAGAGCCACCTGCCCCACCGCGGCGGCGGCCTGAATCAGCGGGAGTTCGCTCGGGCGCTGTGGCAACCCCAGGCCGGACAAACCCGCCGCCACCGCTCCGGAACTCACCAGAAGAATGTTTTTGCCGCGTTCCCGTAAAGCCGCCAACTGTCCCACCAGCCGGGATATGAAAACCGTGTCTAGGCCGCCCGTGGCCGAGGCAACTAGGGAAGAGCCGACTTTCACCACCAGCGACTCGACGTTGGTGAATACGGGATTGGTTGGTGACACTTGCATGCGATATTTCTTTCTGAGGGAAGGGTAAAAAGTGGGTAATAGTTAGGAAAAACGCCTTGGCCAGCCGGAGCAAATTAGTTTTCTCTGACGACCCAACCATCTTCAGCTTTCAACTCTTGCTTTTTACAAAGTCTACCCCTTATAATACTTGATCACTATCGCCAAAGAGTCAAGCCAGGAGTTTACCCCTATCCTTGATACAGGAAACTGCAATGGGTGAAGAAGCAATTGTCACGGAAAAAGCGACGGTACTGATTGTCGAGGATTCGGCCATAATACGCCGACTCATCCATGATCAGGTCACCAAGCTTGGTTATGACGCTAGAGAAGCTGAAAACGGACAGATAGCGCTAGACTCCATGCGTCAGTCGCTTCCCGATTGCATTATTCTCGACCTCATGATGCCAGTAATGAGTGGACCTGAGCTACTAGAAATAATGCAGCAAGACGCTACCCTGAAAAACATCCCGGTTATCGTGGTCACCGCCCTGTCCGACATGGACAAGATTGTTTACTGTATTGAGCACGGGGCGGCTGACTATATGCAGAAGCCCTTCCGGGCCCAGGTTCTCCGCGCCCGCCTGGCTTCCTGCATCGACCGCAAGAAGTTTCATGACCGGGAAGTCGTCATGCAACACCAGTTGGAGGAGCATAACGCCATTCTTGAGGAGCGCGTGAAGGAGCAGGTCAACCAAATCACCGCCGCCCAGACCGCCACCATCTTCGCCATGTGTAAAATGGCTGAGTCCCGTGACCTCGACACTGGCGAACACCTAGAAAGAGTGCGGGAGTTTTGCAGCGTCCTTGCCAAAAGTTTTCTGGCCAACCCCAACCCGGGTGAACCCCCGCCCAGCCCCGGTTTCCTGGATAACATCCGCACCGCTTCCGCTCTCCATGACATTGGCAAAGTGGCTATTCCCGACATCGTACTGCAAAAACCGGGTAAACTCACCATGGAAGAGTTTGAGATCATGAAGACCCACACCACCAACGGCTTCAACCTTTTGGCCAATGTCAACAACCTTCACCCGGGCAACACTTTTATCTCCATGGGGATGGAGGTGGCCCTGTCCCACCATGAGCGCTGGGACGGTAAAGGCTACCCCAACTCGGTAAAAGACTACCAAATCCCCCTATCGGCCCGCGTCATGTCCATCGCCGATGTCTACGACGCCCTCTCCCACCAGCGCTGTTACAAAAAGGCGATGACCCACGAGGAGAGCATGCACATCATTGACGATGGCGCCGGCAGCCAATTCGATCCCTACCTGGTTGACCTGTTTTTCAACTTACAGGAGGATCTTATCCGTATTGGCGTTGAATACGATTAAGGCTTCGCCGGCAGCTAATTCTCCCTACCTGGGTGACCTGTTTTTCACTTTACCGGAGGATCTCTGGCGGCGAAGAGACGCCGCCCTTACCCGGGTGGCATCCTCCCTCCCGACATCCCCGAGTTTCGCGGCGGAAATCCCCCCGCTTTGTCCACCCTTCCCCGCCCTACCAAAATCTCGCCGACACCGGAGCCGCTGGTTTTTCCGCCGGGGCGGTATTCACCAGGTACTCGGCTATGGCGAAAGCCATTTCCAAAGCCTGGGAAGCGTTAAGACGGGGGTCGCAAGTGGTTTCATAGCGGCTCTGGAGATTCTCCACCCGGTCTGAACCACCAATGCACTCGGTGACATTTTTGCCTGTCATTTCCAGATGGAAGCCAGCCGGGTGCACCCCTTCCGCCCGGCAGACATTAATGAAAACCTCGCACTCGGTGAGGATGTCGGAGAAATACCTAGTCTTAAGCCCGGTGCTGTCGTGGCGGGGATTGCCGTGCATTGGGTCAAGCATCCACACCACCGGCCGCCCGCTTGCCTTAACCGTGCGAATCAGGCGGCTATAGACCTTTTCCGCCTGGTTGACCCCGGCCCGGAGGATAAGGGTGATCCGGCCCGGTTCCTGGTGGGGATCCAGCCGCTCCAGCAGGGGCTCGAGTGACTCTCCCGCCACTTTGGGGCCACACTTGATGCCAACCGGATTTATCAGCCCCCGCAGGAACTCCACCTGCGGGCTTTCCAGGTGGCGGGTCCTTTCCCCTAGCCAGAGGAAATGGGCCGAGGTGGCCACCGGGTCGCCAGTCAGGCTGTCGTTACGCGCCAGCGCCTCTTCGTAGGGCAGGAATAGCGCCTCGTGCGAACAATAGAGGTCGACTTTCTGGGCGCTGGGGGGACCGGACTCAGTGTAGGCCCGCATTACCGAGAGGGTTTTATTGATATTCTTGACCAGGTTTTCATACTGGTGGCGGACTGAACTGTTGCCGACAAAGTCGAAAAGCCATTTCCCGGCCCGATAGAGGTCGGCGTAGCCACCGCCGGCAAAGGCGCGGAGGAGATTGAGGGTGGCGGCGGAATGGAAATAAGCTTCCAGCATACGCTCCGGATCAGGGGTGCGTGAACGCGGGTTTGGTTCGATGCCATTTATCATGTCGCCGCGGTAGGTCATGACCTCCTCCCCCGCCACCACCTCGGTGGCGGCGCTACGGGGTTTGGCGAACTGTCCCGCCACACGCCCCAGGCGGATGACCGGTTTCTCCCCGACAAAGGTGAAAATCAGGGCCATCTGGAGTAATACCCGAAAAGTGTCACGGATTCCCAGGGCGGTGAAATCGGCAAAAGTCTCGGCGCAATCTCCCCCCTGGAGTATGTAGGACTTCCCGCTGCCAGCCAGGGCGAGCTCGGCCTTAAGCTGGCGCACTTCCCCGGCAAAAACCAGGGGGGGATAAGTCTTAAGCTTTTCCCCAGCCAACTCAAGGGCCTGGGGGTCGGGGTATTCGGGAAGGTACGGATCCTTGCTGGAACGCCAGCTTTCACGTGACCAGGACATCGTTCACTCCTCTGGAAAAGGTTTTCATGTCCAAAACAGACCAGCCGGTAACCCGGAAAAACCAGGTACAGCTTAAACCCCTCACCCGGGAGCCGCAGTTCTCCCTGGCGGTTCCCGGCAGTAAAAGCATCGCTAACCGCGCCCTCCTGCTGGCCGGTTTTGCCCAAGGCTGTTCGCGTCTGGCGGCAGTGCCGGAATCAGACGACACCGCCCACGCCATCGCCGCCCTGCAAAGCCTTGGGGTCGCTTGCCAACGCGAAAACGGGGTGGTTGAGGTTATGGGACACGGCCTCGCCCTACCCGTCAGCTCAGGGGAGGTGGCGATTGGCTCCTCCGGCACAGTCGGTCGCTTTCTTCCCGGCCTCCTGGCGGCCGCCCCCAAGGGCGACTGGTGTCTCACTGCCTCGCCCCAGTTGGCCAGCCGCCCCCTCGCTCCACTACTGGCAGCTCTTCAGGGCCTAGGGGGCACCCTGGAAGGTTCCCCGGACGGAGCCTCTTTCCCCCTGCGGGTAAAAGGAGGTGGCCTGGCCGGAGGCGAGGTGACACTGTCGGCCAGGGATTCCAGCCAGTTCGCCAGTGGAGTACTTCTCGCCGCTCCGCTGGCCCGGGAAGCGGTGGTGGTTAACATAACTGACCTTGACCCGGAAGAGGCCTATATCAATATCACCTTGGCCATGCTTAGCCGCTTTGGCGTCACCTACGCCAGCCAACCCGGCCCAGACTGTCTAAGGGTGGCTTTCCCCGCCCCCCAGGCCTATCAACCGGTGAATTTCCCGGTCGAGGCTGACAGTAACAGCGCCATGTATTTCCTGGTACTCCCCTTGGTAGTTGGCGGCCAAGCCGAGATCAACAACTTAAACCCCGCCTCGGGGCAACCTGGTCTTCGTTTCCTCGAAATCATCCAGCGCCTGGGTGGTAAAGTTCTAGCCGGGCCGGACCGGGTTACAGTAAGCCGGGACAAGGCCCCCCTCGCCGGAGGCTTCACGGTCGACATGCGTTCCCGTTCCGAAATGGCTCTTACCCTGGGGGTGCTGGCCGTTTTCGCCGACGCCCCCATCACCATGACCAATCTGGCCCATATCCGTGGCCACGAGAGCGACCGCCTGGCGGTCCTCGCCCACACCCTAGCTGCGGTGGGGGTAAAAACCGAGGCGGGTGACGACTGGATCCGAATTCACCCCTTGGCGCGGGATAAGATCCTAAACACCCTGGTCGATTCGCATAATGACCACCGCCTGGCCATGTCTTTCGCTATCCTGGGCCTAGCGGCGAATGGCATTACCATCCAGGGTCCGGAAGCGGTCAATAAAACTTTCCCCGGTTTTTTCCCCCTCCTAGCCAGTATCGGCGCCGAGGTCTCCTTCCTCTGACCCCCAAGCCTTGCCGGGAAGGCGAAGGAAGCGGTTTCCCCCTATTCCAGTTTTTCCTCCAAATCTGTAAGCTCAGCCAGAAAGCGCCGGCGTAGTTCGACAGCGTAAGGATTGCCTTTCTGGATGGTGAGAAAGAGATCCCAGGAGTCGGAAAGAACGATGGAAGTGAACTCCTGCAGTTTTTCATAAGCCCGGGTCGCCATTTGCGAGGGTGGGACACCGATTTCCCGTAGAGCCCGGCTCATAAAATGGGTCATGGCTTGGACCCGGGCCATTTCCCGGTCGTGGCTGTCAGGATCGGTTTTCAGCACCAAGAGGTGCAAGCGCTCGGTAAGAAAATCGCAGACCCGATAGTAAAGCTCCGGGGTAATGCGTACCGGGCAAAGGGCGATTCGTAGGCCGGCAATACCGTTTTTGCCCGACTGGGGCCCAAACAGCGGGTGGGTGGCCAGAAGGTCGGCGTGTTCCGGCACCAGGCTAGACAGTATCTCAACCGGTCTAGTTTTCACCGAGGTAACGTCAAGCACCAGTGCCCCGGGACGGATACTGGTTACCGCCTCCCGCACCACCGCCGCCAAACTATCCAGAGGAACCGCGAAGACAACTATGTCACAAGCGGCGGTTTCCGCCGGACTTGAACAGCGGACCGCCTCCGCTTCCTCTTCCTTAAGCGTCTCCTGACTTGGCCAGGCAATGTCGTTGGCCAGGATAGTAAACCAGGGTGAAAGATGCCGCACCATGAAGCGTCCGAAGGCACCCATTCCAAAAATACCCAGGGTTTTACGAGTCGATTCCATTTGTTTTCACCCAGCCAAGAAAGATAAAAAAACCGGCCGTTAAGCGGCCGGTCAGGAAAGGGGATTCAGCGAATTAGGTGGTTACTCAAAGCAAGCTGACCCGTCTCCTTCCGGTCGGGAAATAAAAACGCCAATAGCCAAAATAAAAGAACTTATTTGGGTCAGTCATTTCGATAATCCACTAGTGGTGTAAAAACCGCTAATCAATGTCACAAATACTAACCCCGGGTGTTCTTCGGGGCAAAGGAAAAAACTGTCTTTTTCCAGCGCCACCCCCCGCTAGCAGTTGGAAGCCAGGGCACTAAGCCGGGCGGTTTGTGGGTCGAAGGAAAACTCCCGGGAAAAGCGTTTGCATCGGCTAAACTGGCGAAAACCGGGGAGCTTGACAAATCCGGGCTGGATTGGCGTCGGTTTATCAGGGGCGGGTGACCTAGTAGAATCCCAGGTATCCCGTCGGGATACAGCGAAACAACCCGTCCACCCAGTTCCAGCGTCATTTTTCCTGCAGAATATATTTGTCGCTATACGGACCGAGGGCCCGCAACAGACCGTCAACCAACCCCTGCTCCTGCAGGACATCGACCCGGCCAAGGTTACAGATGACATCCTGGCGGTTTTTCTTGCCCTCGCGCTGATTTTGCACTATCAGGAGGTAGGAGTAATCCTTGATTTTTTTTAATCGAACAAACATAGCGCTCGCTCTTCCTTTTTAAATCCGCTTAGACTATTCACCAGTATTCCCTGAAGATTGCTCGGATAATTTTGCTATAAATTTCTTTTTTGTTCAAGCAAGAAACAACCTTATTACTTGGCAAAAACCAAAATTAGTTGTAAAAGTTGGTCTGGTTACCGTCTGGCTTGGGGGTGGCAACCCGCCAAGCCCACAAAATCCCGAAAAACCCAAGGAGAACCGCCGTGCTTTGTACCCTTAACGATGTTTTACCCCGAGCTAGGAAACTACATTACGCCGTCACCGCCTTTGATTTTGTGGGTGACTTTTACGCCCGCGCCATCCTCGACGTGTGCGAGGAAAAACGCGCTCCAGTCATACTTAGCGCCCTCCCCCCTGACCTGGAAGGACGCTCCCTTTACTATATGACTGGCATTGTCCGGGGAGTGGCGAAGGCCTACAGCATACCCATTGTGCTCCATCTCGACCACGCCGAGGACTTCGCCGTCATCAAGCGGGCTATAGAACACGGCTTCACCTCGGTGATGTTCGATGGTTCACACCTGCCACTGACGGAAAACATCCGGGTGACGCGGGAAGTGTCGATTTACGCCCACGCCCGCGGGGTGGCGGTGGAGGCGGAGCTTGGCTTTGTCGCCGGTAACGACATGGACGGCAACGACCAGGGTAGCGGACGCCTCACCGACCCCAAGGAGGTCGAGGAGTTTGTGGCAAAAACCGAGGTTGACGCCCTCGCTGTCTCCATCGGAACCGCCCATGGCGTCTACCGTTCCCGGCCGGTTCTCGACCTTGGGCGGCTGGCGGAAATCATGGCGGTCACCGCAGTTCCCCTGGTGTTACACGGAGGGTCCGGTACCCCGGAAGACCAACTTGGCCAGGCTATTGAAGGTGGAATAACCAAATTGAACATTTACGCCGACATGCGCCTGGCCATGAATTCGGCGGCGGCGAAAGTAGCAACTGTGGTGGAAAAGCGCCAGGACGAACTTCCTGACCGGGTATTGGCGCCGTTTTACCAAGCCCTGCGGGAGGAAGCCGAGAAAAAACTTGTCCTCACCAGGAGTTTAAACCGTTATTGACCGGGTTCCCAGTAGAGTTTTTTTCCTTCCCCTCCAGCCGGATATACCCGAGTGACGACCGCGGCATTTTCCCCCTTTACTTCTGGGGGGGTAATGTAGGCTTACCGGTAAACATCGCCTAAAAACCCGGGGCGCTTATTCAACCGGTCGATTCTGACCGAAAAACGTGGGAGTTTTCCTGCTCCAGGGAGGAAAGACTTGCTCTCAGACCTGGTTACCAAAATAAAAGAGTCTGCCGTCTCGGTGATCCCCATCCTGATCATCGTGACCCTGATGCATTATCTACTATCCCCTCTTCCCGAGGGGCAGCTTTCCCGTTTCATCATTGCTGGCCTGATTATCGTCGTTGGCCTTAGCATCTTCCTGGTCGGGGCAGATCTCGGGATGGTGCCTTTTGGGCAGCGTATCGGGGCGGTGTTGACCCACCGCCGAAGCATCACCCTGATCCTGGTTTCAGTCTTCATCATCGGCTTCGCGATCACCATAGCCGAACCCGACGTCCAGGTATTGGCTAAACAGGTGACCGACATTGACTCCAGTATAAACCGTACCCTGCTTTTGACCATGATTGCCGTAGGGGTCGGATTATTCCTCATTGTGGCCATGCTTAGGGTGGTGATGCAGCTTTCCCTCCCCATTCTCTTGGTCGTTTTTTATCTGTTGCTGTTTGGGCTCTGTTCCTTGGTTGATACGGGGTTCGTCGGTATAGCCTTCGACTCTGGCGGCGCCACCACCGGACCGATAACCGTTCCCTTCATCATCGCCATGGGAATCGGTGTCGCCTCCTCGGTGAAACGCAGTAAAGACAAGCCGGCCGGAGACAATAACTTCGGTTTTGTCGGACTGGCCTCCATCGGACCTATAGCCGCGGTGGTGTCCATCGGGTTTTTCTCCAATGTAGTAATCAAACCTGACAACTCGCAAGCGGTGGTGGAAAACGCCACCGGCATACTTGACACGTTTGTCAGGGAAATTCCCCACGTGGCTGTTGATATCTCCATCGCCCTGCTTCCCCTGGTGGTTATTTTCTTCATTTCCCAATATGTATTCCTGCATCTTCCCAGCGTGCAAATACGCCGTATGCTGACCGGGTTTTTCTACACCTTTATTGGTCTGGTATTATTCATGGTAGGAGTGGCGGGTGGCTTCACCCCGGTCGGCCGCTCCCTAGGGATTGGCCTAGGGGTCTTGGCTAATGGCTGGGCGCTTATTCCCGTGGGTCTGATTCTGGGAGCGGTGGTGGTTTGCGCCGAGCCGGCGGTGTGGGTGCTTAGCACCCAGGTAGAGGATGTGTCGGGAGGCCACATCAAGCGACGCGTACTTTTGGCGGCGATGTCCATAAGCATCTCCCTGGCCGTTGCCCTGGGAATGTTACGGGTGGTCACCAGCATCAGCATTTGGTGGATGCTAATTCCGGGTTACGCAGTCGCCCTGATTCTCACCCGGTTCACTCCGCCACTCTTCACCGCCATTGCCTTCGATTCCGGCGGGGTGGCATCCGGTCCCATGTCCACCACCTTTGTTCTTTCCCTGGCGGTGGGAGCGTCCATATCCTCGGGCGGCAATCCCATCACCGATGCTTTCGGCATGGTGGCCATGATCGCCATGGCGCCATTGATCACCATTCAGCTACTGGGAATGGTGATCGGACGCATGGAAAAACGCCACCAGGAGGCGAGAAAAACTCGAATCATGGTGAGGGAGATTCATAAGAATGGGCTTATAACCCACAAAGACAGGAAGAAGGGTTAGCCATGCTGGACCACACACCCAAACCGGCAAAGATGTTGATTTGTTTCACCGGACGCCACAAGGGAGAAATGCTGGTGTCAGCCGCCAAGGCCGCCGGAGCCCGCGGTGGAACGCTTACCTTTGGGCGCACCCTGGCTGACAACCGGTGGCTGCGGGCGCTGGCCCTGGCTGATATCCAAGAAGACATTATCTTTATAGTCATGGGAAAAGAGGCGACAGCGGTCGTGGGAGGCGTCAAGGCCGTTGCCGCCGCCACCCCCCGCAAACTGGGAGGCATGGCCTTGGTTATCGAAGTGCCGGAATTGTTTGTCCGGTTGGAAAAGGCGGCTGCCAGTACGAAAGAGGAAACACGGGAGACAAGGAGTGAGAGCATGCAATCCGGCTATAAATTAATAATCGCCATAGTAAACGCCGGTTTTGGCGAAGACGTCATGGCCCTCGCCCGCAAGGCTGGAGCCAGGGGTGGAACCATAATTAGCGCCAGGGGAACCGGTACTGAGGATGATGTGAAGTTTTTTGGCATCACCCTGGTTCCGGAAAAAGAGATGCTATTGGTGGTGGCGGAACAGGATAAATCCTCGGCCATGATCGAAGCCATGCAGTCACTACCGGAACTGGCGTCACCTGGAGGAGGCATTATTTTCGCTATCAATGTGGAGGAGTTTATACTCCTAGGCACCTAACCGGGTGGCTCACCCGTAGGTAGACCCCCGGTATCGCCCTTGCTTTTCCGCGTCATCTCCGGGTGCCACCGGGAGCCCGGTGCCCAGGTTGTTTTAACCCTTGACCCCTGGCGTTACCCGTGAAATAAATCTCCTGTGAATTGGCCATTTTCCCCAGGGAAAAGTTATTGCCACAACCTAAACCAGCCTACCAGGAACCACCACTTGATTAATGACATGACCAAAGGCCCACCGCTGGGACTTATTATCCGTTTCGGCTGGCCTATGCTTATCGGCGGGTTATTTCAGCTTTTCTACAACCTTATCGACATGTTGATTGTCGGCCAAGTCAACGGCTCCCGAGACCTAGCCGCCATCGGAGCCACCGCCTCCGCCACCTTTCTTGTCCTCTCAGTCACCATGGGCCTGGCCACCGCCTGCTCCATCGTCATGGCCCAGTTTTTCGGGGCTAAAAAAGAACATATGGTCCGGGTAACCCTGGCCAGTTCAATCTATATATCAATCATCTGCGCCATCGGCATAGCCGTGGTCGGTGTTTTCGTCTCCGGAAGCCTGATGCGAATACTCCAGACTCCGCCGGAAATTATCGACGGCGCTACACTCTACATGCAAATCTGCGTGGGTGGTGGAGCCGGGGTGGTGATTTACAACTCGGCCGCGGCGGTTCTCCGGGCGGTAGGCGACAGTCGCACCCCCCTCTACTTCCTTATCCTTTCATCCCTCCTTAACATTATCCTCGACCTCATCTTTGTCGCCGGTTTTTCCATGGGCATAAAAGGAGTGGGCATAGCCACCGTTATCGCGCAAGTTGTCTCGGCCACCCTTTGCGTTCTTTACATCGCCTGGCGTTACCCGATTTTCCACCTGTCTCTGAGGGAAATGCGCCCCAACTGGAAAAACATCCGCCTTATTTTACGGATTGGTTTTTCCCTGGCCCTCCAGGGTCTGTTCATCGCCATTGGGGAAATGACCATCCTCGGAGTGGTGAACAGTTTCGGCACCAACGTGGTAGCGGCCTACTCGACTTGCCTAAGGGTACAGCAATTCGCCATCCTCCTGCATTTCACCATAACCGAGGCCTTTGCCGTCTACGCCGGGCAGAACCTTGGCGCCCGCTGTTTCGACCGCATTCGCGAGGGTTTCTGGAAGGTAACGGGGGTCCTGATGGTGCTGTGCCTGTTTTCCTCTGTCCTGGTCTACTTCTATGGCGACAGTTTTGTCCACCTGTTCATCACCGCCAGTGACCCGAACCTGGAGAGCATAGTC
>JAITQC010000107.1 GCA_031289115.1 Planctomycetota bacterium
CCGAAATTTCCCGGATCTCCTGCATAAGCCCGTCTATCCTAGCCCGGACAAAGCCCTCGCGCTTCATCATGGCGATAACGTCGCGGTGCTCACCCTTGCGGCCGCGGACTAGGGGAGAAAGAATCACAATCCGCCGCCCGGCCGCCTCATTAAGAATGCCATCGACTATCTGCTGGGGGGTCTGTCGCCGTATTGGCTTGCCACAACGCCAGCAATGGGGCTCTCCCGCCCGAGCGAAAAGCACCCGGAGGTAGTCATAGACCTCGGTGGTGGTGGCGACGGTGGAACGGGGGGTGGCGTGGCCTTTCCTTTGCCCAATGGCTATGGTGGGGGGAAGGCCGCTTATCGACTCGATGTCAGGTTTCCCAGCCACGGCCAGAAACTGCCGGGCGTAGGTGGACAGGCTTTCCACATAGCGACGCTGTCCCTCGACATAAATGGTGTCGAAAGCCAGACTGGATTTTCCCGAACCCGAGAGGCCAGAGAAGACGGTCAGGGTGTTTCGCGGGATGTCGAGACTGAGATTCTGGAGGTTATGCTCCCTGGCGCCAACAATATGTATGCAATCAGTAGTCATGACTTGGTAGGGCCTTTGCTTTATAATATTTAATATATTTTATATATATTTGATCTTTGCGGCAATCTTCTTCCTAAGCTAAACTGCCTAAATCCAAGACTTAAGTCGCCAATGGCCGTCGCCCGCCTCTGGCGATCGGTCGGGGTAAACCCGGATCCCGGCGGAAATTCAAGCCAGCCAAAACGTCTGACCCCACCCGCATAGTAGCCTGACGCCGGTTTTTGTCAAAGGTTCTCCACCTTCCCGACGACAGTTTAAAAACCAGCATTGACGGTCGGCAAAAGTTGCTTTAATATCCTGGGGTCTCAACCTGAACTGTTGGCCCTACCGGGCAGCTTGGTCGTCAGCGACAGTGGGGGGGGGAGCCACGGGGTGTCTTGGAGAACTATCTATGAAACGAATTTGCCTGATCCTTTTCCTGCCGCCCCTTCTTGGCCTACTTCCGGGTTGCCTTCCTAGCGACAGCCAGATTGAAGACGACCTCTCGGCCGAGCGCCGGGCCGCCTACCAGGAATGGAAGAGCCTGCGCGAACGCGGGGAAAGCCACAGCGCCCGGGTCGATGGGCCGCTCTCGCTTGACGACGCGGTAAAAATAGCCCTGCAATTTAACAAGATTCTCCAGGAATCCCTGCAAGACCGCGATGTGGCGCGGGCGCGGCGCCTGTCGGCCTGGAGCGTGGCCCTCCCCAACGTCACCCTTACCGGAAGTGGCACCCGTACGGAAAACCGGGGCGGAAGCGACATCGACAGTTATTCCACCACCGTCCAGGTCAGCCAGCCGGTTTTCCAGGGCGAGGCTATACCGGCCCGGCTTCGCCAAAGCCGTTTTTTCACCGCCCTCACTGACCAAAACATCCGCACCACAGTGCAAAATCTCATAGCCGCCGTCGCTATAACCTATTACGACGCCCTGCTCGCGCAGGACCTCCTTAACGCCAACCGCGAGGCGGTAATTAGCGCCGAGTCGCAGCTCCGGGTGGTGCGGGAGAAGCGTAACCAAGAAACCGCCACGGATTACGATGTCCTCCGAGCCCAGGTCGATGTCGCCACCTACCGGGCCCAGATGTTATCGCAGCAAAACTCCATCGACACCAACCGGGTAGCTCTCCTCAAATTAATGGGGGTGTCCCAGGATAGCCGGATATCTTTTTCCGACCAGCTAGAGTTTATTCCCATGCGCCCGGTGTTTGAGCGGGCGGTGGAGATCGCCTCGGGCCTTCGCCCAGACCTAAGGCAAGCCGAACTATCCGCTCGTATGGCCGAGGAGGCGGTGAGAATCGCCCAAAGCGCCTATTGGCCAATGGTAAGCGCTTCTATTAGCGAAGGTTGGAACGACGCCAGTAGCAGTAACGTTCCCGACAGTTGGCAGCGCCGGAACTGGCAGGCAGGTTTAAACGCCAGTTGGAGCTTCGGAGTCGACGATATTGGAAACATCCAGGAGTCCAAGGCCGAGGCCAGGAAAAGTCGCATCGCCGTCCTCGACCGGCAAGAGGACATGTTGCGGGAAATCCACGAGTACATAAACACCCTGACCAACACCGAGGAGACGGTAAAAGCGCTGGAAGTAAACCAAAACGCCGCCCGGGAAGCCCTGCGCCTGGTCGAGATCGGTTACCAAGCCGGCGTCAAGACCGAGCTTGACGTCCAGGACGCCCGTAAAGCCCTGACCGATGTCCAGGCCCAGTACTACACCGCTATCACCAACCACACCAAAGCCCGGCTTAATCTCCAGGTCGCTATGGGGGTGCTTGGTCCCCGGCAGATCGGTGACGGCCCTCTCCCGGGGGTGGCGGTGCCGATAGCCAATATCACCGAGTTTGCCTCCCCGGAGACGGAGACGCTGGATGAGCCAGTCAGCCTCCCCGCGATGCCGAAAACCTCTTCCAACCCCCCGGTCCCTCCGGCCGCTAGACGTCCGGTGACTGGGCTTAAACCACTTCCAGCCGCCCCCCGGGAGACAGTTGCGCTGCCCCCCGCCCCGGCCGCCCCTGACGAAAGCACCCCCGCCCCGATTTTGGCCGGGGGATTTTCCGACAGTATCATCGCCACGCTCCCAGAGGAAATCCTGGTCGCCCGGCGGGAGACTGAACCCAGTCCAAGTAGCACTCCGGACATCTTCCTTCTGCCTTCCCCTCCGGAGCGCCCGGAAGCGCCCAACCGGGCTGGCAAACCCGCTACCGCCGACAGCGCCACTAGCAAACCTGGCAAACCCCTGTTTCGGATAACCACCAATTCCGGTAACCCGGCACCTGCGAAGGCGCGGCCTTAGCTTTCTTTTCCTATAACCCGGGGGCGGCTTTTGCCGCCCCCGGTCTTGTCTACCGTTTTAGGTAGCGAAGCTGGTTTTACTCACCCCGCTGGCTTGACCGGGCAGTGACCCAGGCCCCCCTGCCAGCCTTGCAACTCATGGAGATGGAACAATGCTTGAACGCCTTTTCCGGCTAAGGGAATGCAACACCAACCCCGTTACGGAAATTCTGGCCGGCATCACTACCTTCCTCACCATGTGTTATATCCTGGCGGTAAACCCGGCAATCCTGGCTAGCTCCGGCATGCCCCGTGGCGCTGTCTTCACCGCCACCGCCATTAGCACCATCATCGCCACCCTGATGATGGGTTTCTACGCCAACATGCCCTTCGCCCTTGCCCCCGGCATGGGTATAAACGCCTTCTTCACCTATGTGGTGGTGATCGCCCACGGTTACACCTGGCAAGAAGCCCTGACCGCCACCCTTCTCTCCGGCCTGTTTTTCCTTGGCTTCAGTTTACTGGGTTTACGCTCCGCCATTATCAACGGCCTCCCCGACGGCCTCAAGGCGGCGATAGGCATGTCCATCGGCTTTATGATCGCCTCCATGGGCCTGGTCAATGCCGGCATTATTGTCAAAACCGACGTTTTTCTTGGCCTGGCTGACCTCCGTCAAGGCCCCACTTTTGTCGCCGCCATCGGGATCATCCTGACCGCCGTCATCATGGCCATGCGTATCCGAGGCGGAATGATCCTGGGAATCCTTCTCACCTCCCTGCTCGGGGTTTTTGTCCAGGACCCCGCCACCGGCCACGCCGTCACCAATTGGACCATCCTCCAGGAACAGGGATTCTTCTCCGCCCCGCCATCCCTGGCCCCGATTTTTTTCCACTTCAGCCTTGATTTCCTCCAGCTCCTGAATCTCGATTTCCTGATAATCATCATCACCTTCCTCTTTGTCGACATCTTTGACAGCCTGGGGACCTTTGTGGGAATCCTCAACCGGGTTAGTGACGTCCATGATTACACTCCCAGCCTGTCGCGCTGCTTCATCACCGACTCGGTAGGCACTGTTATCGGGGCGTGCCTCGGGACCAGCACCGTCACCACCTACGCCGAGAGTTCAGTTGGCGTGGCAGCGGGCGGGCGTTCCGGTCTCACCGCCGTGTCTATCGCCGCCTGCTTCATCGGCGCCCTCTTCTTCTCCAACCTCTTCCTGATCATCCCCTCCGCCGCCACCACCCCCGCCATGATCATGGTTGGCATGTTTCTGGTTCAGGCCTCCTTCAACCTCAACTTTTCCGACATCTCGATCGGGTTACCCGCCATGATCAGCACCATGATCACCGCCCTGACCTGGAGCATCTCGGACGGTTTGGCCTACGGCTGGATTTCCTACTTCCTTATCAAAGTCTGCACCGGCAAGTTCCGGGACCTTAATTCAGTGGTGGTGATTATTTCCATCATCTTTATCCTCAAAGCTATTTTCCTCTAACCGCGTGGCGGTAGACAGGCAGTGTTTGCCCTCCCCCAGACCTGGCAAAAAAACGCCCGCCGGGCCAAGCGCTCGACTGCGGAACAAAGCCGCCCGGGTGGAACGCCTTCTTGCCGCCGCCTATCCTGACGCCAGGTGTACCCTGGATTTCACCACCCCTTTCCAGTGCCTGGTCGCCACCACACTCTCGGCCCAAACCACCGACCAGAAGGTGAATCAGGTCACCCCGACCCTGTTTCGGGTCTTTCCCGATCCGGAAGCCTTGTCTCGGGCTAACCTAGCGGAAATCGCCGCCATTATCCGCCCCCTGGGTCTGGCTGGCCGTAAGTCCCGCCACCTCCGGGACAGCGCTATCGGCATTCTCCAGCGTTTCCAGGGGAAAGTTCCGCCGCGGCTGGAAGACCTGGTCACCCTCCCGGGCGTCGGCCGTAAAACCGCCAATTGCGTGCTTCTTAACGCCTTTGGAAAACCCGGCCTCATGTGTGACACGCATTTCTGCCGCCTGACCCGCCGCCTGGGTTTCCACCACTTGGACGACCCGGAAAAAATCGAGGCGCTTTTCCGCCAGCTTCTGCCACCCGCCGCCTGGGGCGGCTTTAGCCACCGCCTGATCGCCCACGGCCGCGCCCTTTGCCAGGCGAGGAAACCCGCTTGCGAACTTTGTCCGCTCCGGTGCCTTTGCGTCATGGCGAAAAGTACTGGACCAAAAGGGCCACCCAGGGGAAAAACAACCGTCCCGCCGGAACAAACAAAGGCGAGGCGACTCGCCACCTAACCCCCCCCCCTTTGCCCAGGGCGAGATAATAATTGGAGTTAACCTGTTGCAAAAATTAAGCGTAGCCTTAAAATTAAACTCTACTGGAAAACCATCCACTTCACTCACGGCCCAATTTTCCCGGCTTCCCCAGTTAAATAACACCGTCCCCAATCCTGGTAGCCGCCTAAACGCTTGGCAATATCTTTAGTCACCTGCATTTTCCCTTGTCGCCTAATACCCTTAGTCCATTTCTGTTTGGTGGGGAAAGCCAGCCTTTGTCTTTCCCTCCCCCTTCACCACCCACCCCGTTACCCGTTTTGCCTCCTGCCGGGGACTGGGGCTCTCTGGCCCGGGGCGGTGGAACGAGACAACCCTTTGGCGGGAGAGTCCATGGAACCAACCCTCAAAATGGAACCCATCCTCAAAGTCGAAGACATCTCCAAGTCGTTTCCCGGCGTTGTCGCCCTGGACAAGGTCCGGATGGACCTCAGGGAAGGAGAGGTGCACGCCCTCCTTGGAGAAAACGGTGCCGGCAAGTCAACCCTGATGAAAATCCTCTCCGGCGTCTACCAGCCTGACCGTGGCCGCATCACCTTCAAGGGCAACCCCATCACCTTTAGTAGCGCCCTGGATTCCCAAAAGGCTGGCATCAGCATTATCTACCAGGAGCTAAACCTCATCCCGCATCTAAGCGTTGCCCAAAACATTTTCCTCGGGAAAGAACCGCTTAAATGGGGTTTTCACATCAATGACAAAAAAATGAACGCGGCGGCGGAAAAAATCCTCGGCGGCCTAAACACCCACCTGGACCCCCGCTCCCTGATAAAAAACCTCGCCGTGTCCAAGCAGCAGATGGTGGAAGTGGCCAAGGCTCTGAGCAATAATTCCGAGGTGCTGATCATGGACGAGCCGACCTCCGCCCTCACCGGGGCGGAAATCGAGGAGCTCTTCCGGGTCATCCGGACTCTACGCAGCCAAAAGGTGGGGATAATATACATCTCCCACCGGCTGGAGGAACTCAAGTCTATCGCCGACCGGGTAACTATTTTACGCGACGGCCAATACATCTCCACCGACAACTACGCCGACCTCAACATGGGTGAAATTGTCAAACGCATGGTGGGGAGGGAAATGAAAAACAAGTTCCCCGAGAAAAAAGCCAAACCGTCTAACAAGGTGATCTTGGAGGTGAAAGATTACCAGCGCCGGGGCGAAACGGCGCTGGCGTCATTTTCACTACGGAGCGGAGAAATACTCGGGGTGGCCGGATTAATGGGGGCGGGACGCACCGAACTCGCCCGGGCCATTTTCGGAGCCGACCCGGTGAGCGGGGGCGAACTCCGGGTAGATGGCAAGCCGGTGGTGGTGAAAACCCCCCGTGACGCCATCCGTAACGGTATCGGCTATCTTTCCGAAGACCGCAAGTCCTTTGGCCTGGCGCTAGGCATGCAGGTGAAGGAAAACATCACCATGGCCTTTCTGGAGGAAGTGTCAAGCCGCAGCGGGCGCATCTACAAAAGCCGCGAGAAAGAGGTGGCGGAGCGCTTTATCCAAAGACTGAACATCCGCACCCCCAGCATCAGCAAGGCGGTGAAAAACCTCTCCGGCGGCAACCAACAGAAAGTGGTTATCGCCAAATGGCTCTTCCGCAACGCCAAAATCCTCTTCTTCGACGAGCCGACCCGCGGCATCGACGTGGCCTCGAAATTTTCCATTTATGAACTGATGGACCAGCTCGCCGCTAGCGGCGCTGGCGTAATCATGATCTCCTCTGACCTACCGGAAATACTCGGCATGTCAGACCGGATTATGGTAATGTGCCAGGGACGTATCGCCGCCATCTTTGACCGTTCCGAAGCCACCCAGGAAAAGATACTGCAAAAAGCCGCCGGTCTGTAACCCTTTGTTGGCTGGCAGGGCCACCGCCCGGAACGCCCCGGCGGGAAAACTCAAGAAAGGAAGCACATGCCTAAGGACTTCCGTGACACTTTTAACGCCGACCTGCTCCAGAAATTCGCCGCCCTGGCGGGACTTCTGGGTCTTATCCTGGTGTTTTCCCTGATTTCCAAGAATTTCCCTACCCGGGCCAACATGATCAGCATCACTATCCAGACCACCAGTATCGCCCTGGCCGGGATTGGCGTCACCTTTGTCATAATCACCGGCGGTATCGACCTTTCCATCGGCTCGGTCTTGGCCCTTTCCGGCGTGGCGGCGGGACTACTAATCAAGAACGCCGGTTGGTCAGTTCCTAGCGCCCTAGTCGCTGGAGTCCTAACCGGCATGTTTTGCGGCTTCCTTAACGGCGCCATGGTGAACTACCTAAAACTGCCACCCTTCATCGCTACCCTGGGGATGATGCAGATAGTCAGGGGAGCGGGGTTACTGGCCACCGACGCCCGGTCCATACCTGGCCTACCGGAAGAAACCTTCGGCTGGCTAGGTAACGGCGCCATGTTCAGGACCTACAAGATACTCGACAACGGCAACCAGGTGGTGGATTTTGAAGGCATCCCCTTTTCAGTCACCCTGATGGTCATCCTGGCCATCATCTTCTACTACATCCTGGCCAACACTCGGCTAGGGCGTTACATTTACTCGGTCGGTTCCAACGAGGAGGCGACCCGCCTTTCCGGAATCAACGTGGTGGCGATCAAATTTGCCGCCTACATCATCTGCGGCTTCTTCGCGGCAATCGCCGGCATTATAACCATGTCCCGTCTGGTCACGGTGCAACCAACCGCTGGCGACGCCTTCGAAATGGACGCCATCGCCTCGGCGGTAATCGGTGGAACCAGCCTCATGGGCGGGGTGGGAACAATTTCTGGCACCATCATCGGCGCCTTCATCATCGGCGTCCTCCGTAACGGTCTCAATATGCTCGGCGTCCAAGGCTTTGTCCAGAAGATCATCATTGGACTGGTGATAATAATCGCCGTCAGCACCGACCAGTTGCGCAACCGTAAAAACACCTGAGGTCATCCCCCTTTCCCGGGCCTTGCCGGAGCGTATCCGGAGCCTGCCCGGGAAGGTTTGTCGATTTTTTCAAGGAGACTGAAATGCGTGGAATTAGGAAAATTGGTTGGTTGGCAACACTAGCGATGGTGGTGGTTGGCTGGACGTCCGCCCAGGCCGCCGACGAGATCGCCGTCATCGTCAAGACTTTGAATTCAAGTTTTTGGCAAAATGTCAACCTGGGTTCCTCCAACGCCGAAAAGGAGTTGAAAGCGGCTGGCAAAAACATCACCATCTCCTTCAACGGTCCCGAAGCCGAAACCCGGATCGAAGATGAAGTCAACATGGTCGACAACGCGGTGAACCGTGGCGTCAAGGCGCTGGTTCTTGCCCCCAGCGACCCCGACGCCCTGGTCCCGCCCCTCCGTAAAGCCAAGGCCGCCGGGATTCCCGTAATTATCATTGACTCCCTCATCAACGGCGACGACCTCTACACTTCCTTCCTCGCCACCAACAACCAGGCGGCGGGCGAACTTTGTGCCAAGGAACTCATCACCCGCCTGGGCGGTCCCAGCAAAACTGGTAAAATCGCCATCATGTCCTACATCGCCGGGGTTGGTTCCGAAATCGGCCGGGTTGGTGGTTTCCGTTCCTACATCGAGAAAAACTCCAAACTCACCATCGTCAACACCTATTACTCCAACGCCGACATGATCACCGCCATGAACCAGACCACCGATGTTTTGGCCGCGAACCCTGACCTCATTGGTATTTTCGGCGCCAACGAACCCACCGCGATCGGCATGGGCCGCGCCATTAAGACCCAGGGCATGAGCGGAAAACTGGTGGCAATCGGTTTCGACGGCGACCAGAATTTGCAGGGTTTCGTCCGTGATGGCACCCTCCAGGGCATAGCGGTGCAAAGCTCCTACAACATGGGCTACCTCGGGGTAAAGGCGGCCATGGACGCGATTGACGGCAAGAAATTGGACAAGGACATCGACACCGGCATCATTCTTGTCACCAAGGACAACATTGATTCCACCGATGCGAAGCAGGTGCTCTACTAGTAAGGCTATTAGCTACCGCTAGCGACAACGCCTCGTTTCACTTCCCTCCCCCGGCCACCCCTTGGGCGGCCGGGGGATTTTGTCTTGTCCCCACTGTGTTTCCCCCTTGCCTCCTGGTAAACGGCGAGGTGCCAGGCCGGAGCTAGCTAGAAAGGCCAAACCAGTGCTCCCCATGGTTTCCCAGCCAGACAGCGGGTGGAAAACAATCATTGCTTAAAGGCCGGAATCGGCTATAATTTGATCTATAAAAGCACCCGTGGCGTTAACTCCCCTGAAACGGCCACCTTTTTTTTCCCCAAAAAATTGCCCGGCGGAGTTTGTATGCTAAATGTTCAGCGTCTCGCTAATTACCTGGCTGCCAAAGGAATGTCCACCCTCCTCCCCACTCTTTCCAAACTCTCCCCCGACATCCTTATCGGCATTATGGATCACTTGAGCCGAGCCGGCATCAAGCGCATGAGCGAACAGCATCAGGGTAGCCCCGAGGAACTGGAGCGCCGGGTCGACGCTGCCCGCGGCTTTTTTGACATGGCGAAACGCAAGTTTCCCAGCCTGTCCCGGGCCACCCAGCAGAAACTCGCCTTCAACCTGTTTTTCCACGCCATCCATGTCGGCGACGAGACGCGTCGGAGTTACCTTGCGCTCCATGGTGAAGTGCCTCCCTTTTTCCTCCTGATTTCCCCCTCCATGGCCTGCGACCTCCACTGTAGCGGCTGTTACGCCTGGAAATACCCCAAGAACCAGTCGCTCCACCCGGACAAGGTGCGGGAAATTCTCCGCGAGGCCAGGGACGAGATGGGTATCTACTTCATCGCCATCACCGGCGGCGAACCCACTTTTTGGCCCCACCTGGAGGAGATCGCCGCCGAATTTGACGACATGTTTTTCCTGGTTTACACCCATGGACAACGTATTGACGCTGCTATGGCCAAACGCTTCGCGGATCTGGGCAACATCTATCCCGCCATTTCGATAGAGGGCGACCGTTCACTCACCGACGCCCGGCGGGGGGAAGGCGCCTACGACCGGGTAATGTCGGCCATGGCCAACCTTAACCAAAATGGCGTTCTTTTTGGCTTTAGCCTCACCCACACCCGTAACAACCACGACTACACCTGTTCCGACGCCTTTTTTAACACCATGGTGGCGGCGGGGGCGGCTTTCGGCTGGGTGTTCCAGTACATCCCCATTGGACGCGAACCCGACTTTAAACTGGTCCCGACTGCAGAGCAGCGCCTAGAACGCCGGGAACGCATCCAAGCCGTTCGTAAAGACAAGCCCATTCTGGTGTTTGATTTTTGGAATGACGGCGACGCGGTCGACGGTTGCCTGGCCTGGGGTCGGCGCTATCTCCATATTACCGCCCGGGGCTATGTCGAACCCTGCGTCTTTGTGCATTTCGCCAAGGATTCCATCCATGACAAAAGCCTGGGTGAGTGCGTGCGTTCGGAGTGCTTCCGCGAGATGCGTTCCCGGGCGCCCTTCCACACCGATCTCCGGCGTCCCTGTCCCCAGATTGATCATCCGGAAATTTTGAAGGAAATTGTCGCCAAATACGGGCTCTTCGGCACCCATGAGGGGGCGGAGGACATCATTGGGCCGCATTATGACGCCCTCTGCGCCATCGCCGATGCCTACAGCAAGGAATTAAGTGACACTGACGCCCAGAAAGTCGCCGCTCCAGAGTCAACTTGCGCCGGTTGCCTGGCGGAATAGGACTGGGTGAACTCCCTTGGCCCGGGAATCCTTTGCTTGACAAATAAACTCTTTCGCGTGTATGCTTAGGGGTTAATGTTTGGTGCCGGTGGCGCGCTATCCGCCAGTGGCAAGGGTTCACCATAAATACTTTTTTGCCTTAGCGGGGAAAGCGCATCCCCCGGTGATGTTATGTCGTGTTACTAGTTTGGGATAACTATTCATGAAATTTTTCTCCGGGCTTTTGGTTAGCATAAAAATGAAGCTGATTGTCAGCTTCATTGGCATATCCTTGGTTGCCCTCCTATCCGGCGTGGTCGGCATATACCCTTTTAACACCCTGGAAAAGAATATACGCCGCATCGGGCATGACAATCTGCAGGCGGTGCTTCTGATTAACAAGATTATGGAGGAGCAGAACCATATTTTCGTGGCTGAACGCACCCTTCTCATCCGCCAGCTCTCTGACCAAGGCACCCGTCGCTCTTATTACGAGTCAATCGAGTCGTCCAACCGGGAAATCGAACAGGCCTCCCTGGCTTTTGAGGATCTGTCCCACAGCGACAGTGAAATGCAAATGTGGCGCTCCTACCGGGACTCAAACCTGGAACTGACCCAGAAACGGGCCGAACTCACCACCGCTCTGTCCGATCAGGAGGATCTCCTTAACCAAGGCATCCGGGGCGGGCGCCAGTTTGACCGCATCATCAACCACGCCTTCAACCTCGCTTTCACCGAGGTGAGCGAGCAGCGCACCCAGACCATCAAGATACTTGACCAGCTGATGGACGCCATCCGGGAGAACGCGGTTAGCGCCATCGAATCCTCAGTCCAGTCGATACAGATAAGCCAACGTTGGCAGATAGTCCTGGTCATATCAGCCTTCCTGATTTCCATTATCGCCTCCATTCTCCTCTCCATCCACATCAGTAACCCCATCTTGAGGTGCGTCAACTACATCGCCACTGTCGCCAACGGAAATCTCCGGGACAACGTCGACTTCAGTTTCCTCCGCCACAACGGGGAAATCGGTCTCCTGGCCCGGGCGGTGCAACAGCTTATCGAGTCGCAGCGTATGGAAGTCGCCGTCGCCCGCGCCGTTGCCAATGGCGACTACACCTCTGAAGTGGCTTTGCGCTCGAACCAGGACGAACTAGGTTTAGCGGTGATGGCCATGGTGAACACCACCAAGGACGCCCTGATCAAGGTAGACTCGGCGGTAAACAAAGTCACCACCGACGCTGGCGCCATCAACAAGGCCAGCCAGTCCCTTTCGCAGGGCGCCATGGAGACCGCCTCTTCACTGGAGGAAATATCCGCCTCCATTTCCCAGATTAGCCAAAAGACCCGCGCCAACGCCTCCAACGCTGACAAGGCGGACAAAATGGCTACCGACAGCCGGACCGCGGCTGACCAGGGTTACGCCTCGGTGGCCGAGTTGATCGGCGCCATGAAGGATATCGAGGACATTGGTGGGCAAATCGCCAAGGTAGTGAAGCTAATCGACGACATCGCCTTCCAGACTAACCTCCTCGCCCTGAACGCCGCCGTGGAAGCGGCCCGGGCCGGACGCCACGGCCGCGGCTTCTCCATTGTCGCCGACGAGGTCAGGAGTCTGGCAGGACGTAGCGCCAAGGCGGCCAAGGACACCTCGGTCATGGTTGGTAAAACCGTGGAGAAGATTCAGAAGGGCGTCCTCCTAGTCGAGCACACCGACAAGTCGCTCCGGGAAGTTGTCGCCAACGCCGCCCAGGTAGCCGAGCTTTTCCGGGAAATCGCCAAGGCCTCCAACGAGCAGTCGCAGGGGATTAGTCAAATCGCCTCCGGACTCTCCCAAATTGACCGGGTCACCCAGCACAACACCATGACCGCGGGCGACACCGCCTCCGCCGCCATTGCTCTCCTTCGCCAGGCGGAAACTCTGCGTAACATGATGGAACACTTCCGGCTTTACCCTGATGAACCGGCCAAAGGGAAGGAGCTATTGATGCGTAAACGTAACTCCATGCCTAACGAAGCCGGGAAATTAGGTGGCTAAGGTCCACGCGTTACCCGCTTTCCTCCCCCACCGTTTCCCCCCCAGGCCCCGGCGTAGAATCGTACCCAAGGTAAGAATATGAGCCGTAAAATCGACATCGCCAACACTTTCAGCGGGCCAATGGATCTCCTGTTGCATCTTATCCGCCGCGACGAAATGGATATCCACGACATCCCTATCGCCCGTCTCACCCGCCAATACCTGGCGGAAATAGACGGCTTGGGGCTAGTCGACTTGGAAGAAGCGACCGAATTCCTCGACCTCGCCAGCCGCCTGGTGGAGATAAAAGGCCGCCTGCTCCTCCCCCCCGAGGAAACACCTGCCAATGACGATAGCGAGGAAGAGGTTACCGATCTGGATCCTCGTTCTGGCCTGGTGGAGGCCCTCCTGGAATACCGCCAGCTTAAAGAAGCGTCCCGGCTTCTTGACGGCCTGGCTGAGGAACAGGAGAAACGCTTTCCCCACCACCTCTGGCGGCAACCGGAACTGTCCCTAGGCGAAGACACGCCCGACCCGGTGGTTCTGGACGCGGCCGCTTTGTTTACCGCGGTCCAAGCCCTGCTTGAGAAAATCAAGCCACTCGAACGGGTCCAATCGGAAATCCCGCTGGCCCACCGCATCCAGCAAATTGGCGCGGTGCTCACCCAGACCGGGAAGACCCGTTTTTCCCACCTCCTGTCTGACAATGCCAATCGCCAGGAAATAGTCGCTTTTTTCATCGCCGTCCTCGAGATGTTGCGGCAGGGAGTGTTGACAGCGCGGCAAAACGGGACCTTTGCCGACTTGGTTCTGGAAAAAGCCTCACCGCCCCGGGTCAGCACCCCGGTCTGGTCTGCCAGGCGGCCCCTCCGGCCTAGCGGTAAGCAAAAAAACCGCCCGGCCCGGCGGCCTGTCTTTCCCGCCGCTACCCCGCCCCGACCCCAGGTAAAATCCGCCCGCCTTGGCCAAAGACCGCGCCGCGGCTGGACTGCCTTCCCCCCCAGCGCCGCCCCGGCCACCCTCCGTCCGGTTAAGTCCCGGGGACTACCCACCCGTTTCTTCTGTTGAAATAATTGCCTCCCCGTCCCTTTCCGTCTATAATAGCCCTTTTTCCTGGCTGACCCGGGTAGCCGAGGTCAGTCTCCACCCGGGTCCCAGACATTGGCTGACAGCGAGGAATCCCCCATGAACCAGAGCCTCCAGACAAGCGATCCCGAAATAGCCAGCATCATCGAAGCTGAACTCAGGCGGCAACGGGACGGTATCGAATTGATCGCCTCGGAAAACTTCACTTCGCCGGCGGTGCTTGCGGCGCAGGGTTCCTGCCTTACCAACAAATACGCCGAAGGCTATCCTGGACGGCGTTACTACGGGGGTTGCGAAGAGATCGACAAGGCGGAGGCGCTGGCGATCGAGCGGGTCAAGGCGCTTTTCGGGGCCGAGCACGCCAACGTCCAGCCGCACGCCGGTTCGCCTGCCAATCTGGCCGCCTACCTAGCCCTTATCAACCCCGGGGACAAAATTCTCGGTATGGACCTCTCGCACGGCGGCCACCTGACACACGGCTACAAGTTGAACTTCTCTGGCCGCCTCTTCAAAATCGCCTCCTACGGAGTGAGCCGGGAGACAGAAACCATCGACTACGCCGGCCTAGAGAAAACCGCCCGCGATTTCCAGCCCCAGATCATTGTCGCCGGCGCTTCCGCCTATCCCCGCCGCATTGATTTCGCCCGTTTCGCCGAAATCGCCCACGCGGTCGGAGCTTACCTAATGGTCGACATGGCCCACATCGCCGGTCTAGTGGCGACTGGGTTACATCCAAGCCCCATTCCCCACGCTGACGTGGTCACTTCCACCACCCACAAAACCCTCCGCGGTCCGCGTTCGGGGTTTATCCTCTGTAAGGAAGAGTTTGCCAAAAAGATCGACTCGGCGGTGTTTCCCGGTATGCAGGGCGGGCCACTGATGCACATTATCGCCGCCAAGGCTGTCGCCTTCCACGAAGCTGGCACTCCGGCTTTCAAAACCTATATGCAGAGTACTTTGGACAACGCCCAGGCCATGGCGGAGGAGTTCCTCCGCTCCGGCTTCCGCCTGGTTTCCGGTGGCACTGACAACCACCTGCTCCTAGTGGACGTGGCCTCTCGGGGACTGACCGGCAAGGCGGCGGAGGACATACTTTCCCGGGTGCGGATAACTGTAAACAAGAACCAGATACCTTTTGACACCCTGCCGCCCCTGAAGTCTTCCGGAATCCGCGTCGGCACCCCGGCCATAACCACCCGTGGCTTTGGCAAATCCGAGGCGGTGGAGACGGCCCGGCTGATCCACCAGGCTCTCTCCAACCCCGAGGACGACCGGAAGCTGGCGGCTTTGGCGGAAGAAGTGCTTGAACTCTGTCGCCACCACCCGCTTTACCCCGGGCTGTGACCAGCAGTGTCTCAGCGGCGCTTGTTTAAGCCAACCCTACCCCGTTGACCCGAGGGGTTTCCCGCGAGCATTATTAAAGGAAAAGTTGAACCATGCCCAATTACACCATCGTGGCGGCCGACCACATCAAGGGAAGCGGCCTGGAAATTCTGAAACAGTATTTTGGCGCCAGTAACGTGGTGGCGCGGGGAAAATTCGAGGAAGCCGAGCTGGTGGCTAACATCGCCAACTTCGACGCCGTCCTTGTCCGCTCCAACACCCAGTTTACCCGTACCGCCATTATGGCGGCTAGCGACCGGTTGAAGCTGATCGGCCGGGCTGGGGTAGGCACCGACAACATTGACAAGCGAGCGGCGACCGAAAAGGGGATAATCGTCATGAACACCCCCTTCGGCAACACTGTCTCCGCCGCCGAGCAAGCGATTGCCCTTCTCTTTGCCACTGCCCGCAACACCGCCCGCGCTGACGCCCTGATGCAACAGCACAACTGGGCCAAAAAAGAACTGGTGGGGATAGAGGTCTTTGACAAGGTTTTGGGGGTGGTTGGGATGGGGAAAATCGGGCAACACGTGGTGAAGGTCATGCAGGCGGCCGGCATGCACGTAATAGCCTTCGACCCCTATTTCCCGACCGAACGGGCGGGTGAGTTGAAAGTGGAAATCTGCCCGACTATTGAAGACCTCCTGGCCCGGGCTGACTTCGTCACTTTTCACACCCCCCTCACCGACCAAACCCGCAACCTCCTCTCCCGCGAACGTATCGCCGGAATGAAAAAAGGCGCCCGGGTGGTCAATTGCGCCCGGGGAGGGATTATCGACGAGGTGGCCCTGGCCGAGGCGGTGCGGGACGGCCGTTTGGCCGCCGCTGGCTTCGATGTCTTCACCCAGGAGCCCTTGACCGAAGGACCGTTGTTCGGAGTGAAGAACATCACTTTGGCGCCGCACCTCGGGGCGTCAACCGAGGAGGCGGAGGAACGGTGTGGGCGGCAACTGGCGGAACAGGTGGTGGATTATTTCCAGTCCGGACGCATCACCAACGCCGTCAACGTCACCTTCTCCCCCGACGAGAGCCTCCGGAACTATGCCGAACTGGCGGGTTCGATGGGACGTATCGCCGCTTACCTAGTGAATGCCCCGGTAAGCGAGGTTAACGTCCACCTGGCCGGGGAGTTTTTCGCCGGCAAGGACGGCGGCATTATCCGTTCGGCAGCGGTGATGGGTATTCTCGACCGCTACGGAGTGGAAGGGGTGAACGACATCAACGCCGGCCACCTCGCCCAGCAGCGCGGCATCCGCTCCAACCTTACTTACGAAAGCAAGGCCAGTGGTTCAGTTCGCATCGACCATGTCGCCATATTGGTCAAGGGCGTGCAGGACGGGGCGGAAAAAGCCACCAATCTGGCTGGCACTGTTTACCAGGACGGACGTAAACGGATTATCCAAATTGACGACGCCGACATCGAAGTGCGCCTTGACCGCCATATGCTGTTTCTACGCTACCCTGACAAACCCGGCATCATCGGCCGGGTTGGTACTATCCTGGGGGAACGTGGCATCAACATTGAAAACATGCAGGTGGGGATACTGAAGAAACTCAAGAAAGCCTCCATGGTGATTGGCACTTCGCAGGCGGTGCCACCCGACCTTATTACCCAGCTCTGCAACGAGCCGCTCTTGGAGCTGGAGCGTATCTACGCCGTAGACGACCTCTAGCCTCAACGCAACTTTCCCAGCCAAAGGCAACCCTGATGACCCTTAGCGTTACCTCGGGCGGCAACGCCGCCGTTTATCTGAAAACCGACAGCGCCCAAATCCTGATCGACCCCTTTTTCCAGGAAGTAGGGGGGGTGGGTGGTAGACCCGTCTGGTTCGGCGGGGCGGAGACCCCGCCCGCCAACCTGGTCTTAATAACCCATGCCCACCCCGACCACCTGGATACTCGTAAAACTCTGGCTTATCTAAAAAAATCCTCGGCGGTACTGGCTGGTCCTGAGGCGGCGGTCCGTTTTTTCCGCCAAGACATCCCGGCCGAGCGTCTCCTTTCCCTAGAGCCTCGCGAAGGGAAAAAACCCCCGGACGCGGTGGAAAAAAAACTGGGTGAACTAAGCCTAACCGCCTTTCGCACCTATCACGCCAGCGGCCACAACAGTTACCTCCTGGAAATGCCGGGTGTCCGGGTGTACCACGACGCTGACAACGAGCTTACCCAACCTCTGGACATCGCTCGCCTGGGGCAACTAGACGCCCTTTTCCTCTGTCCTTGGGCCGGCTCAGGCGCGGGGGAACTACTGTCCCGGCTTAAACCTGGGAAATGGTTCCTGATCCACATGAACGACAGTGAAATTTCCGACCACCGGGCGGGTTATTTCCTGCCTGGCCTAATCTCTCCCGTCCCGTCCGGAGTGGTGGCGCTTTCCCCCGGCGAAAAGATGGAAATCTAGCCAAAACCGCCAGCGGGGAGCATTCCCATGTTTGCCAGCATGCGTTGGGACTACTGGGAGCTTCTCGGTCTCGCCGGGGAATTCCTCTTTTTCTCCCGCCTCTTGGCGCAATGGCTAGCTTCCGAAAAAAGCGGCCGACCAAGAATCCCCCGGGTCTACTGGCACCTCTCCCTGGCCGGGGCGCTTATCCTCGCGGTTTACGCCCTGCACCTGGGTAGCTTCGCCGTCCTCCTGCCCCAGCTGTTTGGCCTCCTGTTTTACTGGCGAGGTCTACGTCTCGACCAGGCTGAGCGCCGGGAAAAGGCGCGTCGCCAGCGCCTTGGCCTTGACCGCCCCGATTACCCCTGGCCCAGCCTTTCCGTGATAGTGCCAGTACATAACGAAGAGGCGGCGCTTGCCAAAACCCTGGAGAGTATCCTGGCCCAAGCAGGACCGGGCGAGGAATTCGAGGTGGTGGTGGGCCTGAACGGCTGTCAGGACAACTCCCGGGAAGTTGCTACCCGTTACCCGGTCCGCCTGGTCGAGGATCCCCGTTCCGGCATCGGCTTTGGGAAAAACCTCGGGGCGGGAATGGCTAAAGGGGAGGAATTGGTTTTTGTCGACGCCGACACCATCCTTCCCCCGGGGTCGCTACGCCAGCTCCGGGAAGCGGTGGCGGGCGTTCCCCACTACGTTGGAACCGTGCCGGGTTGGCCTGACCGGGGCGGCGGCGTGGTCAAGCTCTGTTTCCTGCTCGCCAATTTTATCACCCACCGCCGGCGCTGCCACTCCCCCGGCGGAGTGATAGTGATTGACCGCGAAACCTTCCAGGCTATCAACGGGTTTGACGAAGTACTCCCCACCAGCACTTCCACCGACCTAATCTGGCGCGGGCTTAAGACCGGGGCGGAATATGTCTACATCAACTCCTTCACCGCCGTCACCTCCATCCGCCGCTTCGAGAAAACCGGAGTGATCCACCAGATGCTGGACTGGCGGGACAGCCATCGCGCCCTCCGGGAAAACCACCGCGAGCGGGTGGTGGCGAAAACCTACTCTCCCTATCGCTAAACTAGTCGTTTTTCCCTTGACCACCGGGCAATTTTCACTATATTTAACGTTTAAAAGGCCATGAAGGCCTGTTTTTTCACCTCAATTTCGTGTTTTCCCCACAAACCCGCCCCTGAAGGGACTACAGGCGTAAGACGCTTACGCCCCGTTCTCTTTTTGCACTGGAGGTGGGTCATGCATATGGCAGACGCTTTGATTTCCCCGGCGGTGGGTGGGGTGTTTTGGGCCGCCACAGCTGGACTAGCGGCGCATTCGGCAAGAAAAATCCGCGACAATCCCGAACAACCTGACATTCCCCTGATGGGGGTGATGGGGGCTTTTGTCTTCGCCGCCCAGATGATCAATTTCTCCATCCCCGGCACTGGTTCCAGTGGCCACCTGGGTGGGGGTTTGTTACTGGCCATTCTCCTGGGGCCCTGGCGAGGTTTCCTGACCCTGGCCTCGGTATTACTTATCCAATGCCTCTTCTTCGCTGACGGCGGTCTTCTCGCTTGGGGTTGTAACGTATTTAACCTCGGTTTTTACACCTGTTTCCTGGCTTATCCCCTCCTCTACCTACCCATAAGAGGCGCCCAACCCACCCGGCGGCGGCTAGTGATAGCCTCACTGGTGGCGGCGGTGGTTGGCCTGCAACTGGGAGCCTTTAGCGTAGTTTTGGAGACCCTGTTCTCAGGCGTGACCAGCCTAAGCCTAGGGGCCTTTATCCTCCTCATGCAACCCATACACTTGGCGATTGGCGTGGTCGAGGGACTGGCCACCGCCGCTCTGGTTTGCTATGTCTGGCGGGTACGGCCGGAAATCCTCGCCCCAGCTAGCGGGCAAAGTGGCACCGGCGCTGGTTCGGCCATTCTTTCGCGCCGGAGTGTCCTTTTAAGCCTGGCCGTTCTAGCCCTGCTGGTCGGAGGCTTCCTCTCCTGGTTCGCCTCCCCGTCTCCCGATGGTCTAGAATGGGCGTTGGAAAAAACCGCCCCTGCCGAAGCGGAAGTGACGCCAGAACCGGATATCCGTTCCACCCTGGCGGTCTGGCAGGAAAAAACCGCCATCCTCCCGGACTACGGCTTCCCGGCCGACCCGGAAGAGCCAGCCTCCCTGGAAGCCGAGGAAGCGGAAGCCTGGCCAGCGGTAAACGCTGGCACCAGCCTGGCGGGAGTGGTGGGTAGCGCCCTTACTCTGCTACTGGCTGGCCTGGTAGGCCTGGTGGTATCGCGCTGGCACCGACTCGCTAGCGGCTAAGCCACCCCGGGGTTATTCCCGAGCCCCCTCCGTGCGGGGCGGGACCACCGCGAACCATCGCCAGACGCCGGGGGCCTTAAGCCCTCGGCGAGCGGTGTTTTCACTACGCCCGGATGACCGGGGCGTTTTCTCCGGGGCGTCCACGCCGGGTTCCCGGGTCAGCCAGACCGAAGCGGGGGCAGTCCTTGCCGATCCTCCAGCAATGCTTGACCTGGTTACGCGACTTCGACCATCTGGCCGACAGCCGCTCCACTCCCCTTAACCGCCGCCAGCCAGCGGCGGTTTTCCTGGTCGCCATCGCTTTTCTAGTCACCCTGATGTCCTTCTCCCGCTACCAGGTGGCCGCCCTCCTCCCCCTAGCTATTTACCCCGCCTTACTCTGGGGATTTTCCCCGCTTTCCCTGGCAAGGCTAGCAAGCTTCCTGTTGTTGGTGGAACCCATCATCATTTGCTTGGGCATTCTCCACCCTTGGCTTGACACCCGTCCGGTGACTGTGGCCGGCTTTGTCTTCGCCCAGGGCTGGCTGGTCTTCCTTTCCCTTCTGGTGCGGGGAACCCTCGCCACCTCCTCGGTGCTCCTGCTGACAACGACACTTGGGCTGGACGGTCTGTGGCGGGGATTACGCCAACTACGGGTACCCGCCTGGCTGGTTTTACAAATGGCCTTGACTTATCGTTACATATTGGTTTTGCTGGAGGAGACGGAACGCATCCTCACCGCCTACCGCCTGCGCTCGGGAAGAAGGACCGGGGTACGCCTGGGAGACTGGGGCTCCCTGGCTGGCGGCCTGTTTCTACGAACTTACGACCGGGCCGGAAGGGTGCACCAGGCCATGCTCCTACGAGGTTTTGCCACCCACAACCCGTCCCCCGTCCCACCCGGCACCTGGGTGGCACAGGACTATCTTTATGTACTCCTCTGGTTCGCCTTTTTCGCCCTGGTCCGAACCCACGACCTGCCGTCCTGGCTTGGACAAAGCCTGGAAAGGATTTTCCCTTGGTGAATGGCGTTTTACTGGAGGCCAGGGGTGTTTCTTTCGCCTATCCCGGTGGGCCAAAGGTTATCGACAACCTGTCCCTGTCCCTATCCGGGCGGCAAAGCATCGGGGTGGTCGGGGCTAACGGCGCCGGCAAGTCCACCCTCCTCCTTCTCCTGGCCGGAGCGCTTAAACCAAACAGCGGCGAAATTGTCTTCGCGGAAGCGGGAAGAGCCCCGGTTAACCCCGCCACCACCCCGGGACGAATAGGTCTGGCTTTCCAAAACCCGGATGACCAGTTGTTTTTGCCTAGCGTGTCCGAGGACGTGGCTTTTGGTCCTCGTAACCAGGGCCTGGCGGCGACGGAAGTGCAGGAACGGGTAACGACGGCCCTAGAGGAAACCGGCATAGGACACCTGGCCCGGCGCCCGCCCTTTCAGTTGTCAGGGGGGGAAAAGCGCACGGCGGCTCTGGCCAGCATCCTTTCCCTCCAGCCAGCCGTCCTCCTGCTTGACGAACCCACCGCTTCCCTGGATCCCCTGGCCCGGCGGCGCGCCATGCGCCTTCTCGCGAGTCTTGAACCCTTGAAGATCATTACCAGCCACGACCTCGACATGATCTGGGACACCTGCCAGCAGGTGGTTGTTCTTAAACAGGGCCGGATACTAACCACCGGCGCGACCCAGGATATTTTCACCCAGCCGGAGCTGTTGGGCGAAGCGGGACTGGAGCCACCGCTCCGTCTCCAGGGTTGCCCACGCTGCGGAGTTGCCTATTCCCCTCCCTTCGCCGCAGACCTTGCTGGCGAAGGGGTAGCGGCAGTGTCGGTCTAAGCCAGGCGGCGGGCGGGAGGGACACAATGACCCGAGTCAAAAGGGAGACGGCGTTATGGTAGAAAGAAAAACCGTGGCGGTTATCGACGGGCAAGGGGGCGGAGTAGGGAAGGCGCTAGTGGAAAAACTCCGGCCCACCCTGGAAAAAACGGTGGAGATTCTGGTGTTAGGCACCAATTCTCTCGCCACCTCCCTGATGCTAAAAGCCGGAGCTGACCTCGGGGCCACTGGGGAAAACGCGGTGGTGGTGAATGTGGCGCGGGCTGACGTGATTCTGGGGCCGGTGGGAATTCTGGCGGCGGACGCCATGCTCGGGGAACTCACCCCCCGGATGGCCGAGGCGATAGGGAAAAGTCGGGCGGAAAAAGTCCTGATCCCCATTAACCGTTGCGGTCTACACATCGTGGGACTGGGGGGGAAGGCGTTTAACAGTCTTATTGACGAAGCGGTGGAACTGACCAAAAACCTGCTTGCTGAGCAGCTGAAGCGAGGGGAATAACCCGGAACTTCTTAACCGTGGCGGGGCGGGAGGCGGGAAAAACTTAGCCTAAGACACCTGACTTCCCTGGCCTTTTTTCCTCTCCGGTAGGCGTTCAGAGGCTGATTCGACAATCCAACCAATCAATTCCTGGTAAGCAATGCCTTGGAGCCGGCAGATTATCGGCAAGTCGGAGTGCACTGGGTCGAGGCCTGCCAGGGGGTTTATCTCCATAAAATTAGGCACCCCTTCCCGGTCGGAACGCAAGTCCACCCGGCCGCCGTCCCGGCATCCCAGTAGGCGGTAGGAGGCGAGGGCGGTCTCTCCGGCCGCTAGCGCCGTGGAGTCGCTAGCCAAGCGGTATTCTACCCGGTCCAGGTACTGGTCCTTGTTTTCAAAAGAGTAGACTTCGGGTTCGGCGTTAGGGAGGAGAATAACCTCCATTACGCCAAGCACCCTGGCTTTTTCCCCGCTTCCCACAATTCCCACCGTGAATTCCCGCCCGGGGAGGAACTCCTCCACCAACACCGGCTGAGAGAAACGCTGGGCCAACTCCCGGACCGCCGGGCCAAGGGCGGCCGCTTCGCTGATTTTACCCCTGCCACTTACCCCTTTTCCCGTGCCCTCCCCCACTGGCTTGATAAACAGGGGGTAGGTTAGTCCGGCGCTCTCCAGTTCCCAGCCTGGCGAGGGAAAAATCCGGAAGGCGGGAGTGGGAAGACCGGCGTCGCGAATCACGCTCTTGGTAAAAGCCTTATGGAGGCAAAGGGCCAGGGTAAAGGCGTCGGAGAAGACGCAGGGAATGGCGTAACCTTCAAGAAGAGCGGGAACTTGCGCCTCGCGGGCGTAGCCGTAGAGGCCTTCGGCGATATTAAACACCAAATCCCAGCTTTCGCCCCTGGCAAGGCGCTGCACTAGCGCTTCGAGGTTGCCAATACGCTCCACTTGGCACTCGAGGGAAAGCAGGGCCGCTTCGATACCAGCCACTGTCCCGGGTTTGTCAAACTCGGCCACCGCCTCGGGACTGTACCCCTTGGCGAGATAAAACTCGCGAAGGTCGTAGGTAATGCCGACCCTGAGGCCTGGGGTCATTTGAACACCAAATCGTCTTTGACCACCATCACCCGGGTATGGGGAGGAACCGATTCGGTTAGCCAAACGCTGCCGCCAATGGTTGAGCCTTCACCCACCACCGTTTCACCCCCCAGGATAGTGGCGCCGGCGTAGATAACCACGTTGTCGCCAATGCTTGGGTGGCGTTTCACCAGCCTAAGCTCCTGGCCTTTCACCGGCGTGTGGGCGCCAAGGGTAACCCCCTGGTAAAGAGTGACATTTTTCCCAATGCGCGTCGTTTCCCCGATTACCACCCCGGTGCCGTGGTCGATGAAAAAACCCGAACCGATAACCGCCCCTGGGTGGATGTCGATACCAGTGCGGGAATGCGCCAGCTCTGTCCACATGCGGGGAATTATCGGCACCTTCTCCTGGAAAAGAACATGCGCCAGACGCTGGGTGGCTACCGCCTCCATGCCTGGGTAGCAGAAAAGTATCTCATCGTGGCTGACCGCGGCCGGGTCGCGTTCGAAAGCGGCCGCCATGTCTTCCTTAAGTATCTTCCTGAGGGCCGGGAGCGACTGCAGCAGGCGTTCGACCGCTCTTCCCGCCCGGTCGCAGGCCCGGCATTCCTCGGCAGGTTTCTGGCGGATACGGCAACCGTAAGAAAAGGCGCGTTCGGCGAGCCGCCAGAGCTGGTCTCCCACTTGGCTAGCCCGGTCGTAAAAATAATTGGCCAGATTAGCCCGCGGCACCGCCTTCCCCTCCCGGTAACCCGGAAAGAGGATGGAGAGAAGGGTGTCGAGGATAGCCGCCACCGATTCCTTGTCGGGAAGGTCGTGCCCCTCAACGTGGTTTATAGCCAGATTGTCAGCGCAGCTTGTCACCAACTCCGCCACCAGGTCGGACATTCCCTTGACTTCATAAGGAGTCATATGCGTCTCCGAAATAAGGGAATCACCAGGGTAACCGGGGATTGCCCTTGCTTGTTTACGGCGTAGAAATAGGGGTCACAACTCCAGCATGCGTTTTATCGGCTGAAACGCCTGCCTGGCGATGTCGGGGGGAACCGTCACCTCTGGTTCCATATCCTCCAAGGCCCAGAGAATTTTCTCCAGGGTATTCAACTTCATGTTCGGACAATCCGCCACTTCGGTCAGCGGGTAGAACACCTTGTCCGGGTTTTCCCGCCGCAAGGGGTGGAGCATGCCAATTTCCGAGGCGATGATAAACTCCTTGGCGTTGCTTTGCAGGCAGTAGTCGAGAATTCCGGTGGTGCTGGCCACCGCGTCGGCGTGGGCAAGTAACCCGGGACGACATTCCGGATGGGCCAGGAGAATAGCGCCGGGGTGTTTCTCCCGGGCGGCTACGGCCATTTCCGGCAGCATCCGCTCGTGGGTGGGACAGAAACCGTTCCACAGGGAAAGGGGTCGGCCGGATTTCTGGCTGGCGTAGAAACCGAGATTGCGGTCAGGAACAAAAAGCAACTCCCGCCCCTCCGGTGCCTGTTGAACCACCGCCACCGCATTGGCGCTGGTACAGCAGATGTCGGAAAGCGCCTTCACCGCCGCGGAGGAATTGACATAGGTTATGACATAAGCCCCGGGATGAGCCGTTCGCCATTCCCGGAGCTGGCGCGGGGTCACCATGTTGGCCATGGGACACCCGGCGTTAAGGTCGGGCAGTAAAACCTTCTTGTCCGGGGCAAGGATGGCCGCGGTCTCGGCCATGAAGTGGACCCCGCAAAAAAGAATCACCTCCGCCTCGGTCTTGGCGGCCAGGCGGGAAAGCCCAAGACTGTCGCCAACCTGGTCAGCCACATCCTGAACTTCCGGAAGCTGGTAGTTGTGGGCGAGGATTATAGCGTTACGTTTTTTCTTGAGTTCAAGCAGGCGCTCGCTAACGCTAGTCATCGTCTTTCACTTCCCCCCCATCCATCCCACCCTCCAGGTTGGCGCCAGTATCCTGGAACTCGAGGAAACGCCCGCGCGGCAAAGTTATGATGACCCGCGCTCCCCGGGAATCCATCTGTTCGACCCGGATGTTTCCCCGGTGATCGTCCACCGTCCGTTTGACAATTCCTAGCCCCAGGCCAGTGCCTTTCGGTTTAGTGGTGTAGAAAAGCTCGAAAATCTTTTCCTCGTCCCCGGGTATTATCCCCTCGCCATTGTCCTGGATAACCAGCTCTATCCCGTCATCCTCCTCGGCGGTGGCAATAACTATGCGACCCTCGAAATCCTCCGAGCACTTCTCCCGGAAAATCTCGATAGACTCGATAGAGTTATGCAGGAGATTGAGGATCACGTGGGTAAACTGGTTTTTGTCAAGAACCACCGGAAACATGTCGTCAGCCAGGTTGGAGACAATGCTGATCCCCGCCTCGTCCGTTTCCGGCCGGATAAAATCAATTATCTCGCGGACAAACTGATTGAGGTCAGTGGGAACCGGATCAATCCGGGGAGGGCGGGCGAAACTGAGAAAAACGTCGAGCATCTTGGCGAGCGACTTCACCTCCCCGTGAACCCTTTTGCAACGCCGCTCAAAACGGGGCCGGAGGTCAAGAGGGAGGCTCGCCATGTCCTCCACCAACAGTTGGACATTAAGCAGGATCGCATGGAGCGGCGTTTTGATTTCATGCACCAAGCCAGCCGCCAGCACCCCGACATAGGCGAAACGCTCCTCGCGGGCTTTTTCCTCGTCTTCCTTGGCTATGCGGCGCTTGGGCATAATTGGGTCCGCTTGGGTCATTTGCCGGAGGAACGCCTCCGGGCGGGGTTAAAACTGGTTGCCGTCCGAGGCGATGATGCGCCCGCTGTCGGTGGAGCGGGGACGGACATTCACCCCCGCTTTCAGGCGTTGCGACTCGTGGGTTTTCGAATGGAACGGCTCGGGGCAAAAGGCGCGCACTATGTCTTTCCAGGTCACTAAACCCAGCAGGCGCATGTTTTCATTAACCACCACCGGCAAACAGGAAATCTTGAAAGAGTTCATTATGCGGATTGCCGCGGCTATGGTGGTGTCGGAAGCGATAAAACTGGGCTTTCGGGTCATTATTAAGCCGACTTTACGCCGCAGCAATTCAATGTCCCGGCGCTGCTCGTTCACCGTGCCGACAAAGGGGCTTACCGAGGCCAGAAAATCCCGGTCAGAGATAATCCCAATCAGCCCTCCCTCCTCGTCAACCACCGGTAAATGGTGGAAACGAACCCGGGAAAAAATCCCCTTGACCGTCAAGACCGTGTCGTCGAAATTGATGGTGACCGGATTTTCCGACATGATTTCGCCGACCGGATGGTTGCGCACATCCAGATCGGGCTCGATTTCCGGGAGTGGTTCGGCGTAGTCCTGCTGCTCAAGCAGAATCTCCTGCACCTTCTCCCAGGACCGGCGCTCCATGTCGTCTATAGTTGAGGAACTTTTCCTGTCTCTCTCGACCCGGCGATCCCGTTCCGCGTCATGCGGGTTTTTAATCTTGCGGTCACCCAAACCAAAAAACCACATACCAAACTCCTTCCCTATAGGGTGTATTTACCTGGCGTTCGGGAGTCTACCCGACCCGTGGATTTCGGCGGCTTACGACTTCCTGTCACCAGTGCGGTAGCTGTCGCCATAACCCGCGGCAGCATTATCGCCATTTATTCTATATAAGCGGTAAGCAAAAAAAAGACAAAGTCTCCCCCAATGCGCCGGGTCTAGCCACCATTGTTATAATCTACCATAAATCATGTGGTTAGTATCATATTTTCCCGGTCGACTTAAGCGTCCCTCCCGGGGTCAACCCAGACCGGAGGGCGGGGGAGGAAGAAACATCCGCCCGGCGGCATAAAAAAGGCCGTCAGGCGCTAGCCTGGCGACCCCGGCACATTCTGGTGCGGGAAGGGGGATTCGAACCCCCACGGATTGCTCCACAAGATCCTAAATCTTGCGTGTCTGCCATTCCACCATTCCCGCCGCACACTCTCCCCTTGGCTTTGGCCGCCAGAGAGGTCCCTTACTGCAAGGCCTCGAGTTCAACCAATGAGCGTTCGATTCGCTCCTTCAGGCCAGCCGGAACCGCCTCACTAAGACTTAGCTTGCGCCGAAGTTCACGCGCCAGGCGAAGCAGGACCACCAGGTCGCGCTTGGACGAGGTGGCGTCTATCACTTCGCTGGCGGCAGCGTCGGGGGCCCGAAGACTCTGGCGGAGTTCCCGCCTTAGTTCCGGTCCTTCCACCGCGTCGTCAAAGGCCTTGCGGTGGAGTTCCTTCACGGTGTCCCGGCTTAGTCGATCGTCCTGCCGCGCCTTGTCAAGAAGTTCGACAGTCTGAAAATCCGGGATGCGTTGGTCGCTTAGGCCTCCGGTGTCTTCTTCAAACGCCTGCAGACGCTTACCCTCGTACTTCTTCATGTAATTGTAGCTGACCAGGAGTTTTTGCACCGTCGGCTTCTTTAAGCCGAGCTCTCTGGCGCAGTACACTTCGAAATCATCATAACCCCAAGTCTTGTAATCGCCGCCGTAGACAACCTCGTTAAGCAGCCGCCCCAGTTCCACCCAGGAGGCCCGGAACTGGCGAAGTGAAAGAAGAACCTGGTGACGCAGGGACCCCGGTTCCAGGGAGTCCAGTTGGCTGTCAATTTTCTTCACATTGGAGCTAGGCATTTTTTCTTCTCTCCGCCTTGACCCCTGGGTACCGGGGCAAAAACCCATGGCGTCCGAGTTGAACGCCGGGTTTATAATTATAGCGTTCCGACTTTTTTAGGCAATGCTCCGGGCGGGACATTGTTCCATATCCCCAGCTGGCCGCTTTTTCCTTGCCGAAACAGCCAGCGCCATGAAAATAGGCTTGTTACAGATGATTTTTTGTGGGCCGTTCCGGCTCCTCTCGGGGAAAAGGAGGATATTATGGCGGAACCGGTGACAATTGGGGTGGGGCTGATCGGTTCGGGGGTAGTGGGCGGCGGGGTGGCGGAAGTTCTTCTCACCCGGCGGGATCTCATCCGGCAACGCGCTGAGGTCGACCTAGATCTCCTTCTGGTGGCTGACAAGGAGCGCGAGCGCGCCCTTGCCACCGGCATCGCGCCGGACCGGATCACCGATGACTATCGTTCGGTGGTGTCTGACCCCCGGATAAGCATCGTGGTCGAACTTATTGGCGGCGTCAACCTGGCTTACGATGTGGTAAGCGCCGCCCTCCGGGCTGGCAAGCACGTAGTCACCGCCAACAAGGCGCTCCTGGCGGAAAGGGGGGGAGACCTCTTCGCCCTGGCCCGGACCAATAACCTTTGCCTCTCCTTCGAGGCCTCGGTAGCCGGTGGCATCCCCCTCCTTCTTTCCCTGCGCGAAGGACTTATCGCTAACCGTTTGAGTTCACTCCTAGGTATTGTCAACGGTACCTGCAACTACATACTCTCGGAAATGACCGCCAAGGGCATATCTTTCGCCGACAGCCTGAAGGAAGCGCAAAACCTGGGCTTTGCCGAAGCCGATCCTTCCACTGACATCGATGGCAAAGATTCCGGACATAAGCTAGCCCTTCTCTCCGCCCTCGCCTTCGACACCTGGATAGATTTCCCCTCCCTGCATATCGAAGGCATCCGTAACATTCAGGACAGCGACATAAAAATCACCAGTTTCCTAGGTTACACCCTGAAACTACTGGCGGTCGCCCGAACCGACCCGCCGCCCCCACCCATCAGCCAGGGAATAAACCAGGAGTTGCCCGGGCCGGGAAGATTGTTCCTCTCGGTCCATCCCTCACTTCTTAGGAAGTCTAACCCCATGGCGTCGGTATCGGGAAGCCTTAACGCGGTAGAAACCAACGGGGACGTGGTGATGGAAAGCATGTTTTACGGCCGGGGGGCCGGACGCTATCCCACCGCCTCGGCGGTGGTCTCCGACATCGCCGCCATCGCCAAAAACCTGCGTTACGGTGGGGCCAGGGGTTGGTTCCCCCCCGCCAGCAATTCCTACCAGATCGCCCCCATGGAGGACTACCGGACCCGCTACTACCTCCGGTTCAATGTCCATGACCGTTCCGGAGTGTTGGGTATACTCGCCACCATTCTCGGTCGCCACCATGTCTCCATTGCCGCCATGCACCAGTTTGAAGACGACCCGAACGACAATCTGGCCTCGGTCTGCCTCTCCACCCACTTGGCGCGGGAGGGTGATATCACCCAGGCTATAGCGGAAATCACCCGCATGGATTTTCTGGCCGGAGAGCCCGCCCTGATCCGGATAGAGGATTAGCGAAGCTTAAAGATAATGCCACCGAGGCACCACCGGTACACCGACTGGCGAGGCCTTAACCAAGGGAGAAGCGCATGACTGATGCAACTTTGCCAACCGCCCCGGAGAAAAAGCCGGCTTCTTTCCTCGCCGCCCGTCAACCCAAACATATCCTGCTTTTCATTCTGGCCCTGGCGGTGCTGATCGCCCTGGTTTACAGTCTGGCCAGTAACCCTAGGCGCAAAACCCCCTTGACCCTGGTGTCGGCTAATTCCCAGCTTTATCTGGAAACCAGTGACTCTCCCCGGCTATTCAAGGCTTTGGCGGATTTTCCCCTGTGGACCCGGGAACGCCGCGCTAGCGCCAACGAACCCTGGAACCATATTTTAGGAGCGCTAGCCAGCCGCATAGGTACGCAAGTCCACGCCCTGGGAGCCAATCTTCCCCTAGCTTGGCTTGCCTCCTCCCGCCAGGCCGCCCTGGCCCTGACGGGAAAAGACTCAGGCGCCACTGGGGAGCTCGCCTGGGTGATTTTCCTGGATGTTCCTAACCCCGGCCAGGTCCTCCAGGAGCTTCCCGGCCTTTTGGGAATAACGGCTGTCCCCGACTCGGAAGGAGAGGAAAATATCCTGAGCCTTACCGGTAGCGACAAGGGCAGTCTTTGCCTCGGGGTGGCCGGGGAGTGGCTTCTTGTCGCTTCCGACCCCGATCCCGTTCGTTTCGCCTTGGCCGCCAGCCCCGCCACCCCAAGCCTGGCCGGGAGTGGCGTCGTTCCCGACTGGCGCAGCGGTGACTCGCTACGGGGTTTTGTGCATCCCCTGTTGGGGAGCCGGGCGGTTTGGCCCTCCGCCAGCGGATTCGATCCGGCAGCCCGGATATCCTTCATCGCCCGCCACCTGGGTGGCGGCGAAGTCGACCTCCATCTGGAGGTCCGGGAAGTCCTGGGTTCCCCCATCTTTTGGCTCTGGCAACTGTTAAAGCAGATTTTATCCATAACCGCCATACTCTGCCTGGTATTAACCGCCGCCATACTCGCCCTGATGCTGGGATGGGGAAGCTGGCTTAAATACCTTGCCCAGAGGGCTGGGATTTATAACGCACCCTCCCCCCTGGCGGTCACCCCCTCGCCGGCTTTCCAGGAAGACAGCGCCCTCCCTGGCGAAAACGTCTTGACCCCCACCCCTCCTTCCAGCCTAGAGGAAACAGCAAAACCACGCCAGAAGCGCCGCGCTCCGTCCACGCGTTCGGTGGAGGAAAAAATCCGCCCCCAACGACCCCGGCCCCGCAAGAAATCCTCTGGCCAGGGAGACAGGGAAGCGTAGGCCGGCCTGGTCTTTACCGACTTAACATCGCCTTGATTCCAAAGAGGATACATGCCTAGCCGGCACCTGATAGTTACCGCGGACGATTTCGGTCTCTCCCCCGGCATCAACGCTGGTGTGGTGCTGGCCCACCGTCAGGGCATCCTCACATCCGCCTCCCTTCTCGCCACCGCCCCTTTTGCCGAAGCGGCCGCCAGTCTTGCCCGCGAGAATCCTGGTCTTGACATTGGCGTCCACCTTAACCTGGTCCGTGGCAAACCCGTCCTCCCTCCCGCCAGCCTTCCCAACTTGGTTGACCGGGACGGAGCCTTCCGTCTTTTTCGCTGGCGCCATCTTAGTCCCGCCTTTCTTGGCGAGGCGGAAAGGGAATACCGGGCCCAGATCGAAAAAAGCCTCTCCCTTGGCCTTGTCCCCAGCCACCTGGATTTCGAGAAACACCACGCCTGGCAGGCCGGCCTTTATCGCCTGGCCTCCGACTTGGCCAGGGAATATGGTATCGGAGGGATTCGTAACCTAGCCGAGCCACTCGGCTGGTCCCTAAGGCATGGCAACTGGCCGGGCTGGCGCCGCTTGGTGATGTCCCTGGCTCTTCGTAGCGGCGTCCTGCTTGCCCGCCATTCCACCGCGCCCGGGCTACTACGCCCCGAGCATTTCCTGGGCCAACTGCATATTGGCCAGCTAAACCAGGAGGCGTGGCTCAAAATCATCCCGCATCTCCCTCCAGGGATTAGCGAAGTGATGACCCACCCAGGCCAGCGGGAAAAAGATAGTAATCCTCCCAGTCTGGGTTGGCTTGGCGAGCACCGGGAGGTTGAGCTTTCCGCCCTTCTGTCCCCGGCGGTGAAAAGAGCGATTGAAAGCAACTTCGTGCGCCTGGTCGGCTACCGGGACCTAATGCCAAGCCGGTTGGAGCAAGTCGATTCCAGCCAAACAGGAAAGCCGGTATTCCTTGACAGGTAAACCGCTATTGGCTATTATACGACTTACGCTAAGTTTCACGTTTTCCCGGAAAATTTCCGGTGGTGACACTATTGTTTCCCTGGAACAGGTGTGGGATTGCCTAAGGCAAGCTGTAGGATTTACCAATTACGCTGTCTTTTCGCTTTTGGGCGTTTTCGTCTCTCCTTTAGGTTGATAATCCGGTAACATCATGGCGAATCATCAATTATTGCAAGGTTTAGTATCAGAAGCTTCCGACCTTCTTGACGATGCGGAAGCAGCTCTGGTCAGCTACCCCAAGATCACTGACGACGCCGGACGTAATGAGACGGTTAACCGTGTCTTCCGGCATTTCCACTCCATCAAGGGAAGCGCCGGCTTTGTTGAACTGAATGAAATAGCAAAAGTTACCCACGAAGCAGAAACCCTGCTTGAGCAATACCGCAACTCCTCCACCCTGGTGATGCCGCATGAGACTACCGATCTCCTCTGCCGCACCATCGATTTTCTGCGTATTCTCTTCGATGTCGAACTCCGGATGGCGGCTAATGATGAGACGGAAAAGCCGGCAGATATTATTTCCGACATGCAAGGCCTGATCCAGGAGATTTCCAACCGGGTCAAGAGCCTGAAAAACCGCCCTTCCGATTTGAATGTCGAGATAGAAGAAAATGGACGCACCCAGCAACATACCACCACCATACAGATATCGGGTAGGACTTCCCCTTCCCGGGTAATAGGTAAAGCCCCTAACCAAGTCGCCCCGCCGGAGGGAAAATCCGCCTCCGGTCTAGACGCTCCGCCACCCCACCCGCGCTCTGATACCACCATTATCCCCCGCCAGGGCGGTGGCAAGGCCGGTAGTGACACCACCAAAGTGAACAAAGCGGACGGGGCGAAAAGCCAGTCCGGCCGCAGATCCGCAACGAGCGAAAGCGATCGAAGACACTCTGACACCTCCATGTCCTACAAGAGCGACACCGCCACCATCATCCGGTCGCAAAACCTAGACTCCAACCTCACCACCAACAAAAACGAGTTCCTCAACCGCTACATCAATGAGGCCAATGAACTCCTGGAACAGACTGAACAGGCTTTGCTCCTGATTGAACAGCACCCGGAAGACACGCAGGAGTCGATACAAGAGACTTTCCGCGCCTTGCACAGCTTCAAGGGCAACAGCGGTTTCATGAACCTGAGGGACCTGGAACACCTCAGCCACCGCATGGAGTCGGAAATTGAGAGTTCTATCAACAAATCCGTCGGCATAAACATCCAGACCATTGATGTCCTGCTCCAGATGATCGACGTCCTGCGCCAGGGCGTATTAAACCTTAGTTGCGGTGGTAGCGGAGAAATCCCCGAGGCGAACCTTTATATCACCATGATGGATGAGATCGGTTCCAGTAACTCCCGCGACACTGGCATGGTCAATACCCAAGTCCGCGATCCGGTGACCGCGGTGTCGGAAAAAGCCCCGGAGCCGCCGCCGCCACCACCACCGCCGCCACCAGAGCCTCCGGTAACCCCGGTGGCGCAGACCGCAGCGGAACCACCGTCAAAATCGGCGACCGCCGTACAAAAACGAATTCCCCAGATTGTCACCCGGAAAAACCGGAGTAGCCCGGACACAGCGGCCCCGGGCCCGGCTACGGCGGCAGTCCCTGTTGCTAAATCCCCGCCCTCGCGGCCGGTGGTAGCGGCCGCGGGGGCGGGAGCGGAGGAGCCACCCCAACCGCCTGCCGGTAACTCTCTGACCACTCTGGAGCCCCGCGGCAAAGCTTCTACCCAGGTGGATCTGGCTACTACTCCCCGCGTCACCCATATTGAGCTTAACGGCCCCCTCCCTAACGCCACGCCGGCAACCAGGGAGATTAAGGCACCAACAAAAATGGAAGTTGAAGCCAAATTGACGCCAACTAGAAAAAAAACCACCCGTATCATGCCTACTCCGGATGCCCCGGTAGCGGTGCCTCCCCCACCGCCCGCGGCTGCCCCAACCGCCATCCGGCCGGTGGCGCCTCCCCGTGCCCCTATTCCTAAGGTGAATGCCCCGGAACAACCGGCGCCACCGCCCGTCACTACTCCGCGCGCCACCCCCAACAGCGCTGGCGCTGGAGCTGGGGCTGGCGCCGCTGCCGGTGCCTCACCCCAAAAAGGGGTGGCGGCTCCGCGGACTGACATCCGGGTTGACCTGAACAAACTCGACCTCATGCTTGACCTGGTTGGCGAACTGGTTATCGCCGAGACCATGGTCACCCGCCATCCCGCCCTTATTGACCAAGAGAATGAATCCCTGGAAAGGGCGGTTCACCAACTCCGCCGGGTCGCCAACTCCCTCCAAGACATGGCTATGTCGGTACGCATGATTCCCCTCTCCTCCACTTTCCGCCGCATGATCCGCCTGGTTTACGACCTTTCCATCAAGGCGGGAAAACAGGTAGACCTCGTTCTCCTGGGTGAAGAAACGGAAGTCGACCGCACCGTGATCGAAAGGATCTCCGATCCCCTGGTCCATATCATCCGTAACGCTATCGACCACGGGCTAGAAACCAGCGAAGATCGCCTGGCTTCGGGAAAACCGGAAACCGGCCGGGTGACTATCGAAGGGCGCCACGAAGGGGGCGAGGTCTGGATTGTCATCACCGACGATGGTCGCGGCCTCAGCCGGGAAAAAATTGTCCGAAAAGGGATTGAGCGCGGCCTCATCAACGGCGACGGTTCCGACCTCAGTGACGGGCAGATTTACCACCTTATTTTCGAACCCGGTTTTTCCACCGCTGACAAAATAACCGATATCTCCGGACGCGGTTTCGGTATGGACGTGGTGAAGAAAAACATCGAGAAATTGTCAGGAAAAATAGATATCCGCACCCGTGAGGGCGAGGGGACCGCGGTCATTATGCGCATACCCTTGACCCTGGCGATTATCGAAGGCATGCTGGTGCGGGCCGGTGCCACGCGTTATATCATTCCTCTCCTTTCCATCCGCGAGTCGCTGAAACCCGACATCAGCCAGATCATGTTCACCCCGGACGGCCAGGCCATGGTGAAGCTACGGCAAGACCTTATCCCGGTGGTGCGGCTGGACGAGGTTTTCCGGCGGGTGACGATGACTAAAAAAATCGAAGACGGCATTTTGATGGTGGTGGAGGGTGAAGACGGCGGGGTGGTGGCCTTGTTCGTCGATGAACTGCTCGGGCAGCAGGAGACCGTGATCAAAGGCCTCACCGGCTGGCTGAAAAAGTCGCGCGGGGTGTCGGGATGCACCGTTCTTGGCGATGGCGAGGTAGGATTGATTTTGGATATTGGCACCATCATCAAGGTGGCTAGCCGAAACGCCAATGTGTAGAATAGGCGGGACCGGCTTACCAGAGCCAGCCTCGATCAAAGGAGATAGACATGCGCCAGGCAACATTGGATGACATTTGGGGCGATGACGAGGAGGATGAAGACGCCCTCAAGGATCGCTACCTGACCTTCCATCTGGGCGACGAGGATTATGGTTTGGAAATCCGCCATGTCACAGAAATCATTTCTATCCAGAAAATCACTGACGTTCCTGACCTGCCGGATTTCGTCAAGGGTGTCATTAATCTTCGGGGCCAAGTTATCCCCACCCTAGACTTACGCTTGCGCTTTGGCCTGCCCGCGAAAGATTATGATGAACGCACCTGTGTCATTATCACTCGCATGAACGATATCCCGGTGGGGATCATTGTCGACACGGTGAATGAGGTGATGAATATCCCCTCGGAAACCATCTCCCCACCACCCTCGGTTCAAAAAGGGGCGGCGCACCGCTTTGTTGAGGGATTGGGTCGGGTTGGCGACTCAGTGAAAATACTTCTTAACGCTGAAAAACTATTGCATGGTGACGAGTTGGAACTTCTGGAGGCCTCGCAAGCCTAAAACTTGGCCCACAGCGACGCGGGTGCGGCCGTATGCCTCCCGGGGCCCCCGGCCTAGTGCCTAGCCCTGGAGTTGCGGATTTTACCCTGCTACCCCGGACAAAATGGACAAAACATGAACCCATTTTTTTCCTCAACCGTTAAAATCTTCCTGGCGGAAGTGGCTGTCTATCTGGCAGTCACCTTTGGTCTCCACTTTTCCCTCTTTTCCTCCACCCTCAGAGGTTTTTTCTCCCTGCCAGCGGAGGTTGACAGCTTTCTCTTAGTTCCTGCCCTTTACTCCGGACTGGTTGCCATGCTGGTGGCTGTTCTTGTCTCGCTGTACATGCGTTCCCGGATCCGCCAGCAGAACGCCGCGATGGAACAGGATACGCTGGACAATGTCCTTAACCCCGTCATTATCCTCGACGACATGAACCGCTATGTCATACTCAACCGTGCGGCTGAACTAACCCTGTCCCTCAACCGCAACCAAAGTATCGGTACTAGCGCCAGCCAAGAAATATCCTCCCTCGCCAACGGGTCAACGGCCAAATTCGGCAAAGATCTCTTCAAAGTTATGCGTTGCCAGGCCAGCTTCGGGGGACTAGACCAGTCCAGTGTCATGATAACCCTCACGGATATTTCCCGCGACGTGATGCTAAAGGAAACGATGGCTTCCATAACCCGGGCCATGGGGGACCTCGAGTCGAACTCCATCAAAATTACCGACTCCTCCACCATGCTTTCCCAGGGCGCCACCGAGCAGGCATCCTCCCTCGCTTCCATAACCACCTTCCTGGGCGAAATCAACAAGAAGGGTCAGGGGAGCTCTACCGCCGCCACCAAGGGAACCCAGTTGGCTATCCAGGCCAGGGAAGCGGCAGAGCATTCCAGCGCCGAAATCGTCAATACCCTTAAAGCCATGGCGGATGTGCAGGAAGCCGGCGTCCGTATCGCCAGGATTGTCAAGATCATTGACGATGTGGCTTTCCAGACCAACCTCCTCGCCCTTAACGCCGCGGTCGAAGCGGCCCGGGCCGGTCGTCACGGCAAGGGGTTCGCCGTGGTAGCTGACGAGGTGCGTAACCTAGCTGGCCGGAGCGCCAAAGCGGCCAAAGACACCGCCAGCATGGTGGAAGACATCACCACCCGTCTCGGTAACGCCGGTTCCTATATTCACAAACTCGAGGAGATGGTCCGTAACATTGTCCAGGACGCCATCCGTATGTCAGACGCCACCGCCAGCGCCTCCTCCGCCTCGGCAGAACAGGCCAGTGGCATCCAGCAGGTAAACCGCGAGCTTATTCAAATGGACACGGTTACCCATAGCACCATGCTCGCCGCCGAGCAGACGGCGGCGGCGGTCGGGGTGTTTTCCCGGCAGACAACCGATGTCAAGAAAATGCTGGAGGAGATCACCGCCGCCTTCCATATCGCTAGCGAGAATCAATCCGGTGCCCCTTCCTCCCAGCGGTCGCGACGCCCCGAGTATA
>JAITQC010000134.1 GCA_031289115.1 Planctomycetota bacterium
ACGTACATTTGATTTATGAAATTTTTTACCCTAAAAGACGACAAATTACAACATCCGGCGCAGTTGGATAGTTCGAAACTGTTGCCGTATTTGATAATCAATTGTCGCGTCAGAGTAGCGAGAATCATATCGAGACTGCAAAACTCCGGCGAGCGGCTGACCTCGCGGTTGCCTTCCTTAACGGGAATTTTGTCTTTATTTTGGGAAGCGCTGATTTTAGATATATTGGCACATAATGGAAATAGACGCTCCGCCACAGCTCCCGGCATAGTAACGCGGATCACCATGTCGCGTTAAATATTCTGGCGGCCGGGCAACGGTCGCGACTGCCTGTGGAGGGGGATTGGTTCAAGCGCCTGTGATGAAGCCGGAACCCGTCTATGGCGCTCCGTTCGCGGGCGCAACCGACTAGAATCCCCTCACTTTAGGGAGGGGAGGATGGCCAACAGAATAAGGAAGTCAATATGCGAGACGAATCTTTTTCTGACAATGAGAACCCAATTAGGATACCAGGATTGGAGGCCTTTGACAAAAATGATTTTCAAGGAGCGATAAAACATTTTCGCCAGGCGGCGAAACAGGGTGATCCATCGGCGCAGTTTACCCTTGGCCTCATGTATTTCAGCGGCAAAGGCGTCAAACGGAATTATACCCAAGCGTTTAAATGGTATAAGTTGGCGGCGGATCAAGGATATCTTAGCGCCCAGTACGTTCTTGGCGACTCCTATGAAAATGGGTTTGCTCTCAAACAGGATGATGCCGAAGCGTTTAAATGGTATACTCTGGCGGCGGAACAGGGGCTTCCCCCAGCGCAGGTCCGCCTTGGCTGCATGTATGCCAATGGCCGAGGCGGCAAACAGGATTATGACGAGGCGTTTAAATGGTTTAAACGGGCGGCGGAACAGGAGTATGACGATGCGCAACTCCAGCTTGCTTTCATGTATGAAAGCGGCATAAGCGTCAGGCGGAATTTTGCCAAAGCGGCTAAATGGTTTTTCCGGGCGGCAAAACAGGGTCACGTCAGCGCGCAGTACCATCTAGGCCGCATTTATGCCACCGGCCAAGGGATCAAGAAGAATATTGCCGAAGCGATCACCTGGTATACCCTGGCGGCGGAACAGGGGGAAGCCGATGCACTGTTCGCTCTTGGCTTAATTTATGAATACGGCGATGGCGTTACGCGTAATTATGACACAGCGATAGAATACTATCGCCAGGCGATGGAACAGGGGAATGTCCGTGGGTCGGTTATGCTTGGCCTAATGTATAGTAGAGGATTTGGCGTTACGCAGAATTATAAAACAGCGGCAAAATATTTTCTCCAGGCGGCGGAGCAGGGGGAAGCCCATGGGCAGGTTTTGCTTGGCGAAATGTATAGTAAAGGCGTGGGCGTTAAGCAGAATCATAAAACAGCGCTAAAATATTATCGCCAAGCGGCGGAACAGGGGGAACCCGATGCGCTGTTTTGGCTTGGCGAAATGTATCGCAACGGCACTAACGTCAAGCAGGATTATGTTAAAGCGTTCAACTATTTTGCCGCGGCGGCGGAACAGGATCATGACCTGGCGCAATACAATCTTGGCCTCTGCTACGAAAAAGGCTACGGTGTCGAGGTGGATTATACCAAAGTGGTCAACTGGTTTCGCCTAGCGGCGCAACAGGGGAATACCCTGGCCCAGTTCCATCTTGGCCAAATATATTGTGTCGACGTCACCGGCAAGCCGAATTATGTTGAAGCGGCAAAATGGTATCGCCGGGCGGCGGAACAGGGGGATGCTTCCGCGCAGTCCAATCTTGGCACCATGTATGTTACTGGCCAAGGGGTTCGGGTGAATTATGCCAAAGCCTACAAATGGTTTCGCCTGGCGGCGGAACAGGATGATCCCGAGGCGCAGACCAATCTTGGCACCATGTATGCCACTGGCCAAGGGGTTCCGGTGAATTATTCCAAAGCGTTCCACTGGTTTAGTCTGGCGGCGGAACAGGGGGTACCCGCGGCGCAGTATAATCTTGGCGCCATGTATAGCAACGGCAGTGGCGTCGAGATGGATGAGGCCAAAGCGCGCAAATGGTTTACCCGGGCGGCGAAACAGGGTTATAAAGATGCGCAGAAGGCTCTTGCCAATCTTTGAAAGCACGGCATGGCACCCGAAGGACTGTTACCAGTTTGGTTAGGTGTTGGTCCCGGTCGAGGTGGTAAATTTTTCCGCCAGATGGACCGCCCCCACCGCGTCCGGGCTATAGCCGTCTGCTCCAATCTCCTCGGCGTAGGCCGGGGTGACTGCCGCTCCCCCCACGATCACTCGTATTCCCGCCACCTCCTCCTTCAACGAACGTACCGCCTGGCGCATGGCGGTGAGGGTGGTGGTCATCAAGGCGGAAAGTCCAACCACCCCGGCTTGTTTCGTCTTGGCCATTTGGACCATGGCGGCCGCTTCCACATCCTTACCCAGATCTACCACCTCGAAACCATGGTTGCGTAGCATCAGCGCCACCAGGTTCTTGCCGATATCATGCACATCACCCTTGACCGTTGCCAAAACCACCACACCGCGTCTCGTCTCTCCCCCTTCAGTCTCCCGGGCGAGGAAGGGTTCCGCCACCGCCAGGGCCCGGCGCATCGCCTCTCCCGCCAGCATCAGTTGGGGTAGGAAATACTCCTTTTTCTCGAAAAGATCCCCCGCCTGCATGATGGCCGGCACCAGGTGATTCGCCACCAGGGTCTTGGCGGGTAACCCCTGGTCAAGGGCGGTCTGGGCCGCCGCCGCCGCTGTCTTGATGTCGCCCTTGAGGACGGCCTGAGCCGCCAGGTCGGCCGGGTCAGCGGTTTTTTTCCCGGCTGGGTGGGGTTCGGCGGGAGGGGCGGGTCGTTTCACCGCGTGCAGGGAGATGAAACTGTTTATGCCGTCCCGCCGGCCGAGGAGGGCGTTAATAGCCGCCTTGGCCGCCATTATACTCTCCACCGAGGGGTTGGCGATAACCGCTCCCAGGTTGGCCGCCGCCGCCATGGTGAGGAAGGCGGCGTTTAAGAGAGACCGTTCCGGCATGCCGAAGGAGACGTTGGAGAGACCAATAACCGAACGCAGGCCTTCCGCCTCCAGAAGGCGCAGGAAAGCCAGGGTTTTCGCGCCCGCTTCGGGGTCGGAACTCACCGTCATGGTGAGGCCATCCACCAGGAGGTCGGAAGGGAGGTAGTGGTAGCGGGTGGCTTCTTTGATGATTTCCCGGGTGACCGCCAACCTCTCCTGGGGGAGATCGGGGATGAAACCCTCACCCACCGGAAGGACTATCAGCATGGCGCCGTATTGGGCTGCCAGGGGCAGGACGCGCTCCAGCCGCTCGCGTTCTCCAGAAACGGAGTTGACCAGGGCCCGGCCGGGATAAAGGCGTAAACCCGCCTCCAAGGCAGCTGGGTTAACCGAATCAAGAACCAGGGGGGTGGGAATGGCCGGGGCGAGAAGGGCTACCGCCTGCCGCAAAGCCGCCGCCTCGTCCAGGCCGCCCAGTCCAAGGTTGACGTCAAGGAGATCAGCTCCCGCGGCGGTCTGTTCCTCGGCGAAACGGCGTAAAGTGGAAAAGTCGCCCGCCAGTAGCTCGGCCTGGAACGCTTTCTTGCCGGTAGGGTTGATGCGTTCGCCAATAACCGCCAGGGGAGGCTTGGGATCAGCGGGGCAGGAAAAGTGGACCACCCGCCTGGCTGAGGCCAGGGAGGGCCTGGCCTGGTCCGGGTCAGGTAGGGCGTAGGCGTTTTCGCGTTTCAGGCGTCCCGCCACCTGGCGGATATGCTCCGGGGTGGTGCCACAGCAGCCACCCAGCACCCGGGCTCCCAACTCAGCCATTTTATCCATGGCGGCCAAAAAATCCTCCATCGACAGGGGGTATTCCACCTGACCATCCCGAAGAACTGGGATGCCGGCGTTGGGTTTGGCAAGTATGGGCACCCGGGCGTAGGGGAGGGCGGAAGCCACCCGGGCCAGCATCTCCCGGGGGCCGGTGGAGCAGTTACTGCCGACCGCGTCCGCCCCTAGCGACTGCAGGGTTACTATGGCGCTTTCCGGAGTGGTGCCAGTGAGGGTGCGCCCATCCTGGTCATAGGTGAGGCTGACTAGGACCAGGAGGTCGGGGGCGAGGGAGCGCACCGCCAGTAGGGCTGCCCGGGCCTCCTGGAGGTCAAGCATGGTTTCAATCATGAAACCATCCACCCCGCCAGCCGGTAGGCCGGTGGCTTGCTCCCGGAAAACATCCACCGCCTCCTCAAAGGGGAAGTCGCCGAAAGGTTCTATTATTTGCCCGGTTGGAGAAAGGTCGCCCAGAATTCCCGTCTGACCCACCACCGGCCGCGAAAGGCGGACAATGTCGCGGTTCATCTCCTGGGTAGCCTGGGCCAAGCCATGGTCTGCTAGTTTAATCCGGTTGGCTCCGAAAGTGCAGGCGAGGACAAAATCGGATCCAGCCCGGGCGTATTGCTGGTGGAGGTCCCGGATGGCTTCCGGGTTTTCCAGCACCCATTTCTCCGGACAGGCGCCAGCGGGTAGACCTCGCTTCACCAGTTCGGTACCAGTGGACCCGTCGAGGATTATGGGACGACGCTTGGCGAGGGAATGGAATTCCTGGCGGTTCATGTGTTTTCCTCGAACAGTTGTTAGGAAAGATAGCTAGCCCATCCGGCGGCGGCTGATAGACACCGGAACTGCTAACAATTATAACGCTTAAGTGGGGAGTAGTCACCGTTTTTTCCTCAATCCGGTGTGGGCGAGCCAGGCGGAACGGCATTACGTTTCAGGCGCTGGGGTGAGGGGGGTGTATCCCGGGAGAGGGAGGCGGCATTTTTTCCCGGCAGTTTCCGCCTACGCCAGGGAAACCTTATTCCGGAAAGAGTTTGGCGCGTTGCCGGTCGTTCTATAACATGCTTACAATAAACACTTTAAAAATTAACAAGTAGATCCCGAAATTGTGGCATGCCACTTGCTTTAGATTTAAGCGGTGGAACAAGTCACTTTTTTGGGAGAACAACATGGCGGTCTTTATCGAGGGTTTGCTGCAACGCGAAACACTGCCGGTCCTGGAATCAGCGATGGGTTTCGCCTTTCAGCGCCACCTGAACATCATGAACAATATCTCCAATGTGGAAACCCCCTATTATAAACGCAAAGTTTTGCCGGAAGAGTCGTTCCAGAAATCCATGCAAAACGCCTTGGAAGACCGGTACAAACACCACTGGAACGAATACACTCCCCGCTCCGAACGCGACCTTTATTATTACCTGAACCACCTTCCCCAGACCCGCTCCTTCCAGGGACAGGAATGGGGGCCAGAGCGCCATGACGAAAACAACGTGGTTATTGAAAAGGAAATGGCGGATTTAGCCAAGAACTCCGCGTTTATGGAAGCGCTGCAGCAACTGTTCAAAAACAAGACCAGCACCCTCAAGTCGGCCCTTCGGGACCGGGTGGGTTAAGTCACTTGGTGGATCAGTGTTATCGGGAAAATAAGACTTTTCGGAAAGGATAAATAATGGACTCTGAGACTGAAGCTGAAGATGTAACCGCCGCCCGTTTTCTCGGTGACGCCCTGACCAGTCACGCCCGCCAGATCCGCGGCTACGCCAAGCGGTTTCCGGAAGTCCTGGCCACTCTCCCGTCCGAGTTGGCGACCAAGGGTTGGTCGCTTTACCTGAGAAACGTTACTAGCCGGGTCCGGGAGATGCAGAGCCTGATGCTTATGGCTGCCCAGCGCCAGGTTACCCATTACTGCAATTGCGAACTGGTTGAAGCCTATCTCGATGACGCTCTTTCAGTTGCCATCGCGATGGTTGATGGTAAGGCGGGAAATGACGCGTTCCAACCCACTCCGCTGGTCTTGAACTAAAACCGGCTGGGGGTGGCGTTAGCCAAAGGAAAGGCGACAAGGATGAGTATGCTGGTTGGTGGAATATTCTCGATGTTTGACATCAGCGCCTCCGCCCTCCGGGCGGAACGGGCCAGGATGAATGTCCACGCCAACAACCTCGCCAATATCAACACCACCCATGACAAGAACGGTCTTCCTAACCCCTATACCCGGAAGCGCGTCTTTTTCAAGGAAGGCGCCCCCGAGATCACCGGTTCCCCCAACCTTGGGGTAATGGTGGCGGAAGTGTCAGAGGACCATGATACCGATTACCAGTACCGTTATGAACCGGAACACCCCGACGCCATCCAAGAGGGAAAATGGCAGGGTTATGTCAAATACCCCAATGTACATGTGGCGGTGGAAATGGTCGACATGATGATGGCCTCCCGGGCTTATGAGGCTAATCTCACCAGTATGGACACAGCCAAGCGTATCCACAGTGGCGCCCTGCGTATCATCGCCTAAG
>JAITQC010000149.1 GCA_031289115.1 Planctomycetota bacterium
TGGACCACCATGAGGATGCGGAAGACTCCCAGGGTGACATCGACCAGGCGGGCGCAGAATATCAGGAGTAATGACAGGCCAAAAGCCCAAGTCATGGACGCCACCTCCAGCCAAACCCACCCGGTCCTTTTCGACCAACGTTGATTATAATCGGAAGAACCGGACGCCACAAGGCCTTTTCGCCGTACCAGGGGAGGGAGGGTAGCCAAGTCAGCCGAGGGGGGCGCCTGGCGGAGGGGGGAGGATTTTTCGGCCACTCGTGTCGGAGGCGATTATGAAACCGGTGAGCGCCAGTTTCATTCCGTCCTCGAAGGAAATATCGAGGCGCCGGATCAAGCGTTTGGGGACAATAATGGTGTTGCCGCCCATTTGGTAACAGAAGGGGAGGATGACCACCACCTCGTCCTCGCCCACCAGATCGTGGTCGAGGATGGCTACCCCCTCGCGGGTAACATAACCCAGCGCCTTGATGTTTTCGGCTAGCTGTACCATCACCATGTAGTTGCCGCCGACGCTGTTTTTGTCCGGCTTAAAAAAGGCCAGCACTTCCTTCAGGCTGGAGTAGATGGTCTTGATGCCGGGAATTTTGTCCATCAGGCTCTCGCTCCAGGAAAGGAAGAGCTTGCCCAGGTAAAACTCCAGGCCGAAACCCAACCCCACCAGGATGATGATCATGGTGATGATGCCGATGCCGTAAAAATAATAGCCGCTCTCCTCCCCCCGCCCGAACTGGGCGCGGATCGGCGCCCCGAAAAGATTGTCGGCCAGAGAAAGCACCCACCAGACGATATAGACGGTGATGGAGATGGGAAGGAAGGTCAGGAGTCCGTTCATAAACCAGCGTGACAGTGTCTTCATGGCGCCTTATCCCTCAAAATAAACAGGCGGGGCGGGTAAACCGCCCCTCCCATGCTCTAGCATCCCGGCTGTACGCTCCCGCTTGGCGGGTCGCGGCCGGTCTAAAAGGTGAACCCGTCCTGGATCACGGCGTTCTTCACCACGATGATGATACCGTCACGGACATAGAAGCGGCCTTCCGGATCGTCATAGTTATCCTGGTTGGCCCGGTTCACCAACTGGACATAGCGACCGATAGAGGCGTTTTTGTCGATGATGCACTGCTTTAGATAAGCTCCCTCGTTTATACCGATGGTGGGTTGGGAATCGTCACCCCGCTGATAGAAGTCAGCCCCCATCACCAGGGATTTCTCAATCACCGCCCCGTGTTTCACCCGGGTCCGTGACCCGAGGATCGACTCGCGGACAGTGGCGCCCTCGACAATGGCGCCTTCGCAAAGAAGGGCTCCCTCGATGGAGCCGCTGTTCATCTTGGCGGCCGGGAGGAAACGGGTGTTGGAATATATCGGGCGAAGGGGGTCGAAGAGGTTGAACTTCGGGATCGGCGCCACCAGGTCGAGGTTGGCGTCATAAAAGGCCCGAATGGTACCAATATCGGCCCAGTAGCCGTGGAAGCAGTAGGCCATGACCTTGCGGTTGGCGATGGCGTCGGGAATTATCTCCTTGCCAAAATCGGTCTGCTCCGGGCCCTGGCCATCGGTGAGACACGCTTTCAGGGTGTCAAGGTCGAAGATGTAGATACCCATGCTGGCCAGATAGGGGCGCTTCTTGGCGTCCTCTGGGGTGAGGCCGAAAAACGTGGTGTCGGTCTGTAGCTCCTCCAAGGCCTCGTCGGTCTTGGGTTTTTCCACAAACTTGACAATCCGCCCGCCGGCGTCCACCTTGAGGATACCCAGTTCCGGAGCCTCGGCACGCGAAACCGGGATAACGGCGATGGAAATGTCAGCCCGGGTCTGCTGGTGGCTGGCCCGGAACTCCCGGTAGTCCATGCGGTAGAGATGGTCGCCAGAGAGAATCAGCACCAACCCGACCTCATCGTCCCGGTAACCCAGGTGGGGGATGGTCTTGCGAACCGCGTCAGCGGTGCCCTGGAACCACTCGCTTGAACTGGCAGTCTGCTCCGCCGCCAGGACCTGGACATAGCCCCGGGAAAACTGGTCGAAACGGTAGGCGTTGTTGATGTGGTTGTTAAGTGAGGCTGACTGGTACATGGTGAGGACATACATAGAGTTGATGCCGGAATTGATACAGTTGGAGATAGGGATGTCGATAAGCCGGTACTTGCCGGCGATAGACACCGCTGGCTTGGAGCGGCTCATGGTCAGGGGGAAAAGACGAGTGCCTTTGCCACCGCCAAGGATCACCGCCACCATGTTGTCCAACTGCTCCTTGCGTTTCTTGATAACCGTCGAGGTCCAGACCTGCATTGTTGACATAAAAACCCCTTCCATGAATGCCTTATGAACAGCGGGCCGGGAGGTCCCGGACGCCCGCCGACAGTGCTAATTCCACCTACCCCCCGGGAAACATCCCGCCGGACTATTCATCCTCCGCCCTATTCACGGCAGCCGGGGCGGGGGAGCGGATGACGAGTCGCCAGGCCGCTAGCCCTAGTCCAGTGAGAAGATAGCCGTTGAAGAGGATGAACACGCCTAGTCTTGGCTCGTGCCATAGTATGGCGAACAGGAATATCAAAGCCACCAGAATGGCGAAGGGTTTACGCCCCACCAGGTAGCGGTTAGCCAGATGGACAAAGGGTATGGTGGTCACCATGAGCGACCCCACGAAAAGCATGAAGAGGGCGAGTAGGCGCGCCTTGGCCTGAACCGGACTCGCCAGGCCGCCACTGAGGTCGGAAAGCCAGATCCAAAGGCTGTTGACAAAAGCGTAGTCGCCCTCGGTCAGCAGGACAAAGGTCACTACTGAACCAGCGGCGGCGGGACTAGGCAGGCCAGAGAAGAGGTTTTTGTCCGTCACCCCGGTCTGCACATTGTAACGGGCGAGACGCAGGGCAGCGCAGGCGGCGTAGACCACTCCGAAAATCATGACCTGGCCCCACCAGGAGGCTTGGGGTGGCATCACCGATATCCACAGGGTGGTGACGACCACCGGTGGGGCGACGCCGAAGGTCACAATGTCGGCTAGGGAGTCGAGTTCCTTGCCAAACAGGCTGTCCGCTCCCATGTGGCGGGCGATTTTGCCGTCGAGCATGTCGAAAACCATGCCAAGGAAGACAATGATGCAGGCCCACTGCAATAGGCCGCTCGCCTTGGCGGTGAAAGCGGTCGAGTCTAGGATAGGATCCGCCAGGGGTACAGCCGCCGCCAGGCTCTCCGTCACGTTGCGGTCGCTGGCTGATGTCTCACTCGAAAGCATGCTGGCCCGGGTGGTGAAAAGTATGGCGTTCAGGCACAGGATGATCGAGAAAAAGCCGCAGGCAAAGTTGCCCAGGGTCAGCAGGGATGGCAAAACATGGACCCGGCGCAGGATTTTCCGGTGGCTTAAGTTTACCGCCATGGCGCTGTCCTCACTCCGGTCGGGGGGGGCGGTTAAACACCGCCAGAACCGTCTCGCCCGCCTTGACCCGGTCCCCCGTGGCTACCCGCCACTCCACCCCCCCCTCCCGGGGAAGAAACAGAGTAGTGCGCGAGCCGAACTTGATCATGCCGTAGCACTCGCCCCGCGCCAGAGTCTCTCCGACCGCCAGGGGGCAGACAATGCGGCGGGCGATGGCGCCAGTTGATTGGCGCACGAGAACGCGGGCCGGGGCTCCTGTCTCCAGGGGCAGCAGGCCAACGTCCTGGTTCTGGTTTTTCGTCAACGACTCCTCCCGGCGGGCGTCGAAAAAAGCGCCCGGACGGAAGCGCAGGTATTCCACCCGCCCGGCCAGGGGGGCGCGGTTAAGGTGGACGTTGAAAATTGAAAGAAAAATGGAGCAACGCCAGGCAGGACCGCCAATGAAATCCGGCTCCTCCGCCTGGTCGAGATGGGTTACCACCCCGTCGGCCGGGCTCACCAGAAGAAATTCACCTGGCGGAACCACCCGGTGGGGATGCCGGAAAAACCAGAGAACCCAGCCAAAAACAAGGAGGGGTAGCAGGACCAGCAGGGCGAGAGCTGGGTGGAACGCAAGCGCTAGCCACCCGAAGGCGGCCGCCAGCACCAGCAACAAGGCCAGGGACAGTCCGATTTCCCGCGCCCCCCAGATGGTCAGGGGCAGGAAAGACAGCCATCCCCCGGGTTTTCCCTGGCCGCTAGCCAAGCCTCCTCCCTCTCACCCTAAACATAGGCTTCCCGTACCGTCCGGATGTAATCCTCCATGAGTTGCAGGCAGTGTAAGTCGGCGTTTTGGATGCCGTGGCAAACCTGCTCAGCCGCGTTGCCAATGCTGTCAAAACCAAACATGCCGCCGGTGCCACGCACATGCTGGAGGATCTTGAATACGTATTTCCACTCATTGCCACTGGCGCTACTTTGGAGGGCATCCAGCTCGGCCTGACGCCGCTCCAGATACTCTTTACGCATTTCCGGGGGGACGGTGAAGAAGGATTGGTCGGAGGCATCCGGATACTTGCTGGAAGCGGCTAAACCTGGGCTGGAACCTTCGTCCATAAGGATAGCGCCCCCGTGGAAAAGTGATTCACACCAATGACAAACACCAGTTTAGAATATTCCCATGATAGCGGGCGCCCAACAAATTGCAAGCAAATGTCAAGCCGTTCCCTCCAGGGGCTCAGGGAGTCCTAGGGGTGGCTGTCCTCGGTGTTGTCCCACCCGCGCCGGGCCTTTTTCTCTGGCGCTCCACCCTTCCCCAAACCACTCCATCCCTCCAGGCCCGGCGGGAAAAAACGCCAGCATTCACCCGCCGGAAAACAGGAAAATCGGCCACAGCCAGGAGATAGGCTCAACTTTTACGCTCCGGCCAGCGACGGAACTTTAGGCAATCCCCGCCAGAGGCGGAGGATCTCCTCCCGCTGATCCCAGGCCGCCTGAGACGAAAAGGCGGGGTTGGGGCCTCCGGCGGCGGCGGAGGGGGCGCCGGGTGGAAAAAGCGCCTTCGGATGAACCGGAGCCAGACCCAGCCGGCTGGCTAAAAGTTCGTTGCCGCGGCGTCCGATAAGATAACGGAGGAGCGTGGCCGATTCGGCAGGATCGGGACTGTCGGCGGGAATGCCACCAATCACCCGGGTCCAGGCTGACCCGGCGGGAATACTGAGCTTCCATCCGCTCCTTCCGGGGGCGACAAGGAAGTCGCCTAGAAACCCCACGCCAGCAATTAGTTCGGGGTCAGCCGCTAGCGCCGGCGGCACCTCGGCGGGCGGCAGGAGGCGCCGGGCGTTAGCGGCCAGGCGTTGAAACAGTTCCAAGCCCTCCGCCTGGCCCAGGCTCTGGATCAATCCCGCCAAGAGAAGGAAGCCTTCCTGTCCTGACTCCGGATCGGGCAAGACATAGGCGGCCCGCAAATTCGGCGACAACAGGGTTTCGAGGGTGCTTATCCGCCCCGCCTCGATCCCCAGGCGCTTCTTCCAGCCTTCAGCCTTCACCGCCACCACCTGGGGGTTAATGGCCAGGGTGATGGCACCGCTAGCGCCGGAGTCCTGGTAGGGGAGAGGTTCGCTAGTCTCCTCATCCTGGAGGGGAATGAGGACGGGAAGGGTCATTCCCGTCGCCTCGGCCAAGAACAGATGGGCGGGGAGGTTGCCCGCCTCAGGTCCGCCGTTTTCCACCTGTATTTTCGGGAAATACTCATAAGGGAGGCTCCCCGCCAGGCGACGGGCCTGAGCGGCGGGAAGACTGGTCCGTAGCTGCCGGGCCGGGCGGAAAAGATAGCGCAAGCGGTTTAAACCGGCTACTCCCAGCAAAAGTCCAACCACCACCCCCAGGACCAGCCAGCCGCCGCCGAGTATGACGCCAACCCCCAGGAGGATCGAGGCGAGGCCGAGAGGCAAATAGATGGCGGTGGGTGCGAAATTACCCTCCGCCCTGCCCCGGTTCATCAGCCAAACTGAGATTATGATAAGGGTGAGAGGGACAATGACGATAAAAAGGTAGCTTAACTTCTGCTCCAGGGTGACGTCCTGTTTTTCCAACAGGTCGAAGGCGGAAAAAATGATATAGGCTGCCACCAAAAGATAGGCGACCGGCAGATGGTTTTTTTTCATGGCGTCCCTTCCTTTCCCCCGTCCTTCCGGCCGTACTTCTCCAGGTGGCGGGCGATGACCAGATAACTCCGGTAGGTGGATAGACCCACCCCGAGAAGCAAAAACACCACCACCACTATCCCCCGGGTAGCCAGGCCCAGCCCCTGTAGGTAGCGGTCCACATAAAGCCCCAGTAAGAAAAACCCGACAATCCCCAGGGCGAGGGTGAAGCCGAGACCACTGAAGAGGCGTAGGAGCGCGGGAAGTTCCGTCCCGGCGAAATAGCGGTCCTTACCCTCCTCTCCCGGGTTAACCCCTCGTCCGGCCATGTTTTTTTCTCCCTACCCGGGAAAACCGATTTTTTTTGAAAGAAGAGAGGCCAAAGGAGAAAGTAGGGTTTGGGGACATCCCCATTGGTCGGGCGAGAGGGAGCGTCCAACCCGCGTCATCGACTATCAGCCAAGGGAGAAAAACGCCATGACCGCTAGCGCCGTTGCCAACTCCGGGACGAAGAGCACCAACCCCACTCGCATCATTGTCACCAATGACATCGCCCCCGCCGACTGGCAGGAGACTTTCGACCGCTTCGACCTGCGGGCGCTCTCCTTCTCCAGTGTCCTTTTCCACGCCGCGGTCGGGACCGGAACCATCGGAGGGCTTTTCGCCTTGGTAATGCTCCTCAGCCAAACCTTGGAGCGTCACTTCCCCTTCGTACCCGGCAGCTTTCTCCTGGTTTTCGTCCTCCCCCCTTCTCTGGTCGCCGGCGCCGCCCTCGGTCACGCGGCAGGCAACCTGTTTCTTCGCCTGTGGTTCCGCTTTGGCACTGCCAATCGCCTGGGTTTCGCCAGCCGTCTAGGTCTCGCCCGTACCCCGGGGGAATGGCCAGCGGTGGTCGTGCGTTGGCTCTTCACCGGCGACTGGCTCAAGGCGCCAGAGTTCGATTCCCGTCTTCCCTACGCCCGCGTCTACATCTCGGGACCAGCCCCACAGTCCTGCGCCGAAGAGGGTCGCCTTTGGCGCGACATCAGTCTTCGCGTCTCGGGTGAACAGGCCTGGGAGGCAGGCGCCAACTTTCATGAAATTTCCTATCCCCGGCAACTACCCACCTGGGCGCGTTACATCGAGGCGGGGGACGGGATTGACGACCTGGAACCGCGCCTGGGACCGCGTCTGGCCCAGGAATGGGCAAAAAACATCTGGCGGCGAGCCCGTCACCAGTGGCCACTCCTGGGAAGAGACGATTTTCCCCCCACGGCTAGGCCGGAGTGTTTCGAACTTAACCACTTCTTTCTCGCCGGGGGCCGGGAAGCCCTGCTGGTGATCCTGCGCCCGGCCGAGTTGTCCACCCTGGAGGCGAGCCCCGATAGTGCGGTGGCGGCCTGAAGACCACCTCCCCGTAACCCCGGGGTTAACAAAAAATATTTAATCCGACCCGCCCCCGGAAACCTTTTCCGGGGGCGGGTTGCCATGCTGGGAACGCTGGCTAACCCTCCCGCCCTTCCGCCCCGCCTCCGGGGCCAGGGAAAAGCGAAGGGGGGGGATAACTAGCCCCCGGAAACAACCGCGCCACCGCCGTCTGGAGGTCAGGCGGTAGGAAAGAGACCACCTCTACCCGGCCTCCCTCCCAGGGGAAGGCCAAGGCTTCGGCGTGCAGGGCCTGGCGCCGTAACCCCAGTTCCGCCGCTGCCCAACGGTTGGCGGGGCGGTCGCCATACTGGTCGTCCCCTAGTAACGGGTGGCCAAAGGCGGCGGCGTGCACCCGGACCTGGTGGGTACGGCCCTGGCGGGGGTGGAAACGGAGGAGAGAGGCGGTGAACTCTCCACCTGGCGGGGTGGCGAGTAGAAGAGTGTAAAGCGTCTCCGCCGTCAACCCTTTCTCCCTGCCCGTTCCTTTCACCACCCGCACTGGGCGCCTCCCCCCCTCCCATTCAGAAAGACGGCGGTTAAGCCTCCCCTCCCGGTTCCAAGGAACCCCCAGACAAAGGCCAAGATAGCTTTTCTCCACCCGGCGCTCCCGGAATAGCTGGGTGAGGCGCGCTAGCATCGCTGGTCCCCGGGCGTAAAGCTGCACTCCGGAGGTATTCCGGTCCAGACGGTGGGCTGGACAGGGCTCCGGATCGGGGCGCAAGCGACGCACCGCCCCTGTGAGGTCGGCCTCGCCGAATTCAGAGCAGGTCTCAATACCGGGAGGTTTGTAAACCAGGAGCAGATCCCGCTCCTCTCGAAGAACTTGGACCAGGCTAGCGCTATCCACCACCCGCCCTCCCCTCCCGGGAATTGTCCTGCGGATTCACCAGCGGCGCTCCGTCCCGGAAATACTCCCCCACTAGGCCGGCCAGGCCAGCCCGGTCACGGCAGAAACTTAGCCGCCCCCGGAATTCCCGCGCCCCGGAAAAACCCCGGGAATAGAAGGCGCCTAGCTTGCGGCAGTGCCGGATGGCGCGTTCTGAACCAAGGAGCTGCGCCAGAAGGTCGTGGTGTTCCATGATAATCCGGCCGATGGCCGGGAGGTCAGGCGGGACAAAGCGTTCCCCGGCGCATTCCGCCCGCACTTTGGCGAAAACCCAGGGCGCCCCCATCGCCGCCCGTCCCAGCATCACTCCCGCCACCCCGGTGGCAAACATCCGTTGGGCGCTTTCGCCGTCCCGGACGTCTCCGTTACCCACCACCGGCACCCGGACCGCCGCCACCACCTTGGCGATCTCATCGTAACGGCAGGGAGCGCCATAGGACTCGCCGGCGTGGCGGCCGTGTAGGGTGAGCCAGTCCACTCCCTCCGCCTCGGCCACCCGCGCCACCTCAACCGCGTTAAGACGACCCGGACCCGGACCTAAACGGATTTTGACCGAGAGGGGGAGACGGGTCCGCCGCCGCATTTCCCGCACCAGCTGCCCGAGGAGGGGCGGGTTTTCCAAAAGCCGCGAACCAGCCCCGGCCGCCCTGACTTTGCGGACCGGGCAACCACAGTTGAGGTCGACGGCGGCGGCTCCATGCTCCTCGACCAGGGCCGCCGCCAGCCCCAGCGCCTCCGCTTCCGCTCCCCAGACCTGGAAAAGAACCGGTCCCTCCTCCGGGGAGGTGGCGAGGTATTCCGCCTGGGCCCGGGGGTTTTGCCGCAGGGCGTTAGCCGATATCATCTCGGTCGCCAGGAGACCTGGACGCCCGTAACGCCAGGCGAGGAGGCGGAAAGGAAGGGAGGAGAAACCGGCCAGGGGGGCCTGTACCAGGTTGTTGGCGAGGGCGAGACCGGGGAGGCACCAGGGCCGCACCGGGTTGGCGGAAGTCACAGCGCCGTATCCGTCGCCGCCTTGATGTAAAGGATGCGCCCGCAACCCTGGCAGCGGCAGTTCTTGATGTCCTTGCCGATGTGGACAATGTTCATGACATTGGAGTTCTGCCGCTGGAAACAGGACTGGCAGATGCCGTCCATGGACATTTCACTGATAGGGTCGCCTTTGGTGCGGCGTAAAGCGTACTCGTAGGCCTTGAAAGCGGTGGGGTCAAGACGGTCCACTGCCTCGCCAGCCGCCTGGCGTTTAAGGAGGAGTTCCTGGTGGCGGACCTTGATTTTCTCCGTCTCCTCCGTGGTCTCCTGGCGGAACTGGATCAGCTTCAACTCCTCCTCGCCAATCTCACGGTGACCCTGGTTAATGGCGTCCCGGAGGCGGTCAAGCTCTTCCATACCGGAAATGACGGCGCTTTCGCGGTCGTCGGCGAGAATTTTCAGCTCCTTGAT
>JAITQC010000151.1 GCA_031289115.1 Planctomycetota bacterium
AAGCTCGCTAGCGCTAAACCGGGGCGAGTTGTGGCGAGCGCCAAGGCTATCCTAAACGTGGCGAAAGAGCCGCCAGCGGTTCCATCTGGCGAGTTCTTTAAGCTCGCGTACCACGAGAACACCCTTAGGCAACTCTGCCAACTCCGCGAAGCATTGCTTAGTGAATGCTCCTCTTCAACCCGGATCTTATTAAGAGCAATTATCCTTGGCGCTCTCCATGGCCCGCGCCCGAAGGGGAAGCCAGCGTACTTCTCGAATCAGTCGCCACGGACCTTCGCGCCGAAACCGAATTACGCAGTGAAATTTTGGACCGCGCATGGCATGTATCCTGACGATGTCGATGTGCTGTCGATAATCAAGACGCGGGCGGAGCGTTACCTCTCTAATCCCCTGCCTGGCGCTAAAGGCAAAGTGGAACTTGGCGACAGCCGAGTGGCTGGCGCATTCAGTAACATGCCGAAGGCGCGCTTCATTGTCACATCGCCTCCCTACTTCGGGATGCGCACCTATTTGCCAGATCAGTGGTTGCGGCTTTGGTTTCTCGGTGGCCCCGACTACGTCGAGTACCGTCAACCGGAGAAACAACTCGAGCACTCGAACGCCGCTCACTTCGCGGCCGAAATGGGCCGTGTCTGGAAAAACGTGGCCTCACACACCTCAGCGGGAGGGCGTATGATTATCCGCTATGGTGGGATTAATGATCGCGCCATCGAACCAATGTACGTCCTAAAACAATCTTTGCTCGACTCCCGCTGGAGGATGGTTACCGCACGGGCGGTACCTGATTCTGACAATGGGCGGCGGCAGGTACGGCAGTTCCAGGCCGAACCGAAGAGGGCTATCGCCGAGTATGATGTTTATTGCCAGCGTAGCTAGTCGGACCTGAAAAAGGCATAAAAACTTTTAAAAACGTCAAATATTCCGTAAAAAATGCTTGTTTTCCGCTAAATATTGAATCAAATATTGCAAGGTTTTGATCTTTTCTCTCTCGAAAGCTGGCAAAATGAAACCAAAAGCCAGCCCCTGCGATTCGCATCAGCGTAACCTCATCTACGACAGTCTGTTTAGGATGCTTAAACCAGGGCATTCCCTGATGGAACTTGCTGACTCTATTGACTGGACAGCCTTTGATGAAGTCTTTGGTCCCCTTTATTCGGCCTACGATGATGCTCCAGGTAAACCAATACGCCTAATGGTAGGCCTGACTACCACAAGCACATCTACAACCATTCCGATTTCAGGCGCACCAACCAACTTTATGATGACTGGTCGGAGTGTCAACTCACCGCCGCTTAGCGTCGGAACCCTAATTTATCTTGATTTCACTGGGGCTGGTTACTAAAAACGAGTATTTCAGGGCCGACTAGCTACGCCTAACCCGAAAGCACACCCAATTGTAAGGCAAAACCCATCCTTAGCCTCTCACCGAAAGAGTCATGCTGCCACTTGGTTGCGTACTCACTTATCTTGAAAATCGGCATAACGACTTGATCCGATTCATCTTTTCGTATATTATGGAATACAATTCCATAATATACGAAAAGGCGGATCATGTTTGCCAGAACTCTTGCTTCAACAATAGGTAACGTCTCAAAAAGCTTCCCCGTTCTACTCCTTACTGGTCCGCGCCAGGTAGGTAAAACCACCCTGCTGGCCGAGTGTGATCACGGCAAGCGGCACTACGTTACCCTGGATGACTTGGATCAACGCCAACTAGCCCGGACCGACCCATCCCTGTTTCTAGAGACGCACAAAACACCCTTGTTGATCGACGAAGTACAATACGCGCCGCAGTTGTTTTCCGCTATCAAGATGCGGGTGGATAAGGAAAAGCGCGCCGGACAATTCTGGCTTATTGGTTCCCAGAAGTTTCACCTTATGAAGGGCATTACTGAGAGCTTGGCCGGGCGAGTGGCGATTCTGGACCTCCTTGGTTTCTCAGAGAAGGAAAAAGAAGGTCTGGCTTCGGCGCAAACGCCTTTTATTCCCACTGCTGACTGGCTGGAAAGGGCGGCTGGCGTAGCAGTCAATCTCGATGTCGGCGAGCTCTACCGCCGGATATGGCAGGGATCATATCCAATGCTATGCAGCAACTCCGATGTTTCACGCGACATTTTTTACAACTCATATCTACAAACGTATATCGAACGGGATGTGAAAGATATTTTGAAGGTTACTGATGAGTTGTCTTTCTACAATTTCATCCGCGCCGTTGCCGCCCGAACTGGGCAACTATTGAACTACGCCGATCTGGCAAGGGATGTCGATATCGACCAGAAAACCGCGAAATCCTGGCTTTCAACCCTTGAAACATCTGGCATAGTGAAGCTGTTAGCGCCGTATCACAGCAATATCACCAAGCGGATTATTAAGACGCCCAAGCTGTATTTCCTTGATACCGGACTGGCTGCGTTCCTGACCCGTTGGAACACGCCGCAAAGTCTCGCGGCGGGAGCCATGAATGGGGCATTTTTCGAAACGCATGTTTTTATCGAGATACTTAAAAGCTACTGGCATAACGGCAAGTACCCGAACCTGTATTATTATCGGGACGCGGATCAGAAAGAGATCGACTTTGTTATTGAGCAGAACATGATTCTCCATCCTGTCGAGGTGAAGAAAACCGCCGCGCCAAGCTTAAGTGGCGTGCGTGCTTTTGAATGCCTGCGAAAGTTTAAAAAGAAGGTTGGCGGCGGGGCTGTCATCTGCCTGCGGCAAGGCCATATTCCGTTGTCAAAAGAGGTTGTGGCGGTAAATGTTGGCTATTTGTAGTAGCGTTACTACAACTAGCCTAAGTGACACAGCGATGGCAGGAAAAGTGTAAGTCAGGGATTTTTGCCAGCCAATTCCTTCAAGCAGCTGATAAAAACCTTGGGGGAGTAAGACAGGCTACTGACGCTGATACTTCTTAGGGCCATTGTGGACCCCCTTAATGAGGAGGAGACTAAGGGGAGGGAGACGCGGTTGGCGGGGAGACACCCGGGCGGGCGAGTATATGGCGACGGGGAGACACAGGTGAAGGAGCTGGTACCTTCACAGACTGACTACCAAACCCTTTAGGTCGGCCATGCCCAGTAGCTTGCCAGTTGCGTCAAGAATGGGAACATCGGCGATGCGCCGCTCCTTCATGACCGCCAGGACCTCCCCCGCCAAGTCCTCGGACAGCGCCCGGACACAATTCACCACCATGACTTCTTCCACCCGGCGCTGGAGAAAGGCGGCATCAGTCTCAAGTCCCCGACGCAGGTCGCCGTCACAGAAAATACCCAGAAACATACCGGTGGAATCGACCACTGCCGCCGCTCCGGCCCGGGCCCGGGTCATGGCGAACAGGGTTTCCTGCACCGTTGCCGCCGGACCCACCCGCGCCACCGCCTCACCCTGGCGCATATAGGCCAAAACCGGCGAGACCTTTTTCCCCAGCGCCCCAGCCGGATGCACCGCCGCATAGTCCGTTTCCTTGAAACCCCGACGCCGCATCAGGCAAACGGCGAGAGCGTCACCCAGAGCGAGGATAGCGGTGGTGGTGGCGGTGGGGGCAAGCCCCAGGGGACAGGCCTCGGCGATCTCGCCTAGATAGAGGACAGTATCGGCGTGGGCCGCCAGGGTGGAGCGGCGGTTGCCGGTGACACCGATAACCGGTGCCCCAAGCTTACGGAGGTGGGGCAGAAGACGAACTATCTCTTCCGATTCCCCAGAGTTGGAGAGAAGGAGGACCACATCGCGGGGAGTTATCATACCCAGGTCGCCGTGCAGGGCCTCGGCGGGATGCAGGAAAAAAGCCGGGGTTCCGGTGCTGGCGAGGGTGGCAGCGATCTTCTGGCCAATTAGGCCGGCCTTGCCCATTCCCGACACCACCACCCGTTCCTGGCAGCGTTCCAGCCGGTCCAAAGCCTGGAGGAATGAATCATCCAGAAGGTCCCGCACTATGCCAAGGGCAGTGATTTCCGCCGTAATGGCCAGACGCCCATATTCTAGAGTCATGCGAGCACGTTCCACCCGGTCTAAAACCCGACCGGAACAGGCGACAAGGGATGGACCGCCAGGTTAGATAGCGGGGGGAGAGACTAACACCCGGCCAGCCGATATGGTCAGGCGTTTTTCGGCAAAGAGGCGAATAGCGTCTGGATAAGCATGGATCTCCTCGGCGAATACCCGGTCGGCCAGGGATTCCGGGGTGTCCGTATCCAGCACCGGACACACCCGCTGCAAGATGATTGGGCCGGAATCATAAAGGTTGTTGACAAAGTGGACCGTACAGCCGCTGACTTTCACCCCCGACTTGATAGCCGCCCGGTGGATCCGCATCCCGTACATGCCAGTGCCGCAAAAAGCGGGGATCAGGCTGGGATGGATATTCATCACCCGGCCGTCCAGCTGTTCGGGAATGTAATAAAAGGCGATGTACCCCGCCATGCAGACCAGGTCAAAACCGCCATCAAGGATGTACTGGTCAACCTCCCGGGACATTTCCCGCCAGCGGTAGATAGATTCGCCAATCCGGCCGGGAATGGTAAATTCGCTGGCATCCACCACCTGGGTGGGTATACCGGCATCCCTGGCGATATCCAGTCCACCCGCGTCCGGCTTTGACGACAACACCAGACCGATGTCAATAGGGAGGGCGGTGTCATCCTGCTGGGCGATAAGATTCGCCAAAGTGCGCCCACCCCCCGAAAGAAGCACCGCCACCCGGAGCCGCGGCATCGGTTGGACCGGGGAATCCTGTCGCTCAGACGTGACGACGAGTGAAACATCCTTACCGGTGTCTACCTTGGTTTTTTTCTTCCGCTTCCACATTTTCTCTGGAGACCCTCTTAAAAACGCCACCTCTCCCACCCAAAACCGATCGACTATCCCGGCGGAGGGAAAAAACCGATCGTCAGGTCCTGCCCGGGGAGCCCGCCGGGGAGTATGCCCTACAGGCGCGCCAGGGACAAGCGTACACTTTCGTCCCCCAGGGTAAATTCGCGCTCCTCCCCCACCGGCTCGTAGGCAACCTGGAAATCATCAGCCAGCGTTTCCCTGGCGATGCTGTCGCTATGCTCAACTAGGGACCGCGCCACCTTGCCTCCCGTCCCCACCCTTAATTTTATCCTCGCCTCAAAGGGGAGGTCGAGTTCTTTCCGGAGAATCTGGACCCGATTGATGAAATCCCGGGCAAGACCCTCGCGCTCCAGCTCCTCGGTAATGTTGGCGTCGAGAACCACCACCGCCCCGCGCCCCGCCGCGGCGGCGAATCCCTCGCGGGCGGTGAGGCGGATATCGAGTTCAGCGTCACCTAGGCTTAGCTCCTCGCCTTCGAAAGCCAGGGTGAAGGATCCTTGGTTACGTAGGTCCCGGACAATCCGCTCCGGCGGCACTCCGCTCAGGACGGTGGCGAAGCTCTTCATAGTTTTGCCAAGCCGAGGCCCCAGGACCTGGTAATTCGGTTTTACCACAAACTCCACGTACTGGCCCGCCTCAGCGGCGAATTCCAGCTGCTTGATATTGACCTCGTCCTTCACCACCGCCATCAACTCCTCCACTCCGGCCTGGTTTTCCGGACGGGTGAGGATCACCACCGCCCGCGACAGGGGCTGGCGAACCTTGATCTTGCGGGAGGCGCGGGCGGAAAGACCTAGCGAAGCGATTTCCCGAAGTAAATCCATCCGCTCTTCCACTTCGGGGTCAATGCGTCCCTGGTCCACCCCGGGCCATTCAGCCAGATGCACCGAGGCGGGTAGACCCTCTGGCCAAACCCGGCGCGCCAGTTCCTGGTAGAGCTCCTCGGCGAAAAAGGGCGTGAAAGGGGCGGAAAGAAGGGAAATCCGGAGCAAAGCCTCGTAAAGGGTCCAATAGGCGGCGCGCTTGTCACGCTCCATTCCCCCAGCCCAGAAACGCTCGCGGCTGCGTCGGACATACCAGTTGGAAAGCTGGTCCACCAGGCGGTTAAGAGCCTGGGCGGCAAGAAGGATATTCATGTCCTCTAGGTGGGTCGTAACTTCCTGGGTGGCGGTCTCTAGTTTGGAAATCATCCAGCGGTCGAGCAGGCTTCTTTCCGGCAGGGCGACATAGGTTGGCGCGGCGGCGAAGGCCTCCGGGGTCAGGCGGTCGATAACGGGACAGCCCTGGGCAGGATTGAAACCGTCTATATTGGCGTAAATGACAAAGAAGGAATAGACGTTACGCAGGCGCACCAGGAAGTCCTTCTGCGTCTCCCGTATGCCACCCTCGAAGAACCGGGTCGAGGTCCAGGGCTGGTTGGAGATGAAGAAGAACCAACGCATAGCATCCGCCCCTTCCCGGTCGAGTACTTCGGTCGGGTCGGGATAGTTGCGTAGTTTCTTAGAGAGCTTGGTACCCTCCTCGGAAAGAAGCAGGCCCAGTACCAGGCAGTTCTTAAAAGGCAGGGGATAAGCGGCGGCCCAGGGTGAAAGGGGAGCGTCGTCGCCTCTAGCCACCTTTTTCCTGGCCGCGCACTCCTTCAGGAGGGTGGCGATAGCTAGTAGCGAATAAAACCAACCCCGGGTCTGGTCGACAGCCTCGGAAATAAAGTCGGCTGGCAGGGCGGAAAGCAGTTTTTCCCGGCTCCCGGCCTGGTGGGGATAACCCCACTGGGCGAAGGGCATGGCTCCGGAATCATACCAGCAGTCGATCACCTCGGGAACCCGCCGCATTTCCCCGCCACAGTGCGGGCAAGGGATAACCACCATGTCCACCCACGGCTTGTGGAGTTCGAAATTGGCGGGGAGGCTGTCCCGGTTCGCCGCCTGGTCAAGAAGCTCGGCTTTACTCCCCACCGCCAGGGTGTGGCCGCAACTACAGCGCCACAGGGGGAGAGGCGTGCCCCAGTAGCGCTCCCGGGAAAGGGCCCAGTCGACGTTGGTCGCCAGGAAATTGCCAAACCGGCCGTCCCGGATGTGCTCAGGCAACCAGCGCACCTGGGAATTGTTGTCCAGCATCTCCTGCTTGACACTGGAGGTGCGGATATACCAGGCCGGACGGGGGTAGTAGAGAAGGGGACTGGGGCAACGCCAGCAGAAGGGATAGTCGTGCTTGTACTGTTCCGCTTTCAGGAGTTGTCCCCGGGCTTTAAGTTCCTTCAGGATCAGGGGGTCGGCGTCCTTGACAAACCGGCCAGCGCCAGGACCGGCGCTGGCAATCAGGGTGCCGTCAAGGTTAACCGGGTTAAGGAGGGGGAGATCGTTTTCCTTGCCCACCCGGTAGTCATCCTCGCCAAAGGCGGGAGCCATATGGACAATGCCTGAACCAGTGTCAAGACCGACAAAATCGGCAGCGATAAGGCGAAACGCTGGTTTGTCAGCTTTAACATAGGTGAAGAGCTGCGTATACTCCCGCCCCACCAGGTCGGCTCCCCGCACCGTACTGGTGACCTGGTGAGGGATCTTGCCCATCACCTTCTCCCGCAGGGCAGAGGCCATCACCAGCGTCTCCTCCCCCACCCGCACATAGTCGTAGTCAAAGTCCTTCCCCACCGCCAGGGCGACATTGGAAAGGAGGGTCCAGGGAGTGGTGGTCCAGGCGATATAGGAAAGGCTGGGGTCGGAGCGGTCACGAAAAGCGACATAGGCGGAAGGGTCGGAAACCTCCCGGTACCCCTGGCCCACCTCGTGGCTGGAAAGGGCGGTGCCGCAACGCGGACACCAGGGGACGATCTTGTGCCCGTGGTAGATTAGTCCGGCGTCAAAAAGCTCCTTGAGGCTCCACCAGATGCTCTCGATATAGCTTTCGTGGTAGGTTACATAGGGGTCGTCCATGTCAGCCCAGAAGGCGATGCGTTCACTCATCTGGCGCCAGGCATCGGAATAGCGGAACACCGAATCCTTGCACTTTCGGACAAACGCCTCGACCCCGTAGGCCTCGATCGCTTGTTTACCCTCGATACCCAGTTCCTTTTCCACCTCGATCTCAACCGGCAGGCCGTGTGTGTCCCAGCCTGCTTTACGCGGCACATCGTAACCCTGCATGGCGCGGAAACGCGGGAAGAGATCCTTGACCGCCCGGGTCAGAACATGCCCGGGGTGCGGCATACCGTTGGCGGTGGGAGGACCATCGTAAAAGACAAAAGCGGGTTTTCCCGATTCTTTGGCCCGGGCGCGGCTGTTTTCAAGCTGTTTTTGAAAAATCCCCTCGCGTTGCCAAAATTCCCGCCACTTCTTCTCGGTAGCGGGAAAATTGATCACCCGGTCGACGGGATTAAATACTTCCATAGATATTGCCTTTTCGTCCATCAAACCAGAAACGTAGCGCTGGTTAAAATAGCAGCCGGCAAACCGGACTGCTGTTCAAATAAGGCCCGGAACTTTTCCGGTAGTTACGTTATAATAACGGTTTCCGCCAGTGTAGTCAAGGTATAGCCGTCAGCGCCTGGACTGGCTAAGTTCCCCCACTCCCCCGCCTTTTTCACGAAAACCCTTCCCGTAGGGGAATACTAAACCCACCCGGGCCAGGGTAAGTAGAGAGAGCGCGAGAGACAGCTAGCGCCGGATCTTCCGGTACAGGGTGGCCACACCAATGCCTAGCGCCTCGGCTGCCTTTTTCTTCCCCCCGGCGCTGTCACCAAAATGCGCCAGCGCGTTCTCAATAGCTCTACGCTCCAGTTCCGCCAGCCGAACAATGGGGGACTCGGGGGTTGGTGCCAGGGTCAGGCGGCGGGTCGATTCCGTAGCGGCTCGTCTAGCCTCGGCACCAGGTGGCCGCGCCATCTTGGACGGAAGCAGTCCCGAAGACAACTCGCCACCCTCGTGCATATTCACCATGTATTCGATGCAATTCTCGAATTCGCGAATGTTGCCCGGCCAGTCGTAGGCGATAAGCCGCGCCAGTAGTCCAGTGGAAAGCCGGGGCAGCGGCTTGCCGAACAGACGGCAATAGCGCTCAAGGAAGAAATCAGCCAGGGCGGGAATGTCATCCTTACGCTGACGCAGCGGCGGGATGTCCAGGGGAATAACGTTTAGGCGGTAGTATAGGTCCTCCCGGAACATCTTCTGTTTGACAAGTTCGGGTAGGTTTTCGTTGGTGGCGGCGATAATGCGTAGGTCAAGGCGGACCACCCGGTTTGAACCAAGGCGAGTGAAGGCGCGCTCCTGCAGGATCCGGAGCAGCTTCACCTGGAGATACAGGGGTAGCGACCCTATCTCGTCAAGAAACAGCACCCCACCGTTGGCCAGCTCGAACTTGCCCATGCGCCCGGCCGGATTAGCGTTGGTGAAAGCGCCCTGGACGTAACCGAACAATTCGCTTTCCAGTAGAGAGTCGGGGATGGCGCCGCAGTTGATAGCCACAAACGGCTTGTCCCGACGGGGGCTCGCGGCGTGGATACCGCGGGCGAACATTTCCTTCCCGGTTCCGCTTTCCCCAGTGACCAGCACGGTGGAGGTGGTGGCGGCTATCTGGATAACCCTAGCCTTAAGGGCGTGGATGACGCTACTTTTGCCAACAATAGGCTCCAAAGCTTCTCCCCCGCTAGTCGCCCCGCTCAGTTGCGAAAGCAAGGTGGTGAGGTTCGGTTTGGAATCGAAGACTAGCGCCTGGTCGAACAACGGGTCATCCGCCTCCAGTTGGCTTAGTTTGCCAAACACCACCGGAAGTTCCCTACCTTCCCGCCCATCGACAAGCACGGTGAACTCTTCCATGTCCAGGTACGAGTCGCCGGTTGGGGTTATCGCCGCCCGTAGACCAGGAGTGAAGTCGTCAAGCCCCAGTTCCCTCCGCGCCGCGTCGTTAAGAAAAGTGATGCGCTGGTGGTTGTCGATAACCAGGACGCCCCGGGAACCCTGGTCAGTCACCTTGAGTAGCATAGCCAGGCGCTGGCGGTTCTCCCTGGCATCGTTCTCGCTTTCCGCCATCCTTCCGACCACGTCGGCTATCTGGCGGACAAAATCGCTGTAAATGCGGCGCTGCCCCAGAATCCGCTCCCGGTCCAGATCGTTGAAGCAGACCAGGCCGATAACCCCTAGAGTCTCCTTCCCAGATTTAATCGGCGTGCAGAGAGTAAGCCGCTCGCGGCAGTTGTCCTGGTCGGGGCAATCCAGGCAGAGGGGATCCTGGCGGGGGTTTTCGATAAATAGGGTTTTGTGGTTGGCCATAGCGTTGCGGTAGAGGGAACTGGCTGACTCAATGCTTTGGCCCACCCCCTGGGCGTAAATTCCAGTTCCCGCCACCCGCATCAGATTGGCGTCAACCACTTCGATGTCAATCCCGGTTACGGTAGCGATCATCTGGGTGAAACGGGTAACATAAGGCAGGATGTCAGCCAGCAAGGGTTCTCCTTATCAAAATGATATAATACCCCGGCTTTCTTATCATATTGATAAGATATCAAAATGATAAGGGTTTTGCAAATAGTTAAAAAATATTTATCCTCATGCCTGACAATCTGATAAAAATATTTCCCTAATTTTTCACTCTTTGGTCCGCCATTTGCAAAGTTAGGTTTCAGCAAGTCAATCGCTCCCCTAGCTGGCGACGGGGAAACATTCCGCCGCCCTCTTCACCCGCCACCTGTCGAACCTACCCCGACCCACCAGTATTGCCAGTCAATACAGCGCCAAACGTGAAAAGCCCCTCCCACGCTTCAGTTAATTAGAGAGATAGGAGAGAAAATGCGCGACGTTGAATTTATCGTCAACCCCAAGAAAATCGCGCCAGGCAAGGGCGCGAGCCTCGGCGATTTCGGACCCGAGGAAGCGGTGCGGGTGCGAACCTATCACCGGAGTTTTCCCGAATACTCCCCCACCCCGCTACTTAAGCTCCCCGCCCTCGCCCATCACCTCGGCCTGGGTGGAGTTTTCGTCAAGGATGAATCGAAACGGTTTGGTCTTAACGCCTTCAAGGTGTTGGGAGGCGCCTACGCCATCGGGCGCATTCTGGCGGAACGCCTGGGAACTAGCATAGACAAAATCAGCTCGGACGACCTGAGGTCAGCCGAGGTGAAAAAGAAACTGGGCGGCCTCACTTTCGCCACCGCCACCGATGGCAACCACGGCCGGGGGGTGGCCTGGACTGCCCAACGCCTGGGACAGAAGGCGGTGGTGTACATGCCCAAGGGCTCAGCCCCCATCCGCGCCGCCAACATTCGCGCCACCGGGGCGGAGTGCCACATAACCGACCTAAACTACGACGACGCGGTCCGGCTGGCTAACGCCCAGGCCAAGGAAAATGGCTGGATCATGGTGCAGGACACCGCCTGGGAAGGCTATGAGGACATCCCGCGCTGGATCATGCAAGGCTACATGACCCTGGCTATCGAGTCGCTAGACCAGCTTCGCGAAAACGGGGTCGAGCGCCCGACCCACCTTTTCCTGCAGGCCGGGGTCGGCTCCTTCGCCGGAGCGGTCCTTGGGTTTTTCGCCGCCACTCTCACCGATGGCTGCCCCGTCACCACCATAGTCGAACCCCGCCAGGCCGCCTGCATCTTCAAGTCCCTGAAGGCCGCCGACGGCAAGCCCCACAACGTATCTGGCGACCTTAACACTATCATGGCGGGCCTGGCCTGCGGTGAACCTAGTAGCATCAGCTGGAAGGTGCTCCGGGACCACGCCACAGCCAGCGTCTCCTGCTCCGATCACCTCGCGGCCGACGGCATGCGTATCCTTGGTTCCCCCCTCCCTGGCGACCCGCCGGTGGTGTCGGGCGAGTCCGGGGCAGTCACCTGCGGTGTCCTAGAATGGATCATGGCTTCCGAAGCGGGAGCGGAAACCCGCAAAACCCTTGGCTTAGACAGTAATTCCCGGGTGCTACTGATCAGTACCGAGGGAGACACTTCACCAGAAATCTACCGCGATATCGTCTGGCGCGGAATGTTAGGAGGATTCTAATGCTAACCAGTGAACAGAAAAGTGAAGTGACTGGGCTTTGCCAAGAACTTATTCAGCAGCCCAGTAACTCCGGACAGGAGGGTGGGGTGGCGGCGGCCCTGGCGCGTTTCATGCGTTCCAAAGGATTCACCGAGGTCGTGGTCGACCGTTATGGTAGCGTCATTGGCACCATCCGGGGCAAGCGTCCAGGCCCCGCCATTCTTTATGACGGCCATATCGACACGGTTCCGGTTCCCGAGGCGGGGGTGTGGAAGCATGATCCTTACTCTGGCGAAATAACCAACGGCAAAATTTACGGCCGGGGGAGCTCCGACATGAAAGGGGCGGTCGCCGCCATGGCCGCGGGCGCCGCCGCTTTCGCGGCGGAAAACGGGGGGGATTTCGCCGGCACGATACATGTCGCCGGGGTGGTGTTCGAGGAGCTTTTCGAAGGCGTGGCAGCCAGGGAAATCAGCTCCCACTTCAAGCCCGACGTGGTGGTCATTGGCGAAGCCTCGGAACTGAACCTGAAAATCGGCCAACGCGGCCGGGCCGAGATAGTCCTGGAAACACTAGGGGTTCCCGCCCATTCGGCCAACCCTGAGAAGGGAGTCAACGCTGTCCACTCCATGCTAAAGCTGGTGGAGGAAGTTGAAAAGATCGTTCCTGGCGAACAGGCGGTCCTGGGCAAAGGCGTGGCGGTCCTCACCGACATCATCTCCACCCCCTATCCCGGAGCTTCGGTGGTGCCCAGCCACTGCCGCGCCACCTACGACCGGCGCCTTCTGGTCGGTGAAAAACCGGCCGAGGTGCTTAAGCCTTACCAAGAGGCAGCTAGGCGCCTGGCCCAGGCTGATCCGAAATTCCAGGGGCTAGTCTCCTTCGCCAAGGGCAAGGAAAAGTGTTACAGCGGCGATTTCATCGAAGGCGAGCGTTTCTTCCCGGGCTGGCTGTTTGACATTCAGGAGGAATTTATCCAGAAATCCCTGGCCGGATTGGAAGCGATAGGGTTGAAGCCAGGGATATCGCATTACTCCTTCTGCACCAACGGTAGCCACTACGCCGGGGAAGCGGGGATAAAAACCTTCGGTTTCGGGCCATCGCGAGAAAACCTGGCCCACACCATTGATGAGTATATCGAGGTAGCGCAGCTCCACGCGGCTATGGGAGGGTATATGGCGATTAGCAAAGCTCTGTTAAACGGGTGATTGGATTAGCGTGTCTCTCCGACCCCGGCTTGGGGGGCCTTAGGCTTACGGGTCAAGCCCTGAAAAGGCAAAACACCGGCCGGGCGGGGTGAAAACGCTCTAAAAAGGAGGAAAGTATGGAAGGCTTTAACCCCACGTTCTGGATTGTCGTAATCTATATGGCGGTCATGATCGGCATCGCGCTCTTCGTGTCGTTTCGCAAGGTGAAAAGCTCTGAGGATTTCCACCTCGCGGGAAGATCCCTGGGGCCACTGATGATGGCCGGAACCCTGGCGGCGGCGGAAATCGGAGGTGGCAGCACGGTCGGAGTGGCCCAGCGCGCCTTTGGCGCCTGGGGCTTTTCCGCCGGCTGGTACGTGATTTGCGCCGGGATCGGAATTTTCCTGGTGTCTTTTGTCGCGCCATTCCTCCGCCGCTCGATGGCCACCACCGTACCAGAGATCATCGGCCGGCGCTATGGTAAGCCTTCCCACCTCATCACCACCATCCTGTCTCTACTCACCCTCTTTGTCGCCACCGCCGCCCAGATCAAGGCCACCTCAGCCATCATCGGCTCCATCTCCGGTAGCGACCTGGTTACCGTCTCTATCCTGGTCGCCATCGTCGTCACCGCCTACACCATGCTAGGCGGCCTGGTGTCAGTCGCCTTCACCGACATCGTCCATATCATCTTCATCACCGTTGGCATGGCTGTCGCCATGCCGATCATACTGAACGGCGCCGGCGGGTGGGAAAACATCAAGACCCTCATCACCAGCCGCCCCGGTTTTGAAAACCATTTCGCCATGACCAATGTCGGGTGGAAAACCATCATCGGCCTCATCCTCATGTATTTCATGACCTTCTCCACTGGCCAAGAGGCGGTGCAACGCTATTTCGCCGCCAAAGACATCAAGACGGCGCGCCTGGGTTCGTTCCTCTGCTCCATCCTCATGGCCTGCTACGGCTTCATCCCCGCTGTCATCGGTCTCTGCGCCCTGGCCCATTTCCCCGAAATCCCGGCCGCCCAGGCCATGCCTGTCGCAGCTATGAAATTCGCCCCGATGATAATCGCCGGGCTAGTCATGGCGTCAGTAGTCGCCGCCACCATGTCCTCGGCTTCGGGAAACCTCATCGCCTCCTGCACCCTGTTCACCAAGGATCTGTACCAGCGCTACCTGAAGCGGGACGCCACCGACCGGCAGATATTGATCATAAGCAAGTTGGTGGTGGCAGTCATGGGCCTGGCATCCCTAGTAATCGCCCTGAACCCGGAAATCGGCATTATCGACCTCCTGGTGTTCGGCTTCACCATGCGCTCAGCCGGACCATTCGCCCCCTTCCTCTTCGGCTTCATTGTCAAAAGGGTGACCCGGTCCGCCGCTCTAAGCGCCATCATCCTCGGTTCCTTGGCCGCAGTGGCCTGGCAACTGGCGGGTGAACCCTTCGACATCATGTCCCTGGTATTTGGCTCCATCGTCAGCACCATTGTCTTCTTCACCGTCTCGAAGATAAGCCTTGGCCTGGGAGAAAAAGAGGCGCCTCCCGCCATCACCGCCGCCCACATCGAAGCCAACCGGATATCGGAAAAAAGATACCAGAAGTAGGCGGCGACACTTGGCTTGGTAAGATTTACCTTGCCACAACCTGATGGACTATCCCCGGCGGGCGGAGCACTCCAAACGCCGGGGGTTATCCCGAAAGAAAACGAAAAGGCGGAAATTATGAAGACGCTACTCAAAAACGGCATACTGGTCGATGGCACGGGAAAAGCCGGTGTCGCAGGTTCCCTCGCTATCGAAGACGACCACATCCTAGAGGTCGGTAACGTCAAGGGAGATTTCGCCGTCACCCTCGACGTCGGCGGGGCGGTTATCTGTCCTGGATTCATCGATACTCACAGCCATTCCGATCTCCAGGTGTTTAAGACTCCGCAGCTTGAACCCAAGTTGATGCAGGGCATCACTAGCGAAATTCTTGGCCAAGACGGCATCGCCATGGCTCCCCTGCCGGAAAAATACATTAGCCCCTGGCGTAAAAACCTGGCTGGACTGGACGGCGACATGGAAGACCTGGACTGGACTTTCAAAACCACCGCCAATTATCTCGACATGATCGAAAAGAACGGCTCCGGCACCAATCTCTGCTACCTTATTCCCCATGGCAACGTGCGGATGGAAGGTAGGGGGCTAGACAGCGGTATTGCCTCCCCCGCCGAACTGGACGCCATGAAGGCAGTGTTAGACCGGGAAATCTCTTCCGGCGGCTTCGGGTTTTCCACCGGCCTCATCTACACCCCCTGCGCCTACGCCGACACCCGGGAAATGACCGAGTTGTGCCGGGTCGCGGCCAAGCACAACGTTCCCTTCGTCATTCACCAGCGTAGCGAAGCTGACTCCATACTCGAGTCAATGGACGAGGTCATCTCTATCGGCCGGGATTCGGGGGTGTGGGTGCATTTCTCCCACTTCAAGATATGCGGCAAGGACAACGCCCATCTTTTTGACGCGGTCCTCGGCAAGCTAGACCAGGCGGCGAAGGAAGGCATCCGGGTGTCGTTTGATCAATACCCCTATGTCGCTGGCAGCACAATGCTCGGGGTCATCCTGCCGCCCTGGGTGCACGCCGGCGGAACCGACAAGTTGCTGGAAAGGTTAAGCAGCCCCGAGATCCGGAAACGCATCACCGCCGACATCCGGAACGGCATCAAGGGTTGGGACAACTTTGTCGCCTTCGCCGGTCTCGACTTGATCTTTGTCACCGACGTCAAGACTGCCGCCAACACCGACGTTATTGGCAAAAGCCTGACGCAACTTGGGGAAATGCGCGGTAAAGAGCCGCTAGAAGCCACTTACGACCTGCTTTACCAGGAATCCAACGCCGTTGGCATGGTAGATTTCTACGGTCTTGAGGAACACGTCAAGGGCTTCTTGAATCGCCCGGAAATGAATGTCTGCACCGATGGACTCCTGGGTGGCAAGCCACACCCCCGGGTTTTCGGGGCGTTTCCCCGGGTTCTTGGGAAATACGTCCGCGAGGAAAACACCCTGTCCCTGGAAGAGGCGGTACGCAAGATGACCAGCCGCCCCGCCTCGGTGTTCGGCCTGAAAAACCGGGGATACCTGAAGGCAGGACTGGCGGCAGACCTGGTTGTGTTTGATCCCGCCACCATTATCGACAAGGGCACCTACACCGATCCCCGCCAGTATCCCGACGGAATCAAGCATGTTTTTGTTAACGGCCAGTTGGCGGTCAAAGACGGTCAATTGCAAAAGGGAGTTTTGGCCGGACAGGTGTTGCGGAAATAGTCTGGTAGCCCAACCAGGAGCCACGGGGCTGGTCAAAGATATTGTGGTTGCCCATTCCCGGTTACCCGGTGTAGATTAGAGTTTCTGGCGTTTTAAGGTTTGTGCCAGCACCCACTTATTTTTAGAGAGAGGAAGAACCATGAGCATTCCCAAGGAAATCGTCACCACCGGAGCCCCCCCCGCGGTCGGGGCCTATTCGCAAGCCATCGACACCGGGGATTTCGTCTTCACTTCCGGCAGTCTGCCGCTGGATCCCGTGTCCAAAGCCATGCCCGAGGACATCAAGGCCCAGGCAACCCAGGCCTTGAACAACCTCAAGGCTATTCTCGCCGCCGCCGGTACCAGTTTGGAGAAGGTGGTCAAGGCGACTATTTTCCTGGCCGACATCCGGGATTTTCAGGCAGTTAACGAGGTGTATTCGACCTATTTCAGCAAACCCTATCCAGCGCGGAGTTGCTACGCCGTGGCCGCGCTTCCCCTGGGAGCCAAATTAGAGATAGAGTTGATAGCCACCAAGTAACTCTGGGAATAACCGTAACGAAAAGGCGGGGCAAACGCCCCGCCTTTCCTTTACTCCCCGAGTAATCTATTTTTACCAGGGCCGTAGGCTCTTCCCGGCGTCCAACGCCACCAGACTAGCCACCGCCAGTAATTCATCCCCGGCGTCTCGGAGGCGCTTCAAAGCTCCGGCATTTAATTTCTTTAAAAGCACTCCAACTCCTTCAGAACACCCTTGCCCAAGCCAGTAACCCATGGGCTTTTCTGAGTCGATTGAAAAACTGGGCAACTTCGCCCCAATACCGTTTGCTGAGAATATTTTTGCTTTTCCGTTCCTTCTGCACCAGGCACCGTTGTATCACCGCATCTAGCCCATACGCCAGTAACGCCGCCTTCAAAGCCGCCACATCATCCAATACCGCCAATAGAAGACTCTCGACTTCCTCTTCCATGACTGTAAAATCAACTTGTCGACATTAACTCCCGAAAAAGGGTTTGCCAACTCTTGGGTTGGTTCGCAGCAAGAACCAAGGCGTAATAGCAGATTTCTTTTCTTACTACCTATTTGATAGTCTCCTTGTTTGCCTAACCATGTATTGTCTATCGACATGGCAGGAGGAAGCATTATAAATTTTAACAGCCACTGGGCACTTCCTCTTTTCAAGTCAAAACCAGTATAATACCGAGTCGGGCTGGGGATTGGTCGGTTAAAACCCATGCCTGTCTCACCTCGCCCCGGGCACTGAGGGATTGACTATTTGGCGGTTTGTGGTAAAATACCCTTGTTTTTGGTTCTTTCCCATCGAACAGGAGAGTCTAATGCCAGCCGTTAATAAAAAACAGGCATCCACCCGCAAAGCGTCATCATCACCGGGACATGTTCATGACCGCCTGTTTAGGCTCATCCTCCAGGATTCGGAAGTTCTTACCCACCTTTTCACTGATATTCAGGCTTTGATTGAGCGCGACAAAGTGAAAATCTGGGGAAAGGGTTTTTCCGCGGTGAATGGTGAAGCTCTGGTCCGGCTTTCTTCCGGATGGATCACTAAGGATTTAAAGGAGCCCCGTGGCGATCTTGTTCTGGAGGCTCCGCTCCGAGGTAAAAACCAGAACGCCACGGTGGTGGTTATTTTTGAGCACCAATCCACCAGTGAGCCGGTTTTTTCCCTCCGAGCCCTTACCTATCTTAGCCTAGTATACCAGGATAATTTTAAAAAATACCAGGCAGACCATCCCCAGGATCCAACCGGGAAAAATTTCTCCCTTCCGCAACCCATGGTATGGGTGATTTTTAACGGCCTTAGACCTTGGACTAATTTCCGGACCTTGTCCGACCTTTTGCAGAAAAGCCCCGACTTTGACCCTGACAACCTGAAAATACCGTTTTGTCTAATCGACCTCCAGTTGTTGACCAAGAAGGATATTGACCGTAGTAGCGATCCCCGGGTACAGGTGCTCCTGACCCTCCTCCGGGAGCGTGATCTAACCCGCCTGAGAAACCTCAAAGGCTGGGTGAAGAAGAAGCTATTGCCTCTCCGCGCCAATCCTAACGTGGCCAGTCAATTTGAAAGCTTCATCTATTATATTTTGTGGCAGGCTGGAAAGCCTGGCGAGGTTAAACAATTTCAGCGCGACTTGTGTGACTTCACCACCAAAGCGGAGGCAAAAACCATGGCTAGTGCGCTAGTGGACGATTTGATGGCAAAAGGAATTAAGAAAGGAAAGGCGGAAGGAATTAAGAAGGGAAAGGCGGAAGGAAAGGCGGAGGATATTATAAAATTACTTATTTCCCGCTTTAACTCGGCGCCGGTCAGTCTCCGGCGTAAAATCCAAGCGTTCCAGGATCCAGTCAGGTTAGATTCTATCTTTGACGCGGCGGTAAACAGCAAGTCCCTTGCCGCGTTTAAAAACCACCTGTAAGCCAACCCTGGTTTTTTCCGATCCTCCCGACCTACGGGCAAGCCGGTTACTGGCAACTCCAGGAGGTTGGTTTTCGCGTTGGAACCGAGCTATCCACTCCGCCCACTGGTCGGAAGAGGGAAAGTAGCATTTCCCAATCAGGCAGACCATCCCCGGTATCCACCGGGGATAAAAATACTCCCTCCCGCAACCCATGCTGTGGTTGGTTTATAACGGCCTTAGACCTTGGACTAATTTCCCGACCCTGTCCGATCTTTTGCTGAAACACCCCGACTTTGACTCTGACAACCTGAAACTACCGGTTTGTCTAATCGACCTCCAGTTGTTGACTGATAAGGATATTGACTGTAGTAGCGATCCCCAGGTACAGGTGCTATCTACAATGTAACCGGATATCAGGGAAATATAGATTGGCTGGGATTCGAATAGGCGTGTAAACCATTGCTGTATAATAAAAACGGCCAAGCTTAAACTTGGCCGTA
>JAITQC010000158.1 GCA_031289115.1 Planctomycetota bacterium
GGTCTGGCTGACATAAGGCTCGGCCGAGAGGAGACGGACCGCCCAGTTGATGTTGGCGGCGCTGGTGGACTCTAGCTGTAGGGCGCGGAAGTAGTTTTCGATGTCCAGCACCCAGTCGGTGCGGTAATTGGTGAAACGAGCCTGATTGGCATAATAATAAGCCTGGATGTCGCCGCTGAAACCCTCTGAATCATAGGGGTTGCCGGCATAGGGATAATAGGGGGTGGCGGTGGGGTCGGCCCCGCTGTCAAGGGTGTCAAAGGGTGTCTGATAGGCTCCGTCTAGCGAAGTGTCGGGGGTAAACAGGCCATCCAGGGTACGGTCAGACATGTTTATCGGGGTGAAGAAGGGATAGCGGATCTCGTCCAGCTTCTTGGCCACCTCAATGGCGTTACGCTCTGGAATATCAATGGCGATACCGCCGTCCTGGGGGTGCTTGGCGAGTTGCCGGTAGCGAAGAACCACGCCGCGGTCATTGTCCTGCTTTTCAAAACTCCAGTTACCCAGCATGTCAGAGAAAACAATGTCCCGGTTAAAGAGATGGTTGGCGTCGGGCATGCCAGCGAGTTCGCTGATGGGATTAGGCCCGGAAGCGTAAGCGACCTGGAAGTAATAGGTGGATTCACCCGTGCTGTCGCCCTTGTAGATATTGAAATCCAGCTTGGACTTGATTTCATTCTGGAAGCCAAAAACCGGGAGGTACTGTACTTTTTGGCTTTGCTTGACCCCGGACCATTTGGTGAGGTCGGAATCGGGTCGGGTGGAATAGATGCTGGAGTGGAGAACATCCAGGAAATTGAAGGTGTAAGACTCAAGACCATCTGACAGGTAGCGAGTCACCGAGGCGCTGGTTCCATCACCCACCAGGTTGCCACTGGTGTCAACATCGCTACCGTCACTGATGATATCCAAGGCGTTTGACTGGTCGTCTTCTTCAGCGAAGAGACGGGTGGAAAAGCGGGAGGCGCGGTCGAAAGTGGTGGTGCCACCGCCGTAATAGGTGGTCTGATCGACTGGATCGTCAAAACCCGCTTCCACCTTGAAAAACAATCCTTTGAGTTTTCTGGCGTTTCTTTCAAAATCAGCGGCATCGAGAGGGTTGAGGGCGTTACCGTTGACGATGAAAAGTTCACTGTCGAAGGGACGGAGCATACCGCCGGTTTCTAGGTGGACATCGCCGATGATATTGGGACGAAGGGGGGCGTGGTTGTCTTCACTAATTATCTCGCCGAATCCCTGGAGAACACCGTTAACGCCAACCGTAATCTTGGCGGGGGTGTAGCCAGAGGCTGCTGGCACGGTGGAACCGTGTATTGTGGTACGGTCGATGGTGACAATGGACTGAAATTCGGGAAGGTCAATAAAGCCGCAGTCGTCACAGGCTGTCGCCGGACCAGGGATACCCTCGATATCCATTTCGTCAACCACGTTACGGGTGGGGTCGCTGTAAAAATCTATCAACGGATCGAGAACCGCAACGCTTTTACCAAAGCGGTCGGGACTTTCATGGATAACCATTTTCGCGTTGCCACCAGTGACGTTAAGTTTGCTGGTGGAAATCTGGGCCTGGAATTGTCCTAATACTCCGGTGTCTTCAATAAAATAGTCGGAACGGTCGTCCGAAGGACCAAAACCGTTGGAATCTATACCATAGTTGAATGGTTCAGCGGAATCCCCAAGATCAAGGGTGCGGTAGTCGTTGGGGTTGAGGACCATGTTGGAACGGCGGTCGATATCGCCAATGGTGAGCCGGGTGTCTTGGTTGACATTAACGGTGTCCAGGTTGAGCAGGGTGTTGGCGTAGTAGTCGCCATTGTCATAAGTGGCGGTGTCAGCGCTGACCACTGAGTCTCGGGCGGTGGTCGCGTCATGGCGGATGTTATAGACTTGCCCGCTGGCATGGGTTTGCGATTCATCAGAAAGCCCGTAGCCGGCACCGCCGTTAAAGATGTAATTGGTGGCGACGCTAGTGGCGGCGGGGTTGGAATGGCTGAAAATCAGGGCGGTGTTGCCGCCGGCGTTATCTAGGGCGGCGCCAGTGTTGCTGGGATCGTGAACAGTGTTGGGGCCGTTGACATTGATGGTGGTGGTGGCATTGTCGGAGCCGATGAATGAAGCCTGGTGGTATAGGGGATTGAGGGCGGGCGCGAATCCAATCATGGTTCCGCTGTTTATGTTTATCACATTGGTGGAGGTGGTGGCGGCGGCACTTAAATCGACTTGACCGGTCAGGAGGTATAGGCCGGCGTTAACATTGACCGAGTTACTCCCATCACCATTGAGATAGGCTTTGGCATCGTTCCAGAAGCTGGAGCCATTGAAGAAGTTTAAGGTGTTGATGGAGGAGTTCATGGTGATAATCGCATTAAAAGAAGCGGTAGTGTTAAAGGCTGCGGGAACAGTGCTGTTATGGCCGAGATTAATGGTGGCGATACCGGCGTTGCTGGTGCGGCCGGTGGTGATATGGCTGCCAGCGCCAAAGGTGGCGCCATTGGAAATGTAAAAAGTGTTGTTGCTGTTGCCATCTGTGTTGAGATTGCTGGTGTTGGAGTAAGTGCCTGACTGTAGATACCAAAAGCTGGTGCCGATATTTGTTTCGATAGTTCCATTTACGACAGCTGAATCACCCACTTCCGCATTGATGAGGCCCTGGTTGAGGTAGACGGTAGAGCTAGCGGCATGGGTGCCAGAATTCAGGTTGTAAGTATTATTAATGCCAGTCCCGATACCTTCATTCCCAAATAGTAAATTGGCCTCAAGGCTACCACCACTCAAATTAAATACGTTGCCGTTCCCGAGTATGGTTTCAGGGGTACCCCAAACACGGCCACCTGTATTCAAATTTAAGATGTTCCCTCCGCCGCCGGCCCATTCAAAAGAGGTGCTTTGACCACCGCCATTAGGCGAAGAACCACTATTCGTGTCCCATCCCCAATGTGTGGTGGAAACGGAGCTACTCCAAGTCAAATAAGATTGCCAGCGGTGAATAACCCCATTCACAATAACCCAGTAGGTAGAAACGTTACCCGGACCTCCCGTATATTGATCCCAGTTAACGCCTACAGTAGACTGTACTTCGACACCCTTCGCCGTCCCCCCGGACAGCAGGAACAGCGTGCCGAGCGCCATTCCTAGTAACAGCCACCTGGTGACCAGGTTGAACTTAGTTTTTTTACGCATAGCCTCACCTTCTGGACAAAACAGCGACTCTACTTTGTGCCAGACATGACTAAATCCAATCCGGCATTCCCCTTGCCGGCGGTCTTATCACATCGATCCCAAATCCCTTTTACTACGCGGTGGCAATTGGCAAACAGCGACGCTTCCTGCTGCCACCATCATCTCTTTCTCTCTGGTTGATACTCTTCCTAGTCAGAACAAAGAATCCGGAGAATTTAGACAGGTCTAAGCGCAAATATTTCGGCACTTAACTTAAATACTTCGGGTTAATCGGTCCTTGTTACTGATAACACCATTTAAGGTAATGAGTTAAGAATGGCTTGTGAATGATGGTCCGAATCCAGGGAGTTTAGAGCTGCGCGGGTAGTAACTTCATAGGTGTCAATGCCATACAAGATCATTTCTCTGACAAAAAATTATCAGAAAACAAAAAAAACCATTGACATCAAGCCTGGGGTCCGCTAATATAAAGTCCGATAAGAAGACAATACCCCCTCAACTATGGCTGACTGTTTGTCAGATAGGAATCAAGACACCCAAAAGCCAATACTTCGCGAGTATATGGTGCCTGGCTTGGGGGCGTAACCGAATCATAGTTGAGGTTTTTGTCGTTTACCGATGGGCGATAGGCGTTCTCCGTTCTTTCGGTTAAGGGTTATAAGACGGTACTACGTTAAACAACCTGTATCTGAATAATGCTGAAGGCTCTGTTCCGATAACAATCAGTAGTGCGGTTAATAGGCAAAATAATCTTTATTATTCTGGTTGAGCTTATTGATTCCCGAGGTTGGCCGCTGCGTTTCACTGTCGCTTCGCCTGATTTTTGGGAGAAAACAATACTCCCTTTTCCCCTGGGTTTTACGGGATAGCTAAGCGCTCCAGTTTGTTCAAAGGCGTCCCGATTTTGCGAGTCAGTGGTTGCTTCGTTCCAAAGCTTAATTTTGTCTTTGATACTTCATCTTCTGGAGGCCTGGCGAGGAAGGCTGATTTTTTCCTCAAGACCAACAGGTTAATTTTCCGATAAAGAAAGGACAGGCTTACTGGCTAAACAAAACTAACCCTAAACCTCAGTATTGGGTAAAAACGCCACTTTAGGCTATCTCTAATTATAAAAGAGATAGAAACGTGGATTGTTTTTACTGAGAAGGCAACATGACTTAATGGAAATCACCATTAAGAGATTATTTTGTAGCCTTTGCAATTTTGATCGAAAAGATTCGATCAAAGGATTTTTTTAATTAATTTTGCTAAAGTTTTTCTGGTGACAGCCGAAAAGTAGAATATGCGAGATCACGAAGGCTAATGTTATGGAAAGCCTAGGGTGATTTCAAACTAAATTTTCGGCCTGTTTCGCCTTAAGTTGGTTTTCTATATCTATAAGTCTATACTTTTTTTGACTTTCCTACTTGGTTGAAGTACCCTTGCGTAAAGGGAAAAGGCGAAAACACCCTTGTTTTTTGGGTTTTTTGCCACTTTTTCAGCATTTATGGCAAAGCTTGCCATAGTTAGCTTTATTCCCGCCCGATTATACCAAACAAGTTGAATTGCCCGCCAATTATTTTTCTTTTCTCCTCAAGATCTTATTGCCTACCTGCCAATAGGTTTGCCGCGGGAGGGCTAGCTCTTAAGTCGGTGGTAACAATTTGCGCTTCGCAAGTAGGGAGCGAAATAACCATCGTTTTGCCTAAAATGTCGGTGAATAGGCGGTTTTTCCTCGCAAATCCTTAAATCCCACCAGGTCGGTAAATCCCCGCGCCGGATTAAACCCCCTTTTTCCTGGCTTTTTCCCGCCTCAGCCCCTTTTCCCAACAAACCTCCGGACGCCACCGGCACTGGCGAGAGGCGAGCGATTAATATCCCTCCGGGGTAATATTCTTAATCCACTTTTTCAGGCGGCGCCGACTGGGCGGCCGCCCTCTTTTTTCACCGCTCACCTCGGTCAGATTCGGGTTGACCGCTGGCTAGACACGCCTGAAACGAACCGAGCCATCTTCACCCCACCCGGTTAGGCGATGTCTCCCGGGGGGTGGTGGTTTTTTTACCAGGGTGGCCATGCCGCTGCCGCATGGGGCAAAAGCCCGGTTTTCCGGGTGGAAGCGGATCATTTCATCTCTTGGGTTTTCTTCTACTCTACTTTTGAAGACGACGTGACTGGATCGGGGCGGCGGGGCTGCCGATGGAAAAACTTAAGCTTCAGTTAAACGCGGTAGTTGAATTTGGCGCAGGTTGGGTTTTACTGTTTAGCAAACTTCCCGGGCGGGAAAGAGGCGAGGCAAGGTGATTTTTCTTAGTCCTATCGGGGAAAACTGGTCAGTTGGGTGTAAGTGCCAGCAGGGGGAAAAACATTCCCACTCTAAATGGGGAGTCCGCCAGTTTAAACCGGGGTTTTACCCGGTAGAAACACCCTGGAACACCCCGGCTGGCCGGTTTGAATAGCGGAGGGCAAACCTCGGAAACCTCAGTTCCAGATACCGGTTTTAGGGTTGCCACGGGAAGCCCGGTTGGCGGCGCGGGAGATGCTGTCAGGTTCGGTGTAGACATACTTGCCGCCTCTGACCTCGGTTCCTAGGGTGAGCATGCGTAGGCGCCAGTTTAACTCCCACTCTTCCAGGCTAAGGCCCTGGTCCCGGAGAAGACGTTCCACCTCTTCCAGGGCGACCTGGGTTAGCTTGCGGTTCCAGCGGCGGTCAAAGTCACGCGGTTCGCCAGCGCCAGTGGCGCATTCGGCGATAGTGGCGGGGACATCCAGGCCCCAGGCCACCCGGCAGGCCCGTAGAAGCCTCCCCACCACTGGCACGGGCCAGCGTAAGTAAGGATAGGGGCGGGCGGGGTCGGTGGCGGCTTGGATAGCGGCGTTGACTGTCTCGGGTCCCGCCCGCTCCAGCTCGCGCTGTTCGCGGATGAAGATAGCGTTACCAGTGGCGAGGCGGAGGTCGAAGACCAGGCCCCACATCACGGCGTAGTCGTCAGAGCTTAACTGGTCGCCCATGATTTTGTTCATGATGTCGCGGATGGAGGGGCAGCGGTTGGCCTTGATTATTTCCACCAGCTGGCGCAGGCGCTCCCGGTTGACTGAGCCGATATCGTCAATACGCACCACCAGGCCGTTATGCTCGGTTTCGATCCGGCCGGTTTCCATGTTCATAGCCATGCCTTCGGCTAGCCACAGGGGCACGGTGGTCAGTTTTTCCCGGCTGTAGCCAGGGACAGAACGTAACACCTCGGGAGGGGTGGGGAGGTGCATGGCGCGGTGGCAGTACTGGTGGAAACCCTCGTGCATCAGGGTAGACTCGGGGGAGAGGCGTCCCACCCGCTTGTAGTAGAGATGCACCTCGCCGTCCACATTGCAGAAGCCGGTGGTGAGACCGGGAGGGAAGTTGTAGCGGGCGGCCTGGCGCTCATACTCGGGCCGAGAAAGGTGGAGCCAGATTGGCATCTCTTCGCCAGGAGGGAGAGGCATCTCTTCCAGGCTGGCGTAGACATCAAACATCTTCTCCATAAGGAGGGCGGCCTGGCGGGTCTGCTCCTGGATCTTGTCGTTAAGCTGGTAACCGACAATACG
>JAITQC010000159.1 GCA_031289115.1 Planctomycetota bacterium
GGCATTTTGTCCGCCGGTAACCCCAGACGCTCAAACACTTCCTGGCAGTAAGCGCGGCTATGGCAGCTACCAAGTTGGCCAGTAGTGAGCCAGGTGGGTTCCACCGCCTGCTGGCCGGAAAACCAGTAGTGGTAAAGAGAAGGCAGGGGAAGGAAAACGGCGCATAGCTCGGACGCGGCAAAACCGTTTTTCACCCCCCAATAAACCTGGTTGACCACCAGATAGTTGTTGGGATAGGTGCCAGTGAGACGGAAACGCTCCCGGGCCGGAAGGATACGGTCCATCTCATCCTTCACCTCGTCCCAGAGGTGGTCGTGACCCAGGATGGCGGGTAACAGGGGGTCGCCCAACCGGTTAAGCCATACTCCGTCCGCCCCCCAGCTGTCTATGCCAAAGGAGAGAAGATGGTTACCAGGTTCAGCCGCCAGGATACCCAGGCCCGTGACCAGGCCGGCCTGGATTAGAAAGGGGTCCCAAGCGAGGCGATGGCGGGTGTTTCCTTGGTGGTCACTAAGCCACAGGGAGTGCACGGGATGCGCGAAAGTGTAGCGGGTTTTGAAACTCCAACCCTTTTTTCCCCGGGACAGGGTTGACACCCTTCCTCCGGAACCGCCGACATCGCCCACCGCGATAAGATCCTGCCGCATGGTTAATTCCACCCGTTGTCTTTGCCTGGCCCTGGCCACCCACCGGAGCGGGTTTTCCGGTAGGCCAGGGAGCCTACCAGTATCCAGGCCAGCCCCCGGCTTTTCCCGGTAAAAACAGACTAGACAGAGCAGGAATCTGGTCCGGCCGCTCGTCGCTGCGCCCAGGGCAGATAATAACGCCGGTTGAAAAACTTGGCGGCAAGGACAAAAATCAGTACCGCCCCCCACATGGCCAAACTGACATGTTGGCTAACCCCAAAGAGATTGAGGCCGGTGGAAATAATCTGGAGGACAAAGAGGGCGAGGACCAATCCGCCAACCTTGCCAAAACCACCCAGCGGGTCGGCTCCCCCCATGATGATGGCGAGGACAGTAAGCAAGAGGTAGGAGTCGCCATAACCCATGCGGGCTGAATTGAAACGGGCGTTCATGACTAGGCCAGCGAGCACACAGATCAGGCTGGAAATTACATAGATGCCAATAATCACCCGGTGGGTGCCGATACCGGAGAAATAAGTGGCGTTGATGTTGGAACCTGACATATAGACGTATTTACCAAAACTGGTCCGGTTCATAAGAACCAGCATCGCCAGGGCGGTGAGAATGAAAACCACCATCGGCATGGGTACCCCCAAGAAGCTCCCAGTGCCAAGAAACTGCACCACCGGTGGCATGCCGCTCACTGGCGCGCCGCGGGTGATAAATATCCCAACCCCCTTGATCAAGGTCATAAAGCCAAGGGTGGTGAGAATGGGGTGGACTCCGACATAGGCCACCAGGGAACCGATAAGCACCCCGATGAGGCAGGCGATCAGCATGGCTCCCAACAGTCCAAGCGCCACCCAGAAAATCTGTAGTCCCGTTCCGGCGTCGGAGGGTACCATGTTTACCCATAACCAGGCCATGAAGATGCCGGTGATATTGGCGGTGACTATTATCGCCAGGTTAAAACCGGCGCTGACAAAAGGCAAAAACATGGCGAGGGTGAGCAGGCCAAGTTCTGGCATCTGAAAAGCCATGGATTCAAAAGCGCCGACACTCCAGAATCGCCCTGGTAAAAGCAGTCCGAAAATAGCTAGGCTAGCCGCCAGCAGGGCCGGAAGGCCGATGGCGGGTAGCTGTACCCAAAAGTTGGACCGGTTAGACATGCTGGTGACTCCTCCCGGGAGACAGGTTGCCTCGCCTGCAGTAGGCTGGCGACTGGCAGGACCGCCCCCCTTTCCCTCAGACAAAACCAACTTCCGTCTCTTTCCGCTTCCCATAATGGGTGGCGATGACCGCGAGGATGATAACCAGGCCGATCACCACATCTGAGAAATAGGACGATACTCCATAGAGATTAAGGCCGTTTTTCAGGACGCCAATCAGGAAAACCCCCAGGATAGTGCCTAGAACTCCGCCCCGCCCGCCCATCAGACTCGCTCCGCCAAGCACGGCGGCTGCCAAGACGTCCAGTTCCCGTCCGACCAGGGAACTAGGAACCACTTCCTCCATACGAAACACCTGGGTTATGCCGCCAACCGCCGCCATCGCCCCCAGGTAACCATAGGCAAACAGGTGTAGCCGCCCGAGGTTGACGCCCAGGCGCCGGGCCGCCTCGGGGTTACCCCCGAAAGCGTAAAGCTGGCGGCCAAGGGTGGTGTGGTTGAGGATAAACCAGGTGAGGATAGCCATGGCGAGAAGCACCAACGGCCCCACCCCCATCACATAGGCGGTGTCGCCGATCTTGAAGCTGTGGGTGCCGCCATAGCGGAACATCCAGGCGGGAAGATTGTAGATGGAGCGTCCACCCGAGGCGTGCATGAGCAGTCCAAAAAGGACGCTCTGCATGCTGATGGTGACAATGATGGAAACGATGTCCAGGTAGTAAATGAGAGAGCCTATCCCCATGCCGATACAGGCGCCGATGACAATGGCGACTGTCAATCCAAGGAACAGGACATCGTCGATTCCCACTTGGCGGCAGACCAAAACCGTGAGGTACTGCACCACGCTGGCGGTGGCTAAAAAGGAGATGTCTATCCCACCCGTCACCAGCACCACCAAGAGGCCCATGGAGAAAATACCGGTGACGGCGTAGCTTTCCAGAAGATTAAAAAGGTTGGCGAAGCTAAGAAACACCGTGGTGGTGAGGGAGAAGAAGGCTCCGATAGCCAGCATAACGAGAGCCAGGTAAAGGACAACCCGGTCAGGGTGGGTTTTCGCCTTGGTGTCAGCCATTTCCGATCACCTCCGAAAGCGTGTCAATGCCAATGCTGTCGGGCCGGTATTCCCCCGCCACCCGTCCCTGGCGAAAATGCAGGATGCGGTCACAATTGTAATAGACCTCGGGAACCTCGTCGGAAATCAGGACCATGGCGATGTGCTCGCGGGCCAGCTGGTGGATAAGCTGGTAGATGCTGCTTTTCGCCCCCACGTCGACGCCAACCGTGGGGGAGTCGAGAATGAGGATTTTAGGGTTGGTGAGAATCCATTTGGCCAGGACCACTTTTTGCTGGTTGCCACCCGACAGGGTCGTTATGGGTTCTTCGCTGTCGTTTACCTTAACATCCAGCCGCTTCACCCATTCCGCCACGGTTTGCCGGCGTTTTTCTCGGCTGAGAAGACCGAGACAGTTTTTCAGTCGCTCCATAATGGTTAGGACCATGTTGTCAGCCACCGACTGTTTCAGAATCAGCCCCAGTGACAGACGGTCCTCTGACAGATAGCTTATGCCCGCCTGGATAGCCTGGCGATGATTGCGTAGCGTCACCGGGCGTCCATCGACCCGTATTTCCCCGTGGTCAGGGCGAGTAAGGCCGAACAAGCTAAGCGCGAGTTCGGTGCGGCCAGAACCAAGAAGTCCGCAAACGCCCAGGATCTCTCCCTCCTGGAGGGAAAAACTGACATCCTGGTACTGACCAGCTCGACTTAGGTCTTTTACTTCCAAAACCACCTTGCCGGTGGCCCAGGCCTCGCCCTTAAGGGTGAAATCAATTTTTCGTCCGGTGATAAGTTCACTCAGGCGCTCTTCGTCCATGTCCTTGGCCGGGTAGGTTCCCACCAACACACCGTCCCGCATCACTGTCACGCGGTCCGACACCTCCATTACCTCGTTCAGGCGGTGGTTGACAAACACGACGGTTATATCTTTTGATTTGAGGTAACGCACCGTGTCCAGGAGATGGTTGACCTCCACCCGGGTCAAGGACGCGGTCGGTTCGTCCATGATGACCATTTTGGCTTCCGCCACCAGAGCCCGGCAGATAGCCACCTGCTGGCGCTGGGCTATGGACAAGTTCTCCACCCGCTCGTCCAGGTTGATGCTAAAGGCGAGTTCGTCCAGGACCTCCCGGGCTTTACGCCGCAGGCGTTCCCGCCGGTAGAGACGGGTATGACCAAGGTTGTATTCGAAAGCGATGTTTTCATAGACACTGAGGTTGGGAAACAGGGCCAGGTCCTGATAGATGACCTGCACTCCGTAACGCCGGGACTCCTGGGGAGTCAGTTCATCATAACGGTTGTCGCCGATTTCGATACTGGCGCCGCTGTCGGGGCGATGGGCGCCGGAAATGATTTTGGCCAGGGTGCTTTTACCGCAGCCATTCGCCCCGCAGAGACAGTGCACCTCCCCTTTTTGCAGTTCCAGGTTGATGTCCCTTAAGGCGTAGTTGCCACCAAAACGCTTGGAGACGTGCTTAAGCACTACCAGCGAGTCGCGTTTCCGCGCCGGAGGCGTTTCCGGTGGGCGCTCTGGCAGACGGCGACTGGTTTCAGCTGTTTTGTTCTTCCCCATGACGCTGTCCCCCTGCTTTTACCAGCCAGCCGGATGGCTTGCCAGAGTGGGAAATCCCCCCGTCGACCCGGGGACGGGCGACGGGGGGTAGCGAGTAAACCTCTCCCCGTTTAAAGGCGGGAAGCAGCGGTTCTTACAGACCCATATCAACCAGCCGCTGGATGTTGGCTTTGTCAAGCACTTCCACCTCTTGACCCAGGATCACCTTGGTGTCGTTGTTGACTGAAACCTTGCCCATGCCGTCTATGACCTTGCCGTCCACAATGGGCGTGCCATCAACCAGCATACGGGCTAGACGACAGAAAACCTCGCCCGCCACCATCGGGTTCCAGGTGTAACCTGCTTTTATGGCTCCCTGCTCCAGGAGACGCTGGCCTTGTCCGGCCGAGAAGGCGCCTACCACCACCACGTCGTTCACTTTGTTACGCTGTAGGACAGCCCGGCCAGCGCCGATCGGGCCAAGGGAACCGAAGGTAAGGATGCCCTTGAGGTTAGGATATTTGTCCATGAGTTCGTTGGCGGTGCGCATGGAGTCATCCAGGGATTCGGCCACCCCGAAGCGATCCGCCACCAGTTTCATTTTCGGGAAGTTCTTTTTCTGGTATTCTATCGCCACATCGGCCCAGGCGTTATGAAGAGGCACAGTGAGGGAACCGACAAACAGGCCATACTCGCCTTCACCGCCGAGAAGTTCAGCGAACTTTTTAATATGGCTTTCCGCGTAAAACTCGACACTTACCAACTCGAAATCCCAGTCTTTGTTAACCTGTTCCGGGCCTTCGTGCATGATAACCTTGATCCCCTGGGAACGCGCCCGCTGCAGGACCGGCTCCAGAACTTGCATGTCGTTAGGGACCACCCCGATAACATCAACCTTCTGGGCGATAAGATCCTCAATAGCCCTGACCTGGAGGGCGGGGTCGGCCGAGGTGGGCCCTATCTGCCAGGCATCGATGTTTTGCTTGGGCGATTCCTTGCGGATACCCTCTTCCATGGCGTTAAACCAGGGAATGCCGCCAATCTTGACCACCACACCCATACGGATGCGTTCGCCCGCCGCCGCCGTGCCCAGGACAGCCACCAACAGCAGGGCTGTCAAAACGAAGGTCATCTTCCGCATGCCAATTCTCCTCTTCTTGCCAGATCCCCAGAGAGGGATCGAAAACCCACTTAGCCCCAGCCCGGCCCTCCGGCAGCGACACCGGAATCCTAACCGGGATGGGAGTTAACCGGGTTAATCCACCAACCCAAGTATCGGGTACTTAGTGATTAAATTTGCCTCGCACAAAACGGAGCGCCTCCTTAATGTCAGCGTCGAGACGCTCAGTATCAGCACCTTTGGAAAGGTCGCGCCAGACCTTGATTTCCTGACCCACCGTGCCACCCATGCGGACAAAGGGCTCCATCACCGCCGCCGCCTGGTAATTGATATCCCGTAGACCCTTGGCGATGTCATCCCAGGGCATGTGGCCTTGCCCGGGTACCTTGCGGTTGCATTCACCCAGGTGAAGATGGCCTAGCAGAGGGCCAGCCGTGCGTATGGCATCGCCTAGGTGATCCTCCTCTATATTCATGTGGAAAGTGTCCAGCATAACCTTGACATTGGGCTTACCGATGTCCTTGACAAAACGTACACACTCCTCGGCGCTGTTCACCAGGAAATGCTCAAAACGGTTAACCACCTCCATCATCAGCACCACGCCGTGGTCCTTCGCCAGGTCGGCCGCTTTCCGCATACTCTCCACACTCCGAGCCCAAACCGCCGGTTTGTCGAAAGGCTTTTGGTAGTCATAGGGCCAGGAGGCGAAGATAACCCCGCCCACTTTGGTGATTCCCGCTTTTTCCAGGCGAAGGACCATGCGGCGCATCAGGTCCATCCCCCGGCGGCGGGTCTCGCTATCGGCGGACGAAGGGTCATGGTCGGCAGGGAAACCAATACCAGCGGTTAGCCCAAGCGAAAGGTTTTCCGCCTCCTTACGCATCCTATCGATCTCAGCTATATCCATTTCCAGGAGTCCGGCCGCGCTTATCTCCAGAATATCGAAGCCAAGGTTTTTTACCTTGCGGCAATAAGCGAAATAATCACCCCGCCACTCCTGTTCCCAGTAAGCGAAATAGGTTCCGAATTCCATTTTGTCTCCTCCTGGTCGTAGTCACGCGTCGCTTGGCTATGCTTACAGATCTCCCCGGTCGGGCAAAAAGCATTAGCCAAATAAAGTTGTTTAGTCCAGCCCCAGGCGGGAACCCCCAGGGGTTTTATATCTCCGGCAACCCAGGACGGCGGTGGAGTCCCGGCGTACCAGTTCGACCGGTATTTCCAGATTACCCATCCCTTCTCCCCGGCCTTCCAGCATTTCCAGAAGCATACGGGCCGCCTCCGCCCCCAGTCGGGTGGTGTCCTGGCGAATGGTACTTAGAGACGGGTTGACATAACGGCAATAGGAAATATCGTCAAAACCTATCACCTTAACCTCCTCCGGAACCCGAACGCCGTTGTCAGCCAGGCCAGCCATGGCGCCGATAGCGCTGATGTCGGAAGTGGCGAAAAGGCCGTCGAAATTCCGGCTCCTTTTCACCAGCCGCCGGATAGTCTGGCGGGATTCCGGAATGGAAAGGCTGGAAAAGATGATGTCCCTCTTGTCAAGGCTGATATGGTTTTCCGCCAGTTCTTGGCGAAAACCCTGAAAACGGTCGTTGACAGTTAAGAGAAGTTCCAGATCTTCATGGCTACACAGGATCGCCGGCCTGACACAACCCGCGTCCAGGAGGGCGCGGGCGGCCAGACGCCCACCCATTCGGTTGTTGGAGGTAACACTAGCCAGACCCTCGGGTTGGTGGTGAAGGCGGTCCAGACAAACCATGGGTAGCTGACTGGATTCGGGAATAGGGGTGAAACGGGAAATGTAAAGCATGCCATCAATATGCTTACCCAGGAG
>JAITQC010000122.1 GCA_031289115.1 Planctomycetota bacterium
TACCGCGAGCGGCGCTTACGCCACCAAGAGCAGAAGGCGCCGCGGCGGGGCCGTATACTTGACGCCACTGGCCGGGTCCTGGCGGAAGACCGCCCTATCCACAACCTCTGGGTCATTCCCGCCCGCCGGATACCGGGGGCGGGACGCCGTCGCCTCGAATCCAACTTCCCACCCCTTAGTCTAGACCAAATGTTCCGTCTCGCCACCAGTAACCTCTCCCCGGTCGAAGTCGACCTGGCGGCGGTCGCCCTCGCTGACTCCAACCCCCTGGTGGCCGCCTTGGCCAGCCGGGGCTTTGCCAGTAAACTGGACCTTGCCCACCGCCTGCTGGAGAGTGTACGCTCTGGTCGACCCGAATCGCCTGAGGATCTCCTTTATTCCCGACCCTTCCTGGAGGACATCGATTTTGTCCTGGCGATGGAGATCCGCGCCTCCCGCGCCAACCCCTACGATGACGGAGTGTGGCGCGCGGCAGAGGTGAAAATAGGTGGCAAGCGCTATGATCCAGCCGGAGCCACCCTCGGGCACATTACCGGCTACGTGGGTAAACTCACCGCCGAGGAATACCGGGAACTTCGCGGCTACTGGGAGGGTGACTCGGCCCTACCAGGTAGCGGCAGTATCCACAAGCGCGGGCGCCTGTTTTTCTCAGTGCGGCCGGATCACCCTGGCGAAGAGGAAAGTGACGAGGAGCGTATTATTCGCCTACGCGAAGTCAGGCGCTCGGGAAAACTGGTCCAGACCCAGGGTTATCTCCTTAACGAAATGGTGGGACGAGGAGGGTTAGAGCAGTATTACAACCAGGCCTTACGGGGAAGGCATATCCTGCAGCGGCTTCGGCTTACCCGTGACGCGGGAAGCCGGCGCCGGCGCTTCCAGCCCCTGGGGGAGGTGGCGCGGGCCCAAAACGGGGTTGACCTGCGCCTGAGTCTTCGCCTTGATATCCAGCGCCAGGTCGAAGATATCATGGCCAAGAACATCCGCGACATCGCCAACCGGCCAGAACTGGTCGCCAGCGACTGGGTACAGTCCGGGGTGGCGATTATCCTCGACCCCCGTAACGGCCGCCTCCACGCCATGGTCAGTTTCCCCTCCTTCGACCCCAACCGGATCGGCGCGGATTTCGCCAGCTTCCTCAAGGATCCCGCCGCCCCCCTTCTCGACCGGTCGGTGGCTGGCATCTACCCCCCGGGGTCGGTGGCGAAACCCCTGGTGGGACTGGCCGCCCTTTCCGAAGACCGCCTGATGCCAGGCGAACAGTTTTTCTGCGACCGGGTGCTACTCCTGGCCGGCGCCCGCTTCACTTGCCTAGGCCAGCATGGCAACCAAGACATCGTTTCCGCCCTACGCCACTCCTGTAATATTTTCTTCTACCACACCGGGGAAAAGCTGGGTGGGCGTGACCTCTACAACTGGTACACCCGTCTTGGCCTTGGCCACCCCACCGGTATCGACATCTCTGGTGAAGCCCCTGGCATGCTCCCGCGTAACGCCTTCACCCGCCGGGGTTGGGCCACCGGCAACACCTACCACCTGGCGATTGGCCAGGGGATGGCGGTAACCCCCATCCAGATAGCGGTGGCCTACGCCGCCATCGCTAACGCCAAAAAAGGAGTGGCGGATATTGTTCGTCCCCACTTCCTGGTCCCGCCCCTTGGCGAACCCACCACCCCGGAGGGGGAGGCGCTAGCCCTGGAGTCAGCCGGGCTGGACCAACCGACTTCGCAAATCCTGCTTGACCAAAAGGCGCTGGACCTAGTGCGGCAGGGTCTATGGGAAGCGGTGCAAGGTAGCCCCGAGACCGGGGAAGGGGGAACTGGACGACTAGCTTCCTTCCCAACCCCGGGAGGTGGGTTTCTGATTGAACTGGCGGGCAAGACCGGGACGGCGGAATGGAGCGAAGTGGTGAACGGCCGGGTCAGGAAAGGGGTGAGCCATGTCTGGTTTGCCTGTTACGCCCCCTTTGACCGTCCGGAGGTGGTAGTGGTGGTGATGCTGCCGGAAGCCGGGGGCGGAGGGGGAAGCACTTGCGCCCCTATCGCCAAGGAGATACTGCGTCTCTGGTTCAACCTTCCCGACCGGCTGGACAGTTTTTTCGAGGACGAGGACGCCCTGGGTTAGGCGGCTAGCGGCGAAAGCGGGAGAATGCTATGCGCCACATCGATTTCTGGAAACTCGACTGGATATTCCTGCTGGTAGCCCTGGCCATCGTGGTTCTCGGCCTGCCGTTTCTCTACTCCTCGGCTGGTGGCGACTATTTCCGCCGCCAACTGGTCTGGCTAGTTTTTGGCCTCGCCACCCTGGTGGTCTTCCTGATGTTTGATTTCCACCTCTGGACCGACCGCGCCTACTGGATTTACGCCGCCGCCCTGGCCTTCCTGGTCCTGGTCCTCTTCGCCACCCCTATCAACAACGCCCGAAGCTACCTCCGCTTCGGTTCGGTAGGCATGCAGCCAGCGGAACTGTTTAAGTTGGCTCTTATTCTCGCCCTTGCCCACCACCTGGGTAAGCGCGACAACCAACACCTCCTCCACGGCCTGGTGATCCCCTTTATCCTCACCCTGGGGCCGCTGTTTCTCATTCTTAAACAGCCAGACCTCGGGACCGCCCTCACCATACCCCCCATCCTCTTCGCCATGCTCTGGGCGTCAGGGGCGCGTCTTCTCCACCTCCTGTCCGCCCTTGGCCTTGGCCTCGCCTCGCTCTGGCCTCTCTGGGAATATGGCATGCACACCTATCAGAAAAGCCGTATCTACGCTTTTCTCACCCCCGAGCTTTA
>JAITQC010000169.1 GCA_031289115.1 Planctomycetota bacterium
AGCCAGTCTGACCCCCTACGGGTCAACCTTCCTGACCGCATATTTTAGGCCCCTTTACGGGGCCTTTTTTTTATACCCGTAGCTGTCCCTCGCCATCGACTAGCCACTTGTAGGTAGTCAAACCCTCCAGCCCAACTGGACCCCGGGCGTGCAGGCGATTGGTGCTTATGCCGATTTCCGCCCCCAGGCCATACTCGAAGCCGTCAGCCAGGCGGGGGCTGGCGTTTACCATCACCGAGGAACTGTCTACCCCCTGTTGGAAGAGAGTGCCGGCTTGGCGGGAGGAGGTGACAATAGCGTCGGTGTGTCCGGATCCATGGCGGTTTATATGGGAAATGGCGGCTTCCAGGCAATCCACCACCCCCACCGCCAGAATGAGGCTGCCAAACTCGGTGTCCCAGTCGGTTGCACTAGCCGGGGTTAATGTCAAACCTAGCTGGTTAGCCGCCGCCAGGACCGCCGGGTCGCCCCGTATTTCCACTCCGGCCCTGCTAAGTCCGGGTAATACTTGGGCGAGAAATTTGTCTGCTATGTCCTTATGGAGCAAAAGTGTTTCTATGGAGTTACAAGCGGCTGGACGGCTGATTTTGGCGTTAAGGACAATAGCTTCCGCCATGGCCAAGTCGGCGCTTAAGTCGACATAGACAGAGCAGATACCGTCCAGATGCCGAAGAACCGGGATGCGGCTTATCGAGTCTACCGCCTGGATCAGTCCCTTGCCGCCACGGGGAATTACCAGGTCGATATACTTGTCCTGGCCAAGGAGTTGGTTTACCAACTCCCGATCCGGGTTTTCCACCACCTGGACCGCGGCGGGCGAGAGACCGGTTTCCACCAGGCTGTCAGCAAGACAACGGCCGATAACCCGGTTACTTTCCCGCGCCTCCCGACCACCCCGGAGGATACAGGCGTTACCAGCCTTGAGACACAGGCTAGCCGCGTCGCTGGTGACATTGGGGCGGGACTCGTAGATCATCAAGATAACCCCCAGGGGAATGGTGACCTGGGAAAGCTGGAGACCATTTGGCCGCCTCCAGCCCGTGCGTATACGCCCCAAGGGGTCAGGGAGGGCCGCCACCGTCTCGACCGCCTTAGCCATGGCTTCCAGACGGGTGGGATTCAGGGCCAGACGGTCGAGTAGGGCGGGGGATAGGCCAGCGGCCCTGGCTGCCTCCTGGTCGCCTTGGTTGGCAGCCAAGATGTTAGCGGACTTTTCCCGGAGTAGGCGGGCCAGGGTCAGCAGGGCCTGGTCACGCTGCCCGCCAGGGGCAGTCGCTAGCTCCCGCGAGGCTTGGCGGGCGGTCTGGCCTAGTCGCTGGGCGGTATCCTGGAAGGGGGACATAGGGTTAACCTTGGCCGGATGGTTGGTGCATCGAGAAAATAATTAAAAAAATCGCTCAACTTTTCCCACTAGCTACCGATAAGAAGTCATGAAAGGCTGTCGCTACCCTTGGTTTTTCGATAAAGGTAGCATTTTAACGAGGGGGAAGTATTTTTACAAGGAGGTTAATCATGCTTCCCGATGTAAACACTGCTGGGTTGGGGTTTAGCAATCCTTCCACCAGCATCGCTAACGAGAGCGTTAGCCACAATGAGCCGGTTTCCAGGACGGAAAAGCCGCAAAAGGAACACTCGGAGACGGAAGTCGTCAGCCGTAAGGATAATGACGCGGCTAAATCGTCAAGAACGGTGAGCGACCAGGTTGAACTCCGTTATACTCTTAGTACCGAGGAGAGCGAAGCTTTCAGCCGCTATTTCGCCAACCGTGACGAATCCGGAAAGTCGGCGCTTCCCAGTCCCGAGGATCAGGAGGTTATCCAAAAGGCGGCCGAACGGATTTCCCACGCTTTGGATGGGGTGATCAATAAAAACCTCCAAAGCCAGGAACGGTTGGACCGGGCGATTTCCCAGTGGTACTCCGATATCGCCAGTGGCAGCGTAGAGCGCCCCACCCACCTGATTGGCTTACTCGGGCAATTGGCGATGGGCAAGTTTGACTCGGAGTAACGCCGCCTCACTCTGAACTAGTCTTTAACCCCCCGGTGTCGAACGCCCCGGGCGCTGGTAAGGAAACTATTATCTCTACCGGCCGGACTTCCCGGCCGGTTTTCTTTTCGTCCTGTCCTCCGCTGGATAGCGCCACCGCCCGCCCGGGTGGTGGCCGGTTTTTTTGGCCCCCCCAAGTCTAAAAGTTCCCCACCGGGCGGCCTTGGGGTGACTATAACCGGGTTGGCGGGTGAAGGCAAGGGGGGGGCCGGGTTTAAGGCTAGGCGGGGATTACCCTAAAACCGCCTTAAGTGCTGTTTTACTGGAAGTTACCTTAGTACTGGGTACTGGCGGATGAACCCCTGGGGTGACAGGTCTGACAAGCGAAAGGCGGGGAACGGGTGCCTCTCTAGCAAGCTAACTCCCGCCCTTTTCCAGGGTGTTGCTTGGCGCCTGGCTAGTAGAGGGGTGCAAGCCAAGCTTACTTTGGCGGGTAGGCTAGTGAAAAAGGGCGTTTTACTGCAGGATATGGCTAAGTCGTTCCACCAGGGTGTTACGGCTGTGGCTACCAAAAAGGCGTTCAACCTCTTGGCTGGCCTGGTAGAAAATCAGAGTAGGCAGGTCAAAGATACCCTGGTTGACCGCGATCTCGGGAGACTGGTCAACATCGACTTGGCCCACCAGGATTATTTCCTGGTATTGGCTGGCGATATCGCTTAGCACCGCGTCCAGGTTTTCCCAGGGTGGACACCACTGGTCGACAAAAAGAATCAGCGCCACCCCAGCGCGTTGGAGTTCCAGGGTAAAATTACTCGCATCCAAGGTTTTTAGGCCAGGCATCGGTAGTCTTTGGGGGTGGAAAAGTTGTTCTGCCAAAACGCGGCGGGCGGGAGTATCACTCCAGAGCGTCGGTAATGGCCTGGGAAAGTTTAGACTCGTCCTGCAACCCGACAAAAGTCGTAAACACCTCGCCATTTTTGAAGACAATCAGGGTGGGGATGTTTTGGATGCCTAACTTGGTGGGGGCGACCGGGTTGTCGTCGACATTGAATTTTGCCACCCGAGCCCGGCCGGTGAATTTTTCAGCCAGGATCACCACCGCTGGCGCCTGGGCTCGGCAAGGCGGACACCAGGGAGCCCAGAAATCCACCAGGGTTACCCCCAGGTTTATTGACTCGGAAAAATTGCTGTCGGTAAGCTCTTGCACACTGTCAGCCATGCTGTCCTCGCTTTTTGGCGGGTTGGCAAACGCCAGGCAGGGAATTGCCGGCGAATAACCCACCCGATTGGGTCTACTCACCCACTTGGCTAAAAAAACCCCACCCCGGGTGTTTCCTGGGGTAGTGGGGTTAATAAGAGACAAATATTAATATTAACTTGGGGGTTTGGCAAGTGGGAAGCGAAAAAGAAGGTCAGTCTTTTTTAAAACGCCGGTCGGTGACGCGCTTGGCCTTGCCGACAAAGCGTTCCAGAGTCTCCGGCGCCACCAGATCCACCCGCATACGGATACCGGTGATGGAGGAAATGGCCCGGGCGATTTTTTCCCGGAGTTGTTCCATGTCCTTCATGGAGTCGGAGAAAATTTCCGGACGCATCTCCACCTTGACTGAGGCAACGTCAAGGTTGTCGGGTCGGGTGACTTCGATATGGTAATGCGGAGCCGCCTCCTGCACCCGGAGAAGCGCCTCTTCAATCTGGGTGGGGTAGACATTTACCCCGCGGATAACCAGCATGTCGTCGGTGCGGCCGGTTACCCGGGTCATCAGGGTGCCGGTGCGCCCGCAAGGGCAGGGGTCGGGAAGCAGGCTGGAAATGTCACGGGTACGGTAACGGATAACCGGCATCGCCTCCTTGGTCAGGGTGGTAATGACTAGTTCACCGCGTTCACCCGGTTGTACTGGCTCCAGGCTTTCTGGGTTCAGGCACTCAACCAGGAAGTTGTCCTCGGAAATGTGCTGTCCCTTTCTTTCCCGGCACTCACCCGCCACTCCCGGGCCAACCACTTCGGAAAGACCGTAGTTGTCAGTGGCGAACACGTCCAGGTCTGCCTCGATACGCTCGCGCATCTCTTCGGTCCAGGGTTCCCCGCCAAAAAAGCCCAGCGAAAGATGGAGGCTTTTGGGGTCGCGGCCGCTTTTCCGGATCTCTTCGGCGATGTTAAGGGCGTAGGACGGGGTGCAAACCAGGGCGTCGGGTTGCAGGTCGTAAAGTATGGACAGTTGCCGCTCGGTGTTGCCAGAAGCCACCGGGACAACCGCCGCTCCCACCTTTTCCACCCCGTAGTGGAGTCCGAAACCACCGGTGAAAAGGCCGTAGCCAAAACTGATCTGGACCAGCATACCGGGCCGAAGTCCACCCGCCATGAGGAAACGCGAGACAACCGTTCCCCAGTTTTCCATGTCGCCACGGGAATAGGGGACAAAGGTCATCTTGCCAGTGGTGCCGGAAGAAGCGTGAAACCGGGCTATTTCCGACCGGGGAATGGCGAGAAACCCGAGTGGGTAGCCATCCCGGAGGTCCTGCTTGGTGGTGAAGGGGAGGCGGCGCACGTCACCCGGTTCCTGGATGGAATTAGGGTCGAAGCCGCCCAGGCGCTCCCGGTAGAAGGGGAGGGCGCTGGCCCTGGCCACCGCCTGGCGTAGGCGGGCGGTTTGCAGACGTTTGAGTTCCGCCCGGGGCAGGCATTCGCCCGGATCGAAATAGGCTTCCGGGTAAGCGAGGGATCGACTCATGCTTGCTGGATTTCTTGAAAGAGGGCTTCGTTACTAAGCACCTGGATGCCTGACTCTTTCAAGGCGGCGATGGCTTTGTCCGGGTCGTTAAAGCGGAAGATCATTATGGCGCGTTTGCCATAGTGGGAGGTGAAGGCGTACATATATTCGATATTCACCTCCTTGGCCCCGATGATCTCGAGAATGGCCAGGAGGCCACCCGGGCGGTCCTCCACCTCAACCGCCAGCACCTCGGTGGTGTTCACCACCAAGCCTGACTTTTCCAGACAGGATTTGGCTTTGTCGGAATCCTGGACTATCAGCCGGAGGATGCCGTACTGCTGGGTGTCAGCCAAGGAAAGGGTGGTGATGTTGACGCCGGCGTCACTAAGGGACTTACAGATGTTCCCCAGGTGTCCCGGCTTGTTTTCCATGAAGATGGCGATCTGCTTGATTTTCATGTCAATCCTTCCTAAAAAACCTATCCCCGTTTGTCAATCACGCGTTTCGCTTTTCCTTCGCTCCTGGCGATAGACTTGGGTTCGGCGAAAGTAATCTTGGCGCTGATGTTCAGGGTGGTGTTGACAGCGTGAGCGATGCGTTTCTGCAGGCTCTCCAGTTCTTGTATACGGTCGCCGAAGAGTTCCGGGGCGAGCTCCACCTTGATTTCCATGTTGTCTAGGCCGCTTTCGCGGGTGATGACTATCTGGTAGTGGGGGAGGAGGCCATCGATTTTGAGCAATGCCGCCTCGATTTGCGAGGGATAGACATTGACGCCACGGATGATCAGCATGTCGTCGGAACGCCGGCCAATGCGGCGGATCCGGCGGATGGTGCGTCCGCAATAACACTGGTCCGCCATGATGGAAGTGATGTCACGGGTGCGGTACCGAATCATCGGCATGGCGCGCTTGGCTAAGGTGGTGATGACTAGCTCCCCCTCCTCGCCGTCCGGCAGGGGTTGGAGCGTTTCCGGGTCGATGATTTCCGGGTAATAGTAGTCTTCCAGGATATGCAGGCCGTTTTGTTCGGCGCACTCGATCGCCACCCCGGGGCCAATGATCTCCGTTAGACCATAGATGTCGTGGGCCTTGATCCAGGTTTCGTTCTGGATTCGCTCGCGCATGGCCTCTGACCAGGGTTCAGCCCCGAAGATGCCAGCCCGTATTTTCAGGTTTTTCAGTTGCACCCCCATTTCCCCCGCTTTTTCCGCCAGGTGGAGAAAATAGCTGGGAGTACAGCAGATGGCGGTTACCCCCAAGTCTTGCATAAGCATTATCTGGCGCTCGGTGTTACCAGCCGATGTGGGAACCACCATAGCCCCGATTTTCTCAGCGCCGCAATGCGCTCCCAGGCCACCGGTGAAAAGACCGTAGCCGTAGGACACCTGGATGACGTCGTGGCTGGAAAGGCTGGCCGCCCCCATGCAGCGGGCCATGGAGTCAGCCCAGACGTCCAGGTCAGCTTGGGTGTAACCCGCCACAATCGGCTTTCCGGTGGTGCCGGAAGAGGCGTGGATACGCACCACTTCCTGTTGCGGCACAGCGAACAACCCGTAGGGGTAGCTGGCGCGAAGATCGTCCTTGGTCATGAAGGGGAATTGCTGGATGTCATTTAGGGAGCGGATGGCGTCCGGACGCACCTTGGCCTCGTCCATGCGTTGCCGGTAAAGACCACCGGCCTGGTTGTGGTAGGCGTGCTGAACCACATCCTGCAGGCGCTGTAGTTGCACTGACTCAAGAAAGTGGCGGGGAACATAGTCGGCGGCGCTGGCGGGAAGATAGTGCTTTTTAAAGGACTTTTCGGTGTTGGCCATGGCAAATCCTTAGTAGTCAACAGTTTTAAGAAAAAAGGCTCCCGGGCTCCCGGGGGCAGGCCAGAGGCTGGACCAGAGTCAAGGGACAGCCTGACCCAGGAACACTGGGTGTCGGGAGACGGTCAGGCTGGAACAGTTAGATAAGGGGTAGAGCTGGAAGAGCCAGATGTTTCACTGGGTTATTCCCGGCCTCCGGGAAGGTCGGGTGGCACAAGGCGGAACTGTTACGGGTTGGCGAAAAAACCAACCAACCCGGTTAAACAATCCTTCCCTATTGGGAAGGCTAGTCGGTACCGGGGACAAAACTCAGGCCGGCGGGGGAAAAGACTTTCCCTTGAGGGGAAGGCTGTAACCCGCCGCCGGCGGAGAATTCCGGGGGTTAAATTCAGTCGAAAGCGTGGCCGGATGAACCAAGGACGCTGTCGTTTTTATGCTTGTAAAGCGCCTTAAGGGCGTCCCGGGCTGGGCCAAGGTATTTCCGGGGGTCAAACTCGCCCGGTTGGGTAGCGAACACCTCGCGGATGGCGGCTGTCATGGCCAACCTTCCGTCGGAGTCGATGTTAATCTTGCAAACCGCCGACTTGGCGGCCAGGCGGAGCTGGTCTTCAGAAATACCGATGGCATCGTCAAGTTTGCCGCCAAAGGAGTTGATTTTTTTCACCAGTTCCTGGGGAACCGAGGAGGAGCCGTGGAGGACGATGGGGAAGCCAGGGATACGCTTCTCGATTTCCTTCAGGATGTCCAGGCGGATTTCCGCTTTCTGCCCCGGTTTAAACTTGTAGGCGCCGTGGCTGGTGCCGATGGAGATGGCGAGGGAGTCGACCCCGGTCTTTTTCACAAAATCCTCGACCTGGCTTGGCTCGGTGTAGGTGTGGTGGGTGGCGGAGACATCGTCCTCGACCCCGGCCAGCACTCCCAGTTCACCCTCGACTGTCACATCGTACTGGTGGGCGTATTCCACCACCTTTTTGGTAAGGGCGGCGTTTTCCTCATAGGAGTGGTGCGAACCGTCGATCATGACCGAGGAGAAACCGGTCTCGATACAGCTGACGCAGAGTTCAAAAGTGTCGCCATGGTCGAGATGCAGGGTGATCGGGACGTTTTTGCCCTTGCCAAGCTCCTTGGCGTATTCCACCGCTCCCTGGGCGAGGTAGCGTAGGAGAGTCTGGTTGGCGTATTTCCGGGCGCCGGAACTCACCTGGAGGATGACCGGGCTGACTGATTCGGTGCAGGCCTGGACGATAGCCTGGAGCTGCTCCATGTTGTTGAAATTATAGGCGGGGAGGGCGTAGCCACCCTTTACCGCTTTCTTGAAGAGCTCCCGGGTGTTGACAAGTCCCAATTCTTTGTAACTGACTGCCATGGCAAAACTCCTTCCTTAAATCAGGCCTGGGTGGTGTGGCGACTAACGCCTAGCGAAACAGGGCGGTGGGCCCCATTCCCCTCTATCGTGACACTGTCCCGAATAACTGATATCGGCTGAAACACAAGAACCACTAAAGTTTAAATGAACTTTAGCACACTTTTGTCGCTTAGGCAAGGGAATTCACCATCGGAGTGGGACGGGGAAAACGCGGGATAGGTCGAGTAGCGAAGTTGGGTAGATCCTTTCCCAGCCATGGTGACGCTGGGTAATCCGGTGTTTTACCGGGGAGAGTTGTTACCCAATTGACTGACGCGCCAGGAGCCCAAGAGGGTTTTCTTTCCCAGCGAAAATCTTGACCTGGTTTTGCCTGGAGTCGCCAACGACAAGTTGCCTGGATTTTTCAGGGTAAAAACGCACTCACGACTTACAAAATATTTTTGCGTGTTTGGCTCACTCACTGGAGCGTGGTTTTAATGCTTCGTTATATTAGCAGTGGATAAAACAAATAAAAAGCAAAACATGAGTGATATTAAATATCATATAATGTCTATAAAAATAGTATGTTAAAGATACTGAAACTTGTGCGTGCGGTTGGAATATAACGCTAATAGCTTCCGATAACAAGAAATTTACCAGACAAATATTTGAGAAAAATATTATCGGAAGTTACTTAAATTTAGCGAAATTTGGGAGATTTAGCGTCAAGGTAAAAGTTATTTTGAAATGGATTAGTTTGCTTTCGTAATTTAAGTATCGGTATTCTCCTCGACCTGAACGAAGGCTCGAATGTTGGATAAATGATCGAGAATTTAATGAAACGGAGAATTATGAATGCCGTCTTACCGAGACCTCCATATTTAACCCGGATACTGGGTGTGGCGCTGACGCTTGTCTTTGCCGCAACTGTCGCCAAATCGGTAGATGTTGTTGATATCGGCGGTGGAACTCTAGACTATCCTGACTTGGATTCTGCTTTCGCCGATATCTTTCTGAATCCCGATAGCAACCTGATTCTTTATGGTGACGACAGCAGTATCCGGAATCGAGCCATTGCCACCGGCACTTTGACCAACATAGGCATCACTTCATCTGACGGTACAATGCGTATCCTGAAACAAAGGGTGACCGCTTCCAATCCATCCGTCGGCGGTATTTTTACCATAGCGGCGGATACAACACCATTCCACTTGTACTTGGAAAATTTGACTATCGCTGACAGTGTAGTGAATGGCACCCAATCACGGGGCGGCGCCATTTATTCAGGGGCCCGTGATCTTGATTTTACCAATTCGCGAAATGTCATATTTTCTGGCAACATTGCTAGGAAAACCACAACTACAACCTCAACTACCAATAGTACCAACCACGGCGGGGCGATTTACGCCGGAGGCGCCCTCTCGTTCCGGGGTGTGGAAAACATAGCTTTTAATGACAACCTCGCTGACGGGAGAAGTGATCCCAGCACCGGGGTTGCCGTCGTCAAAAGGTATTCTGGCCAGGGTGGTGCCATTTATGGTAGTGG
>JAITQC010000196.1 GCA_031289115.1 Planctomycetota bacterium
CTCCTGGGAGGCGGAGCGGGCGAAAAGGGCGCCTAAAACCGCGCCCATACTGGAGCCACTGATCCAGCCAGGCGCCAGGCCCGCTTCAGACAGGCGGGATAGAACCCCCAGATGAAAAAAAGCCCGGCTTCCCCCTCCGCCTAGAGCTATACCGAAACCGTCTGGACCGGGAAAGTCCGGCCTTCCCCCCTCCACAGCAATTTCCCGCATGGTCCCCATCCTCTTTGGCAAAAACCACCACTAGGCGCCAGATAAAAAGGAAAACCGTGGCGCCACTCCCGGCGCCACGGTTTCCCCGTTTACCATACCCGGGGTTGTTAAACTAGGCTTGTTTAGTAATTCTCCGCCTCGATCTCGAAAAAGGCGCGGGGATGACCGCAGGTCGGGCACTTTTCCGGCGCTTTGTCGCCAATGTAGACGTGGCCACAGTTGCGGCATTCCCAGCGCTTCGGTTCCTTACGGTCAAACACCTGGTTCTTTTCGACATTCTCGAGAAACTTGCGGTAGCGCTTTTCATGGCGCTCCTCAATCGCGGCCACCCGCTTAAACTGGTGGGCGAGTTCGGTATAACCTTCCTTCTCCGCCTCAGCGGCGAAGTTCTTGTACATTTCGGTCCATTCCTCGTGCTCACCCGCCGCCGCCGCCGCCAGATTGGACTTGGTGTCGCTGATTTCGCCACCATTGAGAGCCTTGAACCACAACTCGGCGTGCTCTTTTTCATTGGCGGCGGTATTGTCGAAAATCTCGGCTATCTGCTGATAACCATCTTTCCTGGCCTGGGAAGCGAAATAGGTGTATTTATTCCGGGCCTGGGACTCACCAGCGAAAGCGAAAGCGAGGTTTTTGGCAGTTTTCGAATTTTTGTCCAACACCATGGTTGTCTCTCCTTAGGGAAAAAAGTGTTTAGGTAGTCCAGCCGGACAAGACCGGCCGGACTGCCTTAAGCGGGCGGCCAGTTTAATAGGCGGCGCCAGCCGAGTCAAGAACCACGTCGGGGAAATCCTCCGGCGACGTCAGGGGGTCGCGGCGGGTGGAAAGGTCGCTAGGTTTGTGGCTGTCTAGGCAAGAGTGGCAGATACCCCTGACCTCCAGCTCGTAGTTCAAAACCCGGCCTAGCGAAGTGCAGTGGTTGGCTAGGGAACTTTCCTCCACCACGTCGATATCGTGCAGGCGGCCACAGTCCTGGCAGACAAAGTGGTCATGCGGAACAGTGTTGATATCGTAGCGGTAGGACGGCCCGCTGTCCAGCCGTTTGACAATGCCGGCCGCGCAGAAATCAGCCAGAATGCGGTAGACGCTGTCGAGCGACACATCCGGAAGGATGGTCTTCAAATGCGCCCGCACCGTCTCCGCGTTGGGGTGGCAACGGTTGGCAATCAGGTATTCGTAAATCAAGCGCCGCTGAATAGTGCATTTCCAATTGTTTTTGCGGCAAATGTCCCGGAAGATGTCGTTTTCAGGTTTCATGTCTTCGTCTCACCTTTCTGTCTAAACCAAATAGTCTGGCCATGGGTCAAAGCAACAGGATCCGGTGATTAAACTCTAATCACCCCAGGGTAAGTGTCACAGTACTTCCAAGAACCTGTCTTTTACTAAAAAGTCATTTATGGCTAAACCAGCTTTTAGATATAATTGGTGAAGCGAACAAGGCGACAAGCTTTTCAATTTTTGGCGATCAGGCAGTTGCCTAAAATCAAGGTAGATACGCCAAGCGTTATTTCGCGGAGGATTTTACCAGCCAAACCGGCCTATTGGGTCGCGACTTATACGCTGTGTTAATATTTAATGTTGCCTTGGATAGGTATAAACCACAAAGGAATTTTAAATCTTAAATAATAATAAATGGTATTTTACTAAAGTCAACTAAAAAGTCAAGTATTTTGTAAATTTATTTTCCCGGCGCTGCCCCCACTGTCTCGACCACCAGGTTGTGGTTGGTGTAAACGCACAGATCAGCCGTGATTTCAAGGGCGTTTCGCACTATTTCCAGAGCCGAAAGCTTGCTGTGGGCCAGAAGCGCCCGGGCGGCGGCGGTGGCGAAGCCGCCGCCGGAACCAACGGCGAGGACACCATCGTCTGACTCGAAAACATCTCCCTCCCCTCCTAGTAAAAGTGATTTTTCCTTGTCCACCACGATCAGGCTACTCTGGAGTCGGCGCATGGACCGCTCAACCCGCCATTCTTTAGCCAGTTCAATGGCGGCCCGGACGATGTCGTTGTGGAACTCGCCCAGTTTCTTCTCAAAGAGCTCCATCAGGGCGATAGCGTCGCCAGTCGAACCAGCAAAACCGATCTTGACCTTGCCGTTCGCTAGCGAGCGAATTTTCTTCGCCCCGTATTTAAACACCATCGAACCCTGCGTCACCTGTCCGTCGCCGCCAATGGCGGCCTCGCCATCGCGGCGAACCGAAAGGATGGTGGTGGAGATGAATTTCTCCCGGGATTTAACCATAAATACTCCTTTGCGTGCGCTTGTAAAAGAAACCTGTTTCACTGGAATCACCAGACTTGACAATGCTTAAAGCAAAAAAAACAGGGGAATGGCGAGTAAGGAAGGAAACACCCGGGCCCCGGGGGCGGATAACCTAGCCAACTCGCCACCTTCCGGGGACCACTTCCCTCCCCCTGGCTAACCGGCTTAGGTCATTTTAACCCCGGGGATTAATCAGGACCAGCAGGGAACGCGGTTCCACCGCCAGGCGGTCAATGCGCTGCCCCAGGCGAGGCGCCTGGTCCGGATTCTCAATTATATCCTCCGGGCTAGCTCGGGAGGTGTCTATCATTTTCAGCCATTCGCGTCCCCGGCCAGGGACAGTGACATGCCGCCAGTTGTCCGCCGCGTTAAGGGCGACAAAAACATCATCGTCACAATCGCCTTTCTCCCGCTTGGCCTGTCCCCCGTCTAGAAGAAAAGCCAGGCACTTCCCCTCATCTGACCAGTCCGGCTCGTTCTCCCGCTCGCCATGCCAGGTGATCCCACCCTGGCCGTGGAAAAAATGGCTGCGGCGAAGACTGGGGTGGTCGTGGCGGAACTTGATCATCAGGCGGACGAAACGCAAGAGGTCGCCGTTTTCCCGCACCAATTCCCAGTTAACCCAGCTTATCGGGTTGTCCTGGCAGTAGGCGTTGTTGTTGCCCTGTTGAGTGCGGGCGAACTCGTCACCGGCTAGAAGCATCGGCACGCCTTGGGAAAGAAAAAGGGTGGCGAGAAGGTTTTTCGTTTGGCGCCGCCGTTTTTCCCGCACCGTCTGGTCGCCGGAAGGCCCCTCCACCCCGAAATTCTCGGAGTGGTTGTGGGACTCGCCGTCCTGGTTGTTTTCGCCATTGGCCTGGTTATGCTTCTGGGAGTAACTCACCAGGTCGTTAAGGGTGAAACCGTCGTGGGCGGTTAGGAAGTTTATCGAGTGCCCAGGACTACGTCCGGACTTGAGGTAGAGGTCGTCGGAACCACAGACGCGGCTCGCCATGCGGCTAGTGAAGCCACTGTCGCCGCGCCAGAAACAGCGGACATCGTCACGGTAGTAGCCGTTC
>JAITQC010000213.1 GCA_031289115.1 Planctomycetota bacterium
GCGGCGAGGAGCGGCACCAGGCCAACCTTGTCGCCATAGATGTGGCGTAGCCACACCGCCTGGAGTTCGACCGAGTGTTCGCCCCGGTGGGCCAGTAGGCCCTGCTCCACCCCGCCGTAAGGCGCCAGGTGGCGGCGAATCACTTCGGACCGCTCCCGGTCGAGCGGCAGTTGCCCCAGGGGGGTGGCGAAATCCTTGAGGCAGAGAGAGTAGCGTCCGGGCAGGGGAAGGTGGGCAGTCCCCACCACCACCACTGTCTTCGGGGCCGGCCGGGAACGGAGAAAACTGTAAAGCTGCCCATAAGCGTGGCCACCCCGGGAAAAGTCGATATGGGGGACAATGGCTCCGGCCGGGGCGGCGCCTTCCCGGGCCAGAGACTCCTCCGGAGGCGGGGCTGAACTAAGCAGGCGTTCGAGTTCAGTCGCCAACTCCCCCGGGTCGTCTGGATAGGCGGAGCCAGCGGAACTCGCCGGTCGGAGAGGGCTCGCCTGGAAATCACGGTCGGCCTGGGCCAGATGGTCCTGGAAAAAGGCGTTGTCGAGGAAAAGCGAGCGATCCAGGGTGTCGACAACCGCGTCCACCTCGGAACAGGTTAAAACCACCCCGGTGGCGTGGCGGACCTGGTCGGTGAGATCAAGAACCGAGGTGTGGCCGTCCAGGCGGCTTGCCACCTCCAGGGCCAGGGGGGTGACTGCCAGCCGGGCGGGGGCTACCCCTGCCCGATCATAAACTATGTAATAAACCGTGCCTTCGTGAGTGACCGGCGAGGCATCGATTTCCCCTCTAAGCTTAGGGAAGGCGTCAGGCATAGGGAACTATCTCATACTCGTTGTCTATCACTTCCAGGAGGTCCCAGAAGTTGTGGATAACATGGTCGGCCTGGACATCGCCGTAGATTTTCTCATACTTGCCGCCCCGGCGGCTGAAAAAGGTGCGCATGCCTAGGCGACTAGGAATGTCGATGTCAACCAGGGGGTTGTCGCCGACATAGCCGCATTCGTCCGGGGCGGCGCCAATTGCTTGGCAGGCCCGCACGTAAATCTTGGGGTTGGTTTTGGCTATCCCCACGTCCTCGGTTATGAAAATATGGCGACACTCCACCAACTGGAGAATGTTGAGGCGCAAAAGCTTCTCAATCTGCTTGGCAGGAAGTCCGGCGCTGATAACGCCCAGCAGGAGTTTTTTCTCGTTTAGGAGACGAAGGACCTCGTGCGCGTCGGCGAACGGTTCGAAATCGCGGAATTTGCACTGGTGGTAGGCCATCACCCCGGCCTGGATAATAAAAGGGGCGGCGCCCTCGGGGACGGTCTCCGGGGGCAGGCGCTTGATAAGCTTATCCAGGTGGTGGCTGTCGTTGGAGCCGAATTCCCGCACCACTTCCAGAAGTTCCGCCAGAAGAAATTCCGGGTCGACCCTTAGCCCGGTTCGCACCATCGCCTGCACCGCCTGTTGCCGGGCCTTGGCAGCGAAGTCGGTGCTGGAGTAGAGGGTGTCGTCAATGTCGAAAAAGAGAGCCCTTAGAAAACGCTTAGCCATTGCTAAATTCCCGGTACCTAAACAATCCGACCGACAGGGGTCAGGAAAACAACTTATTTTACCGCTTTTTCCGTCTGGGCGCAAATCCCCTTTGGCTAGACAAGACCCGGAGACCGGCGGCTTGGTTTTCACCCTACGGTTAAGATTGACAATAGCGCCGGGAGGGGCTAGCATGGTGAGGATCGGATACCGGGGGCGTTTTGCCCCCGCCATCCTCTTTGTCTGCGAAGGGAATTCGCCATGGATATCGATGACCAACAGGTTCCGGTTCCCACAGGGAACCACAGTCCGGCGGCGGGCTGGACACCGGAGGACGCGGCCCGCTTCCTCACCTCCGCCATCCAGGAAGCGCAGCGGCCACTCACCAACGCCCTCCGGCAACGCTCCATCGCCCCGGGGGTGTTCGCCCTGGTCATAGTTATCCTGGTGGCCGCCGCCGCCGCTGTTGGCTGGACCCTACTGGACCGGCTGGAGAAGGCGGACAACCAGGCTGACTCGGCCCGGAGCGCCCAAGGCCAGGCCTTGCGCGAACGTTACGCTGCCGAGGCCAAAGAGGAAACGGCGGCGGCGCGTCTGTCGGTGGTGGAAGAGGAGGGTCAGCGGCTTAGAGTCAACCTGGCGACAGAAAACGAGCGTCTACGCCTGGAACTGGCCAACAACCGTTCTGGCGAAGAGGAAGTGCGTCGCCTTCGGGGGGAAAACAGTCGACTACGGCGGCAAAACGAGTTGCTCCGCAGTCAAATAACTGGGCTGGAGATGGAAAAGCTGGCCCTGGCCCGGCAGCTGGCGGCGGTCAAGGCTTTGGCGGTGCCGGAGGAGGACGGGGAGGAAAACGCAGTTTGGTCAACCTCTCCCGGGGAGACGCCACCAGTGGCTACGCCGGCCGAACCGGTCCAGAAAGCGCCAGCTGAACCGATCCAGAAAGCGCCGGCGGAAGACCCGGTGGAGGCGGTCCCGGAGCCGGAGGCGCCCGCCGAGGCGGAAGGGGCGGCGGCGGGAGAAGAGGTGGAGGAGGCGCCAGCTAGTCCTAGTCCCAGTGACGCGC
>JAITQC010000005.1 GCA_031289115.1 Planctomycetota bacterium
AGCGTTCTTGAAAGAACATCGTCCCCTACAGTATAGCAGATTACTCTTGACGGAGCAACTGTTTCCACACCTGCGCGAAGTAGGCAGAATCGCCGACGAGCGGCGGCCTAGTAGAGTTAGTGAAAGCATTATCGCCAAAAAAGCGTTGGCGAAATCTAACCGAACTAATTGAGTATCGGTCGGAGATAAACTCAAAATGCGCCGATTAACCGCCCCTAAAAATGTGTGCTACCGGGCGTAAAAGTGCGTACAGTCAAGCAAATCACCAGTGAGTAAAATAGGGCGATTGAGCGTGATGGGGAAAAAGGCAGACCACCACCCGCAACCCGAACTCACGCCTTTCGCGCTGAGTAATAGCTGACTATAGGCGCCTTTCAAGTAGCCGCGCTCGCATTCGTGAGGGTGCGGCTTTTAAGTTCACAACCTACCAAAGGCAATTTTCACACTGTATTGACAATGTGCTTTGTTTGTGATACAATATGGCAAATTGGAGGTGACATTATGGCGACAGCAAACATAAACGTACGGACAGATGCGGAGGTCAAAGCACAGGCTCAACAGATTTTTGAGTCTATCGGACTAGACTTGTCCACCGCGGTAAATCTTTTTCTCAGACAAACGGTGCGAGCTAAAAATCTGCCGTTTGTGGTGGGGGCCATGTACCTTAATTCAGAGAACCCGCAATCACCTTTGCCGCCAGTAAGGCGTAAGCCTTTGTATGGTTGCGCCAAAGACCGAATATGGATAGCCGATGACTTTGACGCGCCGCTTGACGCTTTCAAAGAGTATATGTGATGCGATATTTAATCGACACGCCGGTCGCTCTGTGGATATTAAAAGGTGAGCCAATCTCCGATAAAGCCAAGGCGATTATTGACGATGTTACAGCGGAAGTCTTTGTCAGTATCGCGTCTGCTTGGGAGATTGCTATTAAATTAAGTCTCGGAAAACTCAAATATGACGGCGGCGTTAGGGCTTTTCTTGCCGACGTAAGACTGAATGAGTTTCAATTGCTCGGTGTGGAAGAAAAGCATATTAAGCAGGTAGAGAACCTCGAATACCACCACCGCGACCCGTTTGACAGATTGCTCATTGCCGTAGCAATAGCGGAGGATATGACCTTCCTGTCGGCAGACAAAAACGTGCCGAATTACGCGGTAAAATGGCTGTGGTGAAATCTGCATAACCGAATAAGAAAATCACAAGCCGCACTTCCAAGCATTGGCAGTGCGGCTTTTTTTCGTTGTTCCTTTTCCCCGCCAACGCGGCGTAGGCGGGTAACTTATCCGCGACTATTTGGCCGCCAGGGAAAAGAGGATTACCCACCCCAGGCAGTTAAAAACCGGGTTGGTGCCAGCTTTGCGCGGCAAGAAAGAACCCTGGGTGTTTATAGGGGGATTAGAGCCAGCCTAACAGCATCAAGGCACCAAAAAGCAGGAAGAGGCAGCCGGCGGCGATTTTAAGCAGGCGGGGGTCGGGAAAAACAGCGGTCAGTAAACCGCCGCAGAAAACCGCCAACAGGGTGGAGAGAACAAGGGCGAGCGAAGCGGCGAGGAACACCACCAGACGGCCCCTTCCCTCTGCCCCGGCGGTCATAGCCAGGGCGGCCAACTGGGTCTTGTCACCCAGCTCAGCCAGAAAAATAAGCAGAAAAGTGCCGGCGAAACTTTTGAATAAATCCACGATCCCAGTCCTTTTAAAAAAAAACGGCGCCCGGAATAATCCGGGCGCCGTTTGGGAAGTTATTTACCCAGGATACGCGGGTCGACCAGGGTTTGGATTTTTATGCCAAAACACTGGTTGGTAGTGATAATCACCTGACCCTCCGCCACCTTGATGTTACCGGCCAGCACATCCAGACTGTCGCCCGCCATTTTGCGAAACTCGATAATGGTGCCAGGAGTCATACTCTGGATAAGTTCCATCCGGAGCATTTTGTTAGCCAGCGGCACCACCAACGGCAATTTGAGTTTTAAGGCGAGGGCGAGATTCTTGGGGGCATAGACGGTTTGTGGGCTTTTTCGACTGGCGAGTGGCTGATCGCCAGGCGATTCGCTATCAGGCGGCACCCCGGTGACGCTCCGGGTCATAAAGAGCATGATGGTGAAGGGTTTGTTCTTCTCAACGCTACCATTCATGGTAAAAAGCAAATATTCTTCCTCACCCAGGACACTGGTGGGGGTTGCGGTGCGAAAATCAACCAGGTGGGAGCCAGCTACGGCTGTTTTGATGGTGCTGGCGGTTTCAGACCTGGCCTGTTGGGCAGCTTGACCAAAAAAATTATTCATCCCCTCTGAGTAACCATCCATCGCCCCGGCGTCGAGGACAGTGGTGGCGGGGTCGGTGGATCCCTCGCCCATCATGGCGTTCAAGAAGGCCACTATGGTCTTGGCGCCGTCCTGGGAAAGAAGCAAAAAAACCTTGCCCGGATTGTCGCCACTCCAGGTTACTTCGGTAACCACCATCTCATCCCGGCTTCCTTCCGCCAGGAGTTGATCGGGAAGGCCATAGGTGGCGCTGGACTGGTAGTACTTGACATCCTTCCCGATGAAGTTGGCCCAACCGCCGGTGCCGCCCTCCATTATGGCGTGGCAGAGTTTTTCTCCGCGCTTGCCCACCTCGGGATTGATGTCAGCCAGAGGGCTGGCGACAGTCGCCGTCATGATTCCCCTCCGTTAGTAATCGGAAGAATAATCGCGGACCAAACTTTCGGTCTCGCTCACCGCCCCCCGCCCTTGCTCAACTAGGCTACGCCCCTCCTCCTCCACCACCATCAGGGGTGAGAAAAAAGCGCGAACCAGCTGGCGTCGCCAGCGTGGCGACAAGGGTGAAGCGGCGACGACAAATTCCCGGGACAGCTGGTTGTCAAGCCGGAAACTGCGGGTACGGTAGATAACTTCACCATAGGCCCTAAGGGTCAGGTAAGCCATGACATACAGGCAGAACAAGAGAAAACGGGCGTTTCCCAGTAAGGAACCTCTCGCCCCCGCCATAACTACCCCTTCCCCCCGCCCCCCTGGGCGGGACTTAGCCTGTTACCGGATCAAAGACTGTCGCTTATCGAGGCGGCGTGGGAAACCCGGGCTGCCTTGTAGTGACGGTGTTGACCTGGATATACCCAAAATTTAGGTCGGTCGCCTATGGTCAACAGCAAGGGATCACTGACATTCTTCTGGGTGAGGATGAGATCCCCTGGTTTAAGCCGGAGAAATTCCCGCATGGTCATGCGGGTCTTGCCAATATAGACAATGGATTTCAGTCCGGCGTCCTTGATCCCCTCGTTTAGTTTAGACGCCTCCAATTCTATATCGGTGGTTTTTCTGGTTTGGAACCAGGTTTGGATAGTGGAGAACTCCCCGATTTTCGGTTCAATCACCGGAAACGGGATACAAAGGTTCATGGCGCCCTTGGCATTGCTCATGGCGATTTCAAAAGCGACCAGAATCACCACTTCGTTAGGGGGTACTATCTGCATAAGCTGGGGATTCGATTCCCGTCCAATCACCCGGAAATCAATATCCATAATAGGTTTCCAGCATTCGCGAAGAAGGGACAGGGTGTCGGTGGTGAGGCGGCTGATAAGACGCCACTCAATGTCAGACATTTCCCGTTCAGTCGGGATGATGGAATCACCCTCACCCCCCTTGCCGCCAAGAAGTTTTTCAATAACCGGGTAGGCGATGGAAGGGTTTATCTCCAGGACCATTGCCCCGTCCAGGGGAGAACAGCCGACCTGGTTTAAACAGGTGTTTCCCGGAAGACTCAACATCACTTCCTGGTAGGTGAACTGCGTCACTTCATCCAATTTGACCTTGACAATAGTACGTAGATAAGAAGAAAGGTTGGCCTCCAACTTCCGGGCCAGAGCCTCGTGCATCATTTTGATTGAGTTAATCTGGTCAGTGGAAACCCGCTCCGGCTTCTTGAAGTCATAAGTCTTGACACCTTCGGGATTTTCCACCTCTCCCGCCGGTGTGGTGGGAATGGCGTCCAGGTCAATATTGCCCGACCCTACCTCGTTAAGCAGGTTGTCAATTTCATTTTGTGACAGTTGGTCAGGCATTGGGGCACCCTAGCGCGAGTCCAGGTTTTCCAAGACAAAATCCCCCTTGGCCCCCAAGCGCATCACTTCACGCAGGGCTTCGGTCACTGCTTCTGGCACTCCCGCTTCCAGTTCGGCAATCCGGCGTTTGGTTCGCTCCTCCTGAGAAAGGAGTTCGGATATGCGTTTCCTGGCTGCCGCCACTTTGGCCTCTGATTCCTTGGCCCGCCGGGCTTCCGGCAGGTAACCAAGAAGAAAGATAGCCACCGCCCCGCAGAAGAGCAGGGTGGCCAAAGGGGTGGAGAAAAACCACCAGCGCGAGTCATCGTCCATAAAAGTAGTCCCGGAAAAGAGAAAACGGTCCGTGATAACTCTTACCCCTTAAATTATCGGCCTAAAAGGCGGTACAATTCAACATTATTCCCCCGCCAGGGGTAAAGACCGCTAGCATCCCACCCCTTTTCCGCCACCCCGGTAGCGTAAAACTCCCCGCCCAGCGTGAAGCATACCCTCTGGGGGGGAAATACTTAAAAAAAACTCCCCCGGAAAACTTCCGGGGGAGAAAGACAACTAAGGAGCTATTAAGGCTAGAAATCGTCGTCACCTTCTCCCAGCGGGATAACCTCGGAAGCGGGAAGCATCTTCACGCCTTCCTTGTTACCCTCTTTGCTGGAGGTTGGCGGGGTGCCTGGGGCGCGCCGACCGCCACGGGTGGCGATCTTGGCCCGAACCGGGGTTGGTCCGCCGTTGGAGCGGGAGTGATTGCCCGAAGACTCCTGGTTGTTGTTGCCGCCCTTGCTGGAACCGCCCCGGACCAGGGAGACTAGGTCGCTAACCATATCGTTAAGGTTGGCAGCCTGGGCGGAGAGTTCCTCGGCCGCGGAAGCCGATTCCTCGGCGGTGGCGGCGTTCTGCTGGGTCACCTTGTCCATCTGGGCCACGGCGGTGTTGACCTGGTCCACACCCTGCGCCTGTTCATTGGTGGCGCTGGTGATCTCGGTAATAAGGGAACCCACTATGTTCGAGCCTTCCTGGATTTCTTTGAAACTCGAATCCAGCTTGGAGGCGATTTCCGAACCGTTCTTGACGCGGGTTACCG
>JAITQC010000011.1 GCA_031289115.1 Planctomycetota bacterium
ATAAGGGTGCGGGTGCCCCGCAAGTACGACCAGTCGATTTTCCCCGGTGACGAAGTGATCCTGGGTGTCAGGCCTACCGATGTCCTGGTGGACAACAGCGACAGCCTGGCGACTGAGGCTCCGATAACCGTGTTTGAAAACCTGGGTGACGAGCGGCGGATTTCCATCGATGTCGGTAACGACGAGTTTCTCACCCTCATCACCGAGGACGAGAAGCGTTACCGCCAGGGTGACCACATCCGCCTCTCCTTCCGGGAGACCAAGACCCATATTTTCAACCAGTCCACCGGCGAACGTATAATTGGACACTAGTCCCGGAGAGCCGCATGGCTAGCAAAAGCAATGACAGTCTCGTGGTAGGGGTGGATGTTGGCACCGGTAGCCTGCGGACGGTGCTTTACAACCTGGCGGGTGAACAGGTCGCCGAGGACCGGTATGCGCTGAATAACCGGTTCCTGGCCGGAGGCGGAGTGGAGCAGGACGCGCTGGAGTGGCGAGCCGGATTAGCCAAGACCTTCAACACCTGCCGGAAAAAAGCCGGCGTCAAACCCGGCGCCATAAAGGCGGTGGGGTTTGACGGAACTTCGGGAACAGTGGTTCCTATTGACAGCCAGGGTTTTCCCCTGGGTCCGGCCTTGCTATGGATGGACACCCGCAGTTCCGGCGAGGCGGATGAAATAAACTCCACCGGCGACGCCATCCTGGGGTTCGCCGGCGGACGCACCTCTGCCGAATGGGTGTTGGCGAAAATCCTCTGGCTCAAGCGTAATTTCCCCGAGATTTACCAGCAGGCCTGGCAATTCATGGAACCACCGGACTATCTGTCTTTCCTCACCTCCGGTGAAGTGGCCAGTAGCTATTCCAACGCTGTGCACAAGCGGCATTACGCCCATAGTGGCGGTGGCTGGCCCGTGCGCCTGCTGGACCGGATAGACCTTTCCAGCCTCATGGGAAAATGGCCCACCCGGCTGTGTTACCCCTGGGAAACAGTCGGCCAAGTCACCCCAGCGGCGGCGGCGGAGTTTGGCCTGCCCGCCGGTATTCCCGTGGTCAACGGCGGCAATGACGGCCCCATCGCCCTGTTGGGACTGGGAATCATCGAACCCGGAAACGTCTGCATGACGGTTGGCTCTTCCACCTGTTTCCTGTTTTTACACCACCTCCCCCACGCCATACCCGGTTTCTGGGGACCCTATCCCGATGGCGTCATTCCTGGCTGCAACCTTTTCGACGTCGGCCAGGTTTCCACCGGTTCCATAATAGAGTGGTTCAAGAAACTGCTCTTCGCCGGTTTTGGTCGCTCGGGCAACACCAGTGGTTTCGCTGAGCTTGAGATTGCCGCCCAGAACCTCCCCCCCGGAGCCAAGGGCCTTTCCGCCTTTGACGCCTGGCAGGGCAACCGCACTCCCCACAACGATTCCCGCATCCGTGGGGCGCTCTGGGGCCTGTCGCTTGAACACGGCCCGGAACACATTTACCGGGCTATTCTAGAAGCGACCGCTTTCGGCGCCCGCCAGATATTCGAGGTGATGGCGACGCATTCGCTTTCGGCTGACAAAATCATCGCCTGCGGCGGGGGGTCGCGAAACCCCCTGTGGATGCAGATCTACGCCGATGTGCTTGAGCACGACATCACCCTGACCCAGACTAGCGAGGCAGCCGCCCTGGGTAGCGCCATCGGTGGAGCGGTGGCGGCGGGCCTCTTCCCAGACATCCAATCCGCCACCACCGCCATGGTAAAATACAGCGGTAGCATTGCGGCGGGCCAGGATTCCTTCGCCCCCTACGCCGAGGCCTACCAGAATTATAAAAAAGCCTACCCCTGCCTGAAAAGCCTGGCGGAAAGCCAGTAAGCGTCAGTGGCGCTGCTTTGCTTACCCAGTCACTATTCTCCCGGTCTGACTCCAGGCGCCAGGGTAACCTCACCCGCCCGGGGTTGGCGCCCGGACGGGTTTTAAGTTAAAAGGGGGGGGCTCGCGATGGCCAAAGAGTCGTTAGTCGCCAGGATAAGCCTGGCCGGTGGGTTAGTCGGAGCGGTGGGAACCAATCCCCGTAAAGCCATTCAGGACAAGGTAGACGAGCTTGCCCCGGCTGGCTGGTATTGCCACCAGATTCTTCCCCACGCCACCCGAAACATACTGGTGATTTTTGTACAGCTACTGATTTTGCTTTGCACTCTTGGCATATGGACCTTTGGGTCAGGGTATTTGTTGCTGTTTCACCGGGACTCCCCCTGAAGCCCGCGAGCGGCTAGACAAAAAGCCGGGTTACTGTTTTAATTCCTTAGGTGTGTTTAAATTTTGCGGTTTGGATTTACCAGGCGAAGCCCCGAGGGGGGTAGCTTAACCGGCAGCCCCTGATCTTGCCTTGGGAACGCGGGTTTTTCCTAGACTGTTTTCCCGCTATCTGGCCCGCCGTAAAGGAGGGAACATGAAAACCATGAAGGGCATAGCGGTTCTGGAAGTCGACCGGGTAGAGGTAGTCGACGATATCCCCCTTCCGGAACCTGGCGACTATGAGGCTTTGGCCAAAATCCACTCCTGCGGATTTTGCAACGGCAGGGATTTTCAGATAATAAACGGCCTTATCGAGGAGAAGTCAGGGTTCGCCGGTTTCCCCACTATCCTGGGCCATGAAGCAGCCGGGGAGATAGTGGAGATTGGTAGAAAAGTGCGCTACCTGAAAGTGGGCGACCGCATAATTAACCCAATGCTACGCCGTAACCCGGGAAACGGCTATCACTCCACCTGGGGTGGCATGTGTGAATTCGGCCTAGTCGACGACCGTCAGGCTAGGCAAGAGGACCAAGTCAAGCCCGCCGACTCAATTTTCATAAAACAGGGCCCCTTCCCACCCGGCCTCTCCTTCAACGACGCCGGAGTCTTACTGTCGCTAAGCGAATGCAACAGCGCCGCCCACAATTTTGGCGTCCGGCCTGGACATGATGTCCTGGTTTATGGGGCTGGCCCCATGGGGATTGGCATAGCCATGTTTATGAAAAGGCTGGGGGTGTCGTCCTTGACCCAGGTGGACCTTTTCGAGGATCGGCTGGAAATGGCGCGGCGTATTGCCAAATCCGACCGGACCATTAACACGGGAAAACTCGACCTGGACCAGGAACTCGCGGGGCAACTGTTTGACCGGGTGGTCGACGCGGTTGGCTTTAGTAAATTATTGGTCGAAGGGAGCGGGAGGTTGAAACCCGGGGGAACGGTCTGCTCTTTTGGCGTTTTAAAAGTGGGTGACACCGTTATCGACACTGCTCTACTCAAGGACAACACGGCCCTGCATATGTTGAACTTTCCCGACGGCGAGTACAAAATCATGCGGGAAACCGCCGAACTGATCCAGCTGGGAGCGGTTAAACCAGCTGACTTCTACTCCCACACCGTTCCCTTCGAGGAAATCAGCCAGGCCATGGAACTGGTGAAGTCGAAAAAAGCCTTCAAGGTAGTTTTGACCTTTTAACCCAGTTTCCCGCCGTCCCCCGGAAGCGCCAGGGCCGTCCCCCGCCCCGGGCGGGGTCCTCTGCCAACCCGCCAAAACCGCCCTGGCCGGGGTTTTGATTGAAGCTACCGGGTAAACTTAATATGATGTAGCCTAATAGTCCTCCAGCGCCTAACCCAGGAGAGACAGGGGATTCACGTATGCCGATGGTGAAACACCTTTTCTCCCTGCTAGCCATGTTGGTGGCAGGGTTGCTTCTTTTTTCCCCCGCTCCAGCGCGGGGCGCCGAAGAGGCGGTGGCGCCGGTTATCCCTCTCCCGCCGGACGGAGTATCTTGGGCAGACCGGGTGATTGTCCTCTCTATCACCGGCACCCTGATTGGCAGCCCGGTGTCTGAACTTCCAGACCAGGTTATCCAGGCTCTCGAACGGGCGGACCGGGAGGGGGCGAAACGAGTGGTTCTGGAGATCGACTCCCCCGGGGGCGAGGTGGGAATTTGCGACACCCTGTCCCGGCGCATCTTCGAGACCAAAACCCCGGTCACCTCCCTGGTGGTTCATAAAGCCGTTTCCGGCGGCGCCATGATCGCTGTCGCCGCCAGTCAACTGGTGATGACGCGTTCCGCCCGGATAGGCGACATCCAGCCCATGCCCTTTGGGCTAGGCGGCAGTACGGAAATGGATGACCGTAGCGCCGAGAAGATAGAGGTTGACATCCGTACCATCATGAAGGTTTTCGGGGAAAACCACGGCCGTTCTCCTGCCGTTCTCGCCGCCATGGTCAGCCGTGACATTGAACTTTACCAAGTGACCCTGGAGGGCGGGGAAGTCGTTTACCTGGACGCGGAAGAAATCCAGGTGCGCGAGGATAACCTGGCCAAGGGCCGTGACGAAGTGAAAATGACCGCCACCCGCCTGATTAAACCCAGGGGGAAACTCCTGGAACTTACCGCCCAGCAGGCGCTGGAATACAAAATCGCCGACCAGGTGGTAGATAGCCCGGCCGATTACTACGCCGGCGCCGGCCTGGAAGAGAGTGAACTCATCCGCCCACTGCTGGTGGAAGGAAAGTTTGAACTCGGCAAGCTTATCCCCAGTCTTGAGGATTTCGGTCTTCCCATCTGGGTCCTGGCGCTCCTGGGGGTTTTCCTGATTGTCGGGGTGGCCGGGGTCATAACCGAGTTCCACGCTCCCGGCACCGGTGTTCCCGCCGCCATGGGGATTATTGGCTTCGCCGGTTTCTTCTGCATCCTTTTTACCCACGACCGGGGTAGTCCCCTGGGAATCGGCGTTTTCCTGGTCGGTCTGGCCCTGCTGGTGGTGGAGATCATGATCCTCCCTGGTTTTGGGGTGTCAGGAGTCCTTGGCATCGCCGGGATCCTGGGGGGTTTGTTCCTGGCCTTCACCCCCGACTGGAGCTCCGACTACATGCGGCAATTCATGTGGCTGGAAGTCGGCTCCTTCGCCCTTCTCCTCCTGGCGGTGATAGTCGCCACCGTGCTGGTTATTTGGCTACTCGCCGCCTACGGGGACCGGCTCCCCTTTATCAAGTTTTTCACCCTGAACCAAAGACTGGCTGGCGGACGCAACCCCTTCCCCGAAACCCTGCGCGAAAGTCCACCCTCTGCCAACCGGGAGAAAAAGCTGGTTGGCCAGCAGGGCCACGCGGAAAGTCCCCTGCGTCCATCGGGAAAAGTGCGGCTAGACTCAGGAGAGCTCCTGGACGCTGTGTCGGACGGCGGTTTCCTGGAGGCTGGGACTCGCCTGGTGGTTCAATCCGCCCGGACCGGACGGGTGGTGGTGATACCCCCGCCGTCCACGGTTTCCGATCCACCCCCTGTCGATAAAAACCCTTAACCTGGAGAAGAGAAAATATGCTGACCAATCAATTTATCATGCAAATCCCGGGACCAGTGTGGGCTGTTCTTGGCCTAGTGGTTCTAGCCCTGGCGATCATCCTCGCCTTCGTGGTGGTTTCCTTCGGTAGCACCTGGCTACAGGCCTGGGCCTCGGGCGTCCCCATTGGCTTCACCCACCTGGTCGGGATGTCTATCCGTAAAGTAAACAGCTCCCTCATTGTCAATTCCATGATCACCGCCCACAAGGCTGGGATCAGCATCAGCCGCGACTTCCTGGAAGCCCATTTCCTCGCCCGCGGCAACGTCGCCACCCTGGTGCACGCGCTTATCATGGCTAACCAGGCCGGCGTCAACATCACCCCAAACGACCTGGCCGCCCACCTCCTGTCCGGCGGTAATGTCACCGACGTGGTGAAAGGCCTGATTTCCGCCTCCCGGGCCAACATCCCCCTTCCCTTTAACCAGGCCTGCGCCATCGACCTGGCTGGCCGTAACATTGTCCAGGCGGTAAACACCTCGGTGGATCCCCGGGTGATTGACTGCCCCAAAAGCACCGCTGGCAAAACCACCCTGGACGCGGTGGCCAAGGACGGCATCCAGCTTCGGGTCAAGGCCAGGGTGACGGTTCGCACCTCGATTGAACGCCTGGTGGGCGGCGCCACCGACGACACCATAATCGCCCGGGTAGGCGAAGGCATAGTCTCAGCCATTGGTTCGGCAGCGGATTACAAGCAGGTGCTGGAAAACCCTGACCGCATCTCCAAGGCGGTCCTGGCTAAAGGTCTGGACGCTGGCACCGCCTATGACATCCTTTCTATCGACATCGCCGACGTCGACGTGGGTGACAACATTGGCGCCAAACTGGAAATTGACCGGGCCCAGGCCAAGAAACAAGTGGCCCAGGCTGACGCTGAGAAACGGGCGGCAGAGGCCAGGGCGAGCCAGGCCGAGCAGGAAGCCAGGATTTCCGAAATGCGGGCCAAGGTGGTGGAGGCGGAGTCGCAGATTCCCATGGCCATAGCCGAGGCTTTCCGCAAGGGCAACCTTGGTATCATGGACTATTACCGGCTTAACAATGTCAAGGCCGACACCGATATGCGTTCCTCTATCGGCGGGGGCGAGAACAAATCCAGCTAGGGGGCGTAAAACGCCATGGGTCCAGTGCTTTCCTTCCTCCTCGACCTCTTCCTTGAGGCGCTGGGGATTCCAGTCAAACGTAAGCCACCCCCGCGGCGGGTGGCGTCACCCCCTGTCCCACCGCCCCAGCCAAACTCCCAGGCCGAGCCCTTGGCCACCGGGGAGCGGGGTTGGCTAGGGGACCTGGCGGAGCAGCTTGCGGCGCCAATCCCGAGGGAGGAAATACCCCCAGGCGGCGTTCTGGTTTTTGACGGGGATTCACCCCTTCCGGAATACGGTTACGAGGAGCCAGCCGCCGACTCGCCGTATATAGCTAAGAACCTTCCCGCCCCTCCGCCCCCGGTCCCGTCCCTACTCGCTTTGCCGGCAAAGGCGCCTCAACCTGGTTCAAACCTGGGGGAAACGCTCCGAGACCCCGCCCGAGTCAGGCAAGCCATTCTCCTGGCGGAGATTCTCGCCCCACCTCTAGGTTTACGAGGCGAAGCGGGCGGCGCCAAATAAAACGCCATCCGCCGTCGGCACCGCCGCGGCGGGCCCCGGAAAAACAACCGCAGGCGGAGAAACATGCCTAGCATTCTGCGAATATGCGAAATCTACCGCTCGCTCCAGGGAGAGTCCAGCCGTGCCGGCCGACCCTGCGCCTTTATCCGCCTCTCCGGCTGCAACCTCGACTGCGCCTGGTGCGACAGTGAATACAGCCGTAACGAACAGGGACGGGAGCTTACTGTCGCCATGGCCGAGGAGGCTCTGCTTTCCTTCCAGACTAAACTGGTGGAAATCACCGGTGGCGAACCCCTTATTCAACCCGCCAGTGTAGAACTGGCGATGCGCTTAGCCCGGGCCGGTCGGGAGGTGCTGGTGGAAACCAACGGCAGCCTTGACATTTCCCTGCTCCCCTATCCAGTAAACCGGATAATGGACTTGAAACCCCCCTCCTCCGGCATGGCTGGCTGGAACCGCTGGGAAAACCTGGCCCATCTGCGGCGCGGTGACGAGGTGAAGTTTGTCCTGGCCGGGGAAGACGATTACAACTGGGCCCGCTCCTACCTGGAAAACCCCGACTATCCTTCTTCGCAAGTGGTAACCCTGTTTTCCCCGGTGGCGGGTAAACTAGCCCCAGCCGACCTGGCGGAATGGATACTTCGTGACCAGCTTGATGTCCGCCTCAATCTCCAGCTCCACCGGGTGATATGGCCAGGACGGGAACGGGGAGTGTGAGGCTTTCGCCAGGGATGCCGCCCGGGGGGCGCGCCGGTTTTTCGAAAGGGGGGAATTGAGATGCCAGCCGGTGAGCAGCCAGACCGGGAAAACCGGGAACACCTCTGCCGACGCTGTGGTGTCTGCTGTCTGGAAAAGCTTCTGGTAGGTGGCCTGGTAGTCATAACCGATGTCCCCTGCCCCCACCTCGACACCCACACCCGCCTCTGCCGCATTTATGAACGCCGCCATGAGCTTGAAACCCGCTGCGTGGCAGCTGACGATGCAGCCACTTTCTCGGGACTACCTGGCGACTGCCCGCATGTGCAGGACATTCCCGGCTACCGCGCCCCTCTCCTCATTTGGGAACACCCGGAATTAGTCGAAGTTGTGCGACAAACCTACTCTCAGACCTGTCACGGCGTGGAAGCACCCCTGCCGCCTGGCTGGCAGCCAACCTCGTCACCCTTTGGCCCCGAGACTGATTAAATGCGTAAAATCCACCTTGTCACCTTTGGCTGCCAGATGAACAAACTGGATTCCGAACTGGCGGCGGAAGCCCTGGCCGAAGCTGGCCACCAGCTGGTGGCGAGTGAAGATGAGGCCGACACGGTCATATTCAACACCTGCTCGGTGCGCGACCACGCTGAGCAACGCGTGCTTTCCCGTTTGTCCCAGCTTCGCGGCCGCCGGGAGAGTGAGCCGGGTTTCCGGCTGGGGGTGATTGGCTGTTTCGCCGAACGCACGGGAGAAAGCCTGCTCCGTCGCCTCCCCTTTCTTGATTTTGTCGCCGGAACCCGCCAGTTCCTGCGCCTGCCAGAGATTTTGGCCCGACTGGAAAGTGGCCAGACCCACTTACTGGGTGACGCGCCAGAAAGCGTCACTCACCTGCAGTCTGCCCATTCCCGCCAGCGCCACCAGGGGACACAGGCTTACCTCTCGGTGCTCCGGGGTTGCTCCAACCACTGCGCCTACTGCGTGGTCCCGGCGGTGCGGGGCGGTGAGGTTAGCCGTCCGGGGCCAGAAATTGTCGAAGAGGCGAGGCGCCTGGTGGCGGGAGGAGCGCGGGAGATTATTCTTCTCGGGCAAAATATCGACGCCTACGACCGCCAGGGCGAGGGGCTAGCGGGATTGCTACAGGCGCTTGACCAGGCTATCCCGGAAGAGGATGGCTTACGGCGAATCCGCTTTGTCACTAGCCACCCCCGTGACATCGACCGCCGGCTCCTGGAGGCGATAGCCTTACTCCCCCGGGTAGCCCGGCACTTCCATATGCCAGCCCAGTCTGGTTCAGACGCGGTGCTTACCCGCATGCGCCGGGGTTACAGCCGTTCCCAATATGAGGAAAAGGTCGCCATGATCCGGGAAATCCTCCCTGACGCCCAGATCGCCTCGGATTTCATTGTCGGCTTCCCAGGTGAAACCGAGGCGGATTTCCAGGCGAGCCTAGAACTACTAACCGAGGCACGTTTTCAAAATTCCTTTATTTTCAAGTATTCTCCCCGCCCCGGCACCCTGGCGGAGCGCCAGTACCCTGACGATGTGCCGCTCCCGGAAAAGAAAAGCCGACACGCCCGCCTACTCGCCAGACAAGAAGAAGTGAGCCGGGAACGAGCGCAGTCTCTCCTTGGCTCCCGGCAGCGGGTATTGGTGGAGGGTTTGTCCAAACGCGACCAGCGGCGCCTGACTGGACGCACCGCCGGCAACCTGATTTGCGTTTTCCCCCCTCCCGCCACGGGAGAGGTTAGACCAGGCGACCTGGTGGACGTGGAGATCTTTGACGCCACTCCCCTCGCCCTCTACGCCAAGTTGTGCCTTGACGCCAGCTTAACCCCATCTGGTGAAGGGACTGGAAATGTTTAACCGTAAACCTGCCGACCCGATCAAGCCGGCCACCGGTTCAGACACAGGCGAATGGAGCGCTCCGGCGCTTAGGAAAAGCGGCTGGGGAAGCATTCTGGTATGGCTCCTGCTCGGTAGCGTAATCGTCAGCGTCACCGTCATTATCCAGGACGGTCAGCGCCGGGCTGCTATCAAGGTGGAGGCTACCCGGCTCGAGGACGCGGCCCGGGAAGGCATACGCCGGGCGATGGGTTATCTCCGGGAAGGGAAACGGGACCTGGTGGTGGCTAACGACACGGAACTCGCCAGCCACCTGGACTGGCTCACTGGTTTACGTCCAGACGGTTACCCGGATTTATGCGCGACCCGCCTTTTCCTGCTAGCCCAAGCGCACCTTCTGGGCGGCACCCAGGAGGATGCACGGCTCGCGACAAACCTTTTTGAGGAAGGCCTGTCCCACCTCAACCGTTTCGAAGGTGACATTTGGAGCATGGGCCTATTGGGACGGGGACGAGCCGCCTATGTCATGGGTGACTACGCCGCCGCCAACGCGGATTTCGATGTCCTGATCCAGAGGTATCCCGGTTTCGGTGCCGCTTATTACTGGCGCTCCCTGTCGCGCCAGGGCCAGGGAGATGTCGAGGGGGCCTGGGATGACAAGATACGGGCCCG
>JAITQC010000012.1 GCA_031289115.1 Planctomycetota bacterium
ATAAGGGTGCGGGTGCCCCGCAAGTACGACCAGTCGATTTTCCCCGGTGACGAAGTGATCCTGGGTGTCAGGCCTACCGATGTCCTGGTGGACAACAGCGACAGCCTGGCGACTGAGGCCCCGATAACCGTGTTTGAAAACCTGGGTGACGAGCGGCGTATTTCCATCGACGTCGGTAACGACGAGTTTCTCACCCTCATCACCGAGGACGAGAAGCGCTACCGCCAGGGCGACCACATTCGCCTCTCCTTCCGGGAGACCAAGACCCATATTTTCAATCAGTCCACCGGCGAACGGATAGCTGGGAAATAAACCTGCCGGTGAGGAATGGGTGATTCCTTATCGACATAGCCTTAGAAAAGGAGTGTTTGCATGGCTGATTTGCCTAAAAAAATGAAAGCTTTAGTGGCGCGGGCCCCGGGTCAGTATAAGGTTGAGGAAGTTGACACTCCGCGGGCTGGGGAAGGCGAAATAATCATCAAAATCGAAGCCTGTGGTATTTGTGCTGGCGATGCCAAGGCTTATCATGGAGCCGAGCGTTTCTGGGGAGGACCGAATCAACCCGCTTATATCAAAGCCCCGGTTATTCCCGGACATGAATTTATCGGAAGAGTGGTTGAGCTGGGTCCTAATGCCCAAGGTGATTTCAAGATTGGCGATCGACTCGCCTCTGACCAGATTGTTCCCTGTTGGGAATGTAAATTCTGTAAAACCGGGCGTTACTGGATGTGTCAGAAACACGACATTTTTGGTTTCCAGAACAATGTCAATGGTGGTTTCGCCGAATATACTCGTCTTCCCAAGGGTGCGCTGAACTGGAAGGTACCGGGTGACCTCCCCATGAAGTCGGCCATCTTGGTCGAGCCCTACGCCTGTGCTAAACACGCGGTTGACCGGGCCCAGGTTACCCCCAACGATGTGGTGGTCCTGGCCGGAGCGGGTTGCCTGGGACTAGGGATGACGGGTTACCTACGCATGCACAACCCGCAAAAACTAATCGTCCTTGACATGAAGGACGCCCGCCTGAAATTGGCCAAGCAATTCGGGGCCGATTTGGTTCTCAATCCCTCCAAAGACGATGTGGTAAAGACCGTCCTTGACCTTACCGATGGTTATGGCGCCGACATTTATATCGAGGCTACCGGCCACCCCGCCTCGGTTAAACAGGGCATGGCAGTTGTTCGTAAACTTGGTCGTTTTGTGGAGTTTAGCGTGTTCGGCGCCGAAACCACTCTCGACTGGTCGATCATTGGCGACGTCAAAGAACTTGACCTGCTTGGATCCCACCTCTCCCCCTACTGCTTCCCCTCGGTGATCGAGTGGATAGCCAATGGCAAGCTTCCTACCGAGGGTGTGGTTACCCATGTTTACAAATTGGATAAATGGCAGGAGGCTTTTGAACTTGCTGCCAGTGGTGAAAACGCCACCCGGGTGGTAATTGAGCCGGTATGATTGTTTACGCCCTAAGGCACCTATGGGGGTGCCACAGGCATAAATTAGTATGTTTTTTGGAGGACTTGGTATGAGAAAATTGGCGATGTTGCTAGTGGTCGCTTGTCTGGTTACGGTTAGCGCCGTGGCCGGGCAATTCGACTGGAAACAACAAAGCGGCAAGTCAGTAAGCGTTCTTTTTGTGCAGCACCCCTATGCCGAAGGTATCATTGGCAAAATTCCTGAATTCGAAGCAGCCACTGGTATCAAGGTAAACTACTCGGTCATTCCCGAGGAAAACTATTTTGACAAGTTGACCACCATGCTGTCCAGCCGCAGCGGAGACCCGGATGTGTTTATGACCGGCGCCTACCAGGTCTGGGAATACTCACCTCCCGGTTATATGGCTGATCTTGATAAGTTCATAAAAGATCCCAGCAAAACCAATCCCGATTATGATTTTAGCGACTTTTTCCCGGGTATCGTTGGGGCGCTAAAGTGGGACAGGGTTCCGGGTCACAAGATTGGCACCGGTCCGCAGTGGGCTCTTCCGGTTGGTTTTGAGACCAATTGTTTGACCTACAACAAGGAAATTCTCGACTCGAAAGGCTTCAAGGCTCCGGCCTCTATCGACGAATTGATTAAGACCGCCACTGCCCTTAACAAGTTCGAGGGCGAGGGAACCTATGGTCTGGCGGTTCGTGGCACCCGCAACTGGGCCACCATCCACCCCGCCTTTATGACCACCTACTCCAATTATGGTGCGGTTGACCTGGCGATCGAAAATGGCAAGATCGTCTCCAAAGTCAACTCCAAAGAATCGGTCGAAATGACGGAAATGTGGGTAAAGCTGGTTCAGGCCGCTGGCTCCCCCACCTGGGCGTCCTACACTTGGTATCAGTGCGGAGCTGACCTTGGCGCCCGCAAAGCCGCCATCCTTTTTGACGCTGACAGCCTTGGCTTCTTCACGAATTTCCCTGGCGCTTCTGACCAGGCTGGTAAGCTAGCCTACGCCCCACCGCCCCTCCCGGCTGGCAAGAGCAAGATCAACGCCAATCTCTGGGTATGGTCAATCGCCATGAACGCCTCATCCAAGATCCAGGATGCTGCGTGGATCTTCATCCAGTGGTTCACCGACAAGCCCTATCAGACTTTTTCGGTTGTTGATTGGAAAGCTGTCGATCCGCCCAGGAAGTCGGTTTTTGAAAATCCGAAGTTCCAGGAAAAAATCAAATCCTATGAAGGCTTCGGCGACATGTTCACCCGTACGGTTGATGGCACCACCATCCAGTTCACCCCGAACCCCTATTTCTTTGAGCTGACCACCGAATGGGCTGCCACCCTTCAGGATCTGGTCGCTGGCAAGTACTCCAGCACCCAGACGGCTTTGGACGAGCTGAAAGTGAAAATGGACAACGCCCTGGCTGACATTGATCTTGAGTAGAATTGGTTTACTGAAACAATTGCCGTGAGTAAAACAAACATCACGGTAAGTCAGTAAGAAACTTTGCGGAGAAAACCAGTTTGGTTTTCTCCGCATTTTTTGGGGACAATAGTTTTCGCGCATTCGGCCGGGTTGGGCGGGGATTAATACTGGCTGGCGGATTAGCGGAGTAATTTCAGGTCAACACGAAATGCCCATTTACGGGTAAAATTTCAGTAAAGACTGGAACGCACCGGGCAAATTCGTTTACCAAGACTGGGCTGGGCGTTCGGGAATACCAGGCTCAGGAAGAACCGCAAGGGTTACCCGGGACAAGGCGCCCTGGCAGAAAGTCCGAAGTTGGTTTTGCCCGCGCCTCTGGATTACCCCTTTCGCCATATACGGGACCGTTCCGGCGCTCGAGGGATATTTACCTAGGCGGAGATAGTTAGGCATAGGCTTGCCTAGTGTGGCTTTAGCGGTCTTTTTCGGCTTTGGCCGCGCTATCTCTACTGTCGCAGGGGTTTGGTTGACAGGGGAAACCCCCACAAGTGTCTTGGGGCGGCAAATATAACCATAGAGAGAGGGGGTTATCCGGGGTTAATTCGGGTTAACCGCCTGGCGAAGACGCAGTCAGGCGGAAGCGAACGGCCGGGGTAGTCTTTTCCTTTTTGGCTACCGGCGGTAAAACCCCGCGAAAGCGTGAAAGTCCAGCGCATTTTTAGCGAAAGTAAAAAACTTACAGGCATTTACCGCGATTTAAAAGTTTCGCCTTTTTCCGACCCGACTATTTGGCTTTCCGTTTTACCGCGCCAAGCGGGAGCGCCAGGGTAATTAAACCTGCCAGAAGCACCAATAGGGAGTTAATCACCAAAGCCGAATGGAGACCAAGCAACCCGGCGACAATGCCGATAAGCCAGGGGAAAATGCCGGCGCCAATGGAAATGCTCATGAACATCAACATCGAAATGAGCCCTTGCGCCTCCGGATACCAGGCGTAGCCAACGGCTATGGTGATGGGCGAGATACCACTGGCGAAGAAGCCAGCTCCCGCGACACCAATTATTACCCAAGTCTCGCTTTGGATCAGTAGACCGGTAAGAACCAGTAGTCCGCCTAGAATACAGCCGGTGACGATAAGTGTTTTTTCCCGAACGTAGATGGTAAGGAAAGCGAAAGTCAGCCGGCCGGCGATACTGCCCAGCCAGAAAAAGGATAAACCGGAGGCGGCCAGCATAGTACTACTCCCCAGGTTTTCCGTCATAAAGGTTGGTATCCAATTGCCAATACCGTATTCGAAGCCGCAGTAGAGGGCGATCACTAGCAATAGTCCTATGGTCCGGCGGTTTAAAAGTGATTTAAACTGCAAGACGCGTGGCGGTTCGAAACGACCGGACTGGCTGTGGGTCTTGCCGCGAGTCACCAGGGCGTAGCAGGCGAGAAGGAATAAACAGGCCAACCCGAGAATAAAGTAAATACCCCGCCAGGATACGCCGGAATTAAGAAGTTTTCCGTTGGCGATGGGACCGATGAAGGCGCCGATACCGAAACTGCAATGCAGGAGGCTGAGATAAAAACCCTTGTTTTGCAGGTGAAGCATGGATGTGCTGACGTTAAGGGTGCTGTCGAGGAATTTGGACATGAATCCACCCAAAAGGAGGAAAAAGAGGTAAGTCAGGAGGGTGGTTGAGAGGGGTATAAGCAGGACAACGCTGGTGAAGCCGGCGAAGACCATCAGGGTGAGCCGGCGATAATTATGTCGGCCGAGAATGAATCCCGATACCAGGATGCCAGCCAGGCAGCCGAGGTTTTGTATCAGGGGAAAAATCCCGCCGTCGGACAGGGGAATTTCGAATTCATTTAAGAGGCGGGTTAGAACTACTCCCACCAAGGTGGAAAAAACCGCATAGGATACCATCAACAGGTACATCATGATGGTTTCCGGAAGGTGCCCCCGGTTTTCGCTTAATTTTGGCATGGTGTTCTCTTTATACAGGCTAGGTGAAATTAACAAAAGCCAACGCGTTTACTGACCGCGCTGACGCTTCGAGAGGATGGGAGAATACCAAAGGCAAACCGATGGCTGTTTTCTTCCGGCGCCAACCCGGCCGGAGTCGGCTTTTACCCCCAGGGCTTTGCTTGGACGAAACGCCAAGTTGACGGGACGGGTAAAGTGCCCAGCTATTATTCACCTTGGCAAAATCATCCCAGTGGTCGGGTTTTTCCGGTAAAAACTTAGGATTACCCAGCCAGGCGCTTTTCTTCTTGAAAAGGGATTGAGGCGAAAGCAAGGTCGCACGGGAAGAATCGGGAAGGCAATTTTCCTCCCCGGATTATCTGGACCTCTGACTTTATCAGACCTAGTTTTGGCTTTTAGGGTATTATCACCGCCTAACCTAACCCAGGGTAGTAAAATCGGCGGGTTTTCTGAAGCCACCCGCTTTTGGCGGGTTTTTGCTAAACTCCCAGTGTCTATGGGGGAGCGGGATTTTCTTATTCAAAAAGGAGGACCTTGGCGGTTTTGACTGCGGAAACAACCCCTTATGGGCCGATAAAGATAACAGCCGCTGATTATCGGGAGTTGATAGTCAAGTCTGGGGATGGCTAGTCCTGGCAGCGGTGGAAAAGGCTGGGGGGAAGTCATGTCCGTACAGATTGATGGCGTTGGTGCTGGTCTTATTGGTCGGATGTTTGCCCGACAGAATATGCAAGACCTTTATGCTCGCCAGAAGGTAATTGCTGATACTGAAAACGAGTCAAACACTCTGGCGGTGGACCGGGTTGACTTGTCACCCTTGGCTCCACAGCCATTGTCCGCCCGGCTGGTGGAGGAAGCGGTCGAGACCGCCGACAAACTGGCGGGGGAAGGCGATTTAAGCACGGGTGAAACAAAAGCTCTTAGTGAAAACCGGGTATTCGCCGTTGTTTCCGCCTTAATGGCCCTAAGGGTTGATCCCGAGACCCAGCTATTGGGTTGGCCAAGCCTAATCCCTGTCCCGACTCCGGAAGAATTGCAAGCAGCGCGTCGGCGCTTGGCGCAGAAAATGACTGAACTTGACACAGTCGAAGATTCCCAAGCGGTACAGCAGGAAAGAATGACCGCCTTGGACAGTACCAGGAACCTGGATTTTCGCGAATTGTCTCTGACCTTGACCGCCGCCGAATAACCGCCTTAACAACGTAATACTACTTACTGCCAGTAACTGTGGTAGAACTCCCCCTTTAGTAAAATTCCCCGCCGTGTACTTTCACCAGAAGTCCTCGTGCCAAAACTTTAATGCCCTAAGCCCTATCGTCTCCTTTAGCCAAAAATTAGGTGGCAGTTGGTCGTTACCGCAGTGGCCCGGGCGCCGCCTCACTCCCTGATTAATGGCTTTCCTCCGTGTTTTCCAGGTTTACCTCTCCTGAGTATTCCCGCCAGTATTTTTCCACCGCCGGAGCGGCTTTTTGAAGGCGGGCGAGACAGTCGGACAGGCGTTTCACCCCTTCCAGGTCAGGTAATTCGGCAAAGGAGGTTGGCAGACAAAGAATTTTACCCAAAACTTTATCCGCCTGGGGGAGGGGGATTGGGCCGCCGGGAGTTTTTCTGGCGTAATAACGCATGCGGTGGCAGCCGGGATAAAAATAACGGCGGACCAGGATATTTTCCTGCCACAAGGCCTGGCAAACCGCGTCCCGGCTGGCGCCAAAGGAGTCTTCAATAAAGATCGGGAAATAACGGTGGTTGTTTTTCCCCTGGGAAAAATCATGCAACCTGACTCCCTGGATACCGGCTAGTGACTGCTGGTAAGCCGCGTGGACTAGCCGCAGTCGCTCACGGCGCGCTTCCAGGGCTGGTAGCGAGGCCAGGCCAAAGGCGGCGGCCGCCTCAGTCATCTTGGCGTTGATGCCTAGGGCGGAGACATCATCAATGCCGGCGAACCCGAAATTCCTGAGCTCCCGCATTTCCCTGGCCAAGTCGGGGTCATTGGTGAGTATGGCCCCCCCCTCGAAAGTGGAGAAAAACTTGGTGGCGTGAAAACTAAGAAACTCCGGCACTCCGCATCCCCCCGGGCCGCTTCCTCCGGCGTCACAGTCGAAGGCGTGGGCGGCATCGCAAATCACCCGTAACTTGAGTTTTTTCGCTTCCTCAATGATGGTTGGGAGATTAGCCATAACCCCGAACACATGGGTGGGCATGACCGCCACCAAATCGGGGACGGCGAGACGGCGGATTTCCAGTGGATCAAGGTTGAGGGTAAGGGGGTCGATGTCGGCGAAAACCGGTACCGCTCCCACCCACTCGCAGACATGGGCGGTGGATATAAAGGTGTTGGTGGGTATTATCACGCGCCCGGAATTAATGCCTTCCGCCCGCATGATTAGCATTTGGGCCAGGGTGGCGTTAGTTACCACCACCGCTTGTTTAACCCGGAAACGCTCGGAAAGAGCCTCTTCCAGGCGGCGGAGGAGTGGACCGTCGTTGGTGAGGAAATTGACCTGGAATACCTTGTCCAGCAGACGGTGGTAACGTTCGATGGTATCGTTTTCCACCAGCGGCAGTCCGACCGGCTGTGTTTCGGAAAAAACTGGTTTCCCACCAAAAATAGCCAATTCCATGATAGCGCCTTTATTCTACCCTTAGGGGAGTATGGGATGAGTCGGCCTTTAGTTCGGCGTCCCGGCGGATCAGCATATCGAAAGCTCGCCGCAGATTGTCGGCGTCATCCAGGCGGAAGATGGCGTTGTCCAGGTCCAGTGCTTCCACCCGTTGGGTTATTTCGTCCAGGTAGTCGGGGTTGTTGATCAGTCGGAGGACAATTTCCAGCCACTCTTCCTGGTTGTCAGCTATGAGTTCCGTGAGTCCCAGACGTTCGAGAATAGCGGCGGAATAGCGGTTGTATTCGTGCCGCCCCCGGAGAACTACCAAAGGTTTACCAAGAAAGAGGGAATCGACGGCGGTGGTGCCACCGCCAAAGGGATAGGAGTGGAGAGCGAAGCGGCCCGCCTCAAGCTTAAGCATGTAACGCTCGTAAGGCAGGTCGGGAACTATACTGTATTTGTCGGGCGGCAGGACCTGGCTGTAATCTTGAATGGTCGACATGAAAGAACAGTTGGTGGTGGCGCCGCAGCCTGGGAAAATATTGAAGACAATCGGTCGGGAAGCCATGTCCGCCACCTTCCGGAGGTTCCTGGCCATGGGAAGATTGTTCTTCATGTGCATCCAGGGGCAATTGATTATGAATTGGCTTTCGGGTGGCGGGTTGTGCCGGGAATAAACGGGTTTGGCGGGATGCACTGAGAGACCGGGAAGGAGCACCAGCCGTTCATCATAGTTGTCCTCGGGGTTGCTGGCGGTTTCCACCGTGCTGCCGCTTATAAAATAATCCATGACCTGGCTGGTTGAACTTACGGGATGACCCGTGCTCATGGCCTGGATGGGGGCGATACGCAGGTTAGAGAGATAGAGGGATTGCGGGCTCATTCCGACATCGGGGTAATAGGCGGCCTGAAAATCATTATCGACAATGCCACTGACGTTGATCATGGTCCCCTGGCTCACAATGTCTATCGTCCGTTTGAACAAACTGGTGTCGGGTGGATGGGGTTGGCGCTCGGTGAGGTTGACCAGGGTGAGGTCGTAGTGCTTGGCGAGTTCAGCCAGATAAGGGCCGAAAGCGCGGTAAACCGCATGACTCTGGTTCCAGTAGCTGGTGACCACCGCTAAAGAGCGGGGATTAGGGCGGTTGTTGATTTTAATGTCGGAACAGAATTTTCTTACACTGGCGTTAAAGTTGCGCTTGAGTTTGCGATCATTCATATTGTCAACATAGGTGCAGCGGAAATAGCCAACTATGAGGTTGGAGTCAGCGACTTCAAAACGGGGATCGAAGTTGTCCATGAAAAACTTCATCATATGCTCTACCCCGGCGTCCACGTAGCAGTCAGTCCAGTTCCAGACGCACCCGTACCAGAGGGAGGTTAGGAAAGGATTGGCGTCAAAAAAATTCTTCAGGGGCATTTCCATATGGCTTCGCGGCGAGTAAAGGAGGAGCACTTTGGCGAGGTTGCCATCGGCGGCAAGAATTTTACGGATGCAATCGTCGCCATTGCGGTGGGGTGTGACATTAAGGAGGTTGGTGAGGTTGCCGCCTAAGGCGAAAAGAACCAGGTCGTTTTCCTCCAGTCGCACCGAGGGTTTTTCCATAACCGAGAAAAACAGGCTGAAAAGTTCAGTGAAATACTCTTGGTCTCCGTTCTGAAAAAGGAAGAGGTTGGTTTCCCGGGTGACATGGAGGATGTATTTGAAGCGGTCAATAAACTCCCGGTAATTGCGCCGCCGCGCCGCACGGGCAAAGTCATCCAGGGGTGCCCGGACATGATAGGGTTCGGTAGACTCAAGTTGGCGTTTTTGTTCCTCGGGGGTGAAGGACATCGCTCTTGCTCCAGAAGGGAAGTTAGTAACGTTTGTCCAGAATGGTCTCGACAGCGGCCGGATCGAAAACGGGAATTCCCAGTTTTTCCGCTACTTCCCGGCGTTCGGCAAAAGAATCGTCAATCAGAATGGCTTTGCGGTCACGGATGTATTGGGACTTGGTATCTCCTGGCGGAATCCACACCACCTGGTCGAATATCCGGTCAAGGCGGTGTTGGGTCAGGGTGAGCGCGGGATCCTGGCTGTGCCGGGTTAAGAGAACGAGATGGATGCCCCGGTTAAGGCACTGAAAAAGCAGCTTCACCAGATCGGTGTCGATCTGGCCGTCGGCTCTGACCAGGGTATCGTCAAGGTCGACATAAAGGGTGGTGAAATCGAGGGGAAAGCTCACGCTGCCGGCAAGGGAACGGTCGTATTCCAATCCCTCCAGACTGTTTTCCTGGATTTCAACCGCCTTTCCCAAGCGGTCGAACAGGCTAAGGAGAGGTAGATTCACTCCCAAGGCACGGTTTATCCCGCTGGCTCCGGCGATACGGGGCGCGATTTCCAGGAGAGTAGGAAGTCCTTCCCGGTCTTCCTTAACCTGGAAGAACCAGGCGCCGGTCAGGGTTAACTCGCGGTTGATCGCTTCAGCCATTGCTTGAAAGGTGCCGGCCGGTAGGAGACGGGTTCGGACACTTATTCCCGAACTTATCCGGAGGCGTTCGCGGGCTCGGGCGAAAAGTAGCCGGCCGTTATGGTCGCTAAAGCAGTCTACGGTGTATTCCCGACCCGGAAGGTGGTTCATGATGATCCGGTCGGGATGAAGACGCAGGCACTGGCGGGCGCTTTCTGTGTCTAGGAGAATACTGGCGCCACGGCTTCCCTGTCCCGCATCGGGTTTGGCAAAAAGTGGAAAGCTGGCTTGTTCCAGGTCGGTTTCCTGGTGGAGGACCGGCACCGGAATTAAACCGGTGAAACGCCGGTAGGTCGCACTTTTGGAGCGGCATAGCCGCGCCACTGTCAGCGAAGGAACCAGGGCCTCGGCCGCCAGTTCACCTTTCTCCTGCGCTTCTGCCAGGCAAGGAATAAGGGAATCGTGGGCGGGTATAAGGAAGCGTATATTATCTTTACGCAAAAGCTGGTTTAGTTCGCCCAGGAAATTGCGGTCTTTTGCCCAAGCCTTGATTTCCCGGTAATTCGCATAGGCAAAACGCCCATGGTCCGGAAGACTGGAAGCTCCGAAGAGGCGGAAGTGGGTGGATTTGGCAAGCGACCGCTGTAGTTCAAGGCCGATTTCGCTGCCGCAGGGAAAAACCAGGACATTAAGCATA
>JAITQC010000022.1 GCA_031289115.1 Planctomycetota bacterium
GTCTTCTTGCCGCAATATTCGCACACGTTACTCATTATCTCTTCTCCCGGCCCTGAGGCTCGCCCGATAGCGATAAAAAATTCGGCACTCCGTATAACGGAGAGCCAAAGGCTGAATATGCCGAATAAATTGACCTTACCATAATCCCCGATAGGGCGGCTTTTGTCAAGGCGAATTCCGGAGAACCTGTTCTCGCTCGGGAGAAACGCCATCCCTTATGGTCCTGGTCAAAACCTTTACGCCGATCGATTTTACCAGCCATCCCCAGTGTGGTATGAAACGGGACATGGCGATTGAATTGGTTAGGGAAAAGGTTATCGCCCAGATTGGAAAAACCATGGCTCCCAACATTTTGGCGGCCAGAGTACTCCCTGGAGGCGGTGGCGTAGGGAGTCCTGGGTATTCTGACGCCGACGCTTCCCCTGGCTTAGGTACATCCCGCAGCAAGTCCCGTTCCACCATCGGTGGCGGATACCACTGAAACACCCCGGATTTACCTCTGTTTTCCGGAAAAGGATATTCCTCATCCGCGGTTTTCCCGTAACATCCAGACACGGAGTTTAACTATCAAGGTTGAAGGGGTGGGTGATTTTGCCTAACCAGGGAAACAGACGGTTTCGAACCGGTCAAGGTTATTCCATTTCCTTTTCCCCCGCCCCTCGTACCATTAATTCCTTACTCTTGCCCTGGTCCGGGGCGTTTAGGAGAAACAAGGCATGAAAACCCTGTTCAAAACTGTCTTATATCTGGCGGTGGTCGCCATTCTGGTTGCCGCCGGTTGGTACGCCTGGAAGCAAAGCACCCTTTCTGACAGCACCGCCACGGCGGAGTCAATAACCACCACCAAGGTCAACCGGGAGTCCATACGCCGGGAAGTGTCAGCCACCGGGCGGGTAGAACCGGAAAGGGTAGTGGAAATAAAATCCAAGGCCTCTGGTGAAGTCCAGGTCATCTATGTCGACGTGTCCGACCCGGTGGAAAAAGGCCAGCTCCTTTTCCGCCTGGACCCGGTTGACGAGGAGCGTAGCGTCAAACGCCTGGCCGCCAGCCTCACCATGTCCGAAGCCCGCCTGGAACAGGTTCGCCTGGGAGTGGCGGCCGGGGAGGCTAAACTGCAGTCTGACCGGCAAAAAACCGAAGCCGGCATCCGTTTTGCCGAAGCCGACCGGGAAGACGCCAACACCCGTCTACGTAGGTCACAGGAACTCCACAGCCAAAACGTCATCACCCGCGAAGACCTGGACAGCGCCAACACCCGGGCGGTGCAGGCCGAAACCAACTGGTCCAACGCCGTCACCAGCCTCCAGGACCTGGAGGTGCAGGCTTTTGAGTTGGACAAGCTACGCCACGACATCCCCATAGCCGAGGCGCAGGTGGAAAACGACCGGATATCCCTGGCCGACGCCGAGCAGCGCCTCAGGGAAACGGAGCTTTACTCCCCTATTAGCGGTGTGGTGTCGGAACGTAACATCCAGGATGGCTTTATCGTCTCCTCTGGCATCTCCAACGTTGGTGGCGGCACCACCGCTCTCAAGATTGTCGACCTTTCCCGGGTTTACGCCATCGCCGCCGTGGACGAGGCCGACATCGGCGGCATCACCCCCGGGGTAAGAGCTGTCATCACCGCCGACAGCCACCCCAACCGGCAATTCCGGGGGAAAGTGGTGCGGGTAGCCACCACCGGCACAGTGGAATCCAACGTGGTCACTTTTGACGTCAAGGTCGAGGTGGAAGGGGATGGGAAAAGCTTGCTTAAACCGGAGATGACCACCAACGTCCGGCTCCTGGTGGCGGAAAGCCCTAACGCCCTCACCCTGCCGGTGGAGGCGGTCGGCTTCCATCTGGTCCACCCAACGGAAGGGGGAGGCCGCCCACAGCGGCAGGCGGTGGTTAAAGTCCGTTTGGCGAGTGGCGAGGTCGAAGAAAGACCGGTGGAAACCGGCATCACCGATGGTACCCGTATGGAGATCACGGCGGGATTGAACGAGGGGGACAACGTGGAGTATGACAAAAACCAACTCGACGACACCTGGGCCGGACGAGGGCAACGGGGCATTCGCCTGGGTATGGGCCGGGGCCGCTAGCCAACTACTGGTTCGCCAAGGAGCACCGCATGTCAGTACCAGTTATCGACGCCAGGGAACTACGCAAAACCTACCAGGTCGGCGGCCAGGAAATCCGCGCCCTGGACGGGGTTGACGTGTATATCGAAACAGGGGAGATGCTAAGCATCACCGGCGCCTCCGGCAGCGGCAAATCGACCCTGATGCAAGTGCTGGGTTGCCTTGACCGGGCTGACTCCGGACGCTACCTCCTGGATGGCGAGGATGTCTCCACCCTCACCGGAGACCGTCTCGCCGCTATCCGCAGCCGGAAAATCGGTTTTGTCTTCCAGGGGTTCCATCTCCTCCCCCGCCTCTCCGCTCTGGAAAACGTGGAGTTGCCCCTCCTTTACGCCGGGATCGCCAATCCCCGCGCTCTGGCCGAGGCGGCGGTGGAGCGGGTGGGACTAGCCAGTCGCCGCCACCATGAACCAAACCAACTCTCAGGCGGACAGCGCCAGCGGGTGGCGGTGGCGCGGGCCCTAGTCGCCTCGCCCTCACTTATCCTCGCTGACGAACCGACTGGCAATCTGGACAGCCGCACCGGGGCGGAGATACTCACCCTCTTCCGGGAGCTCAATAACGAGGGACGCACCATAATCATTGTCACCCACGATCCCGAGGTGGCCAAGTGCGGCAACCGGGAAATCCAGGTCCGCGATGGCCGGGTGATCCGCACCACCGCCTCCACCCGTTTATTGCTAGAAAACCCCGGGGTAGCGTCACAGGGGGCCTAAAGCCCAGAAAGGTTTAATCATGCCCCTACGCCTCCTGGCCAAAGTCGGGCTTAATTCCCTCCTCGCCAATAAACTACGCAGCTTTCTGGCAGTTCTAGGCATAATCATCGGGGTAGGCGCGGTTATCTCCATGCTGGCCCTGGGAGCAGGGACCCGCGAAAGCATTCTTAGCCGGGTGTCGAGTCTAGGCACCAACCTCCTCATCATCCGCCCCGGCCAGGCCGGGAGGCGCGGGGTGATGTCGGGTCCGGCCCAGACCCTTACCCTGGAGGACGCCAAAGCCATAGTAGAGTCGGTGGACAGTGTCCTCTGGGTGGCACCCGTGGTGGCGGGAACGGGACAACTCAAGTATTTCAACAAAAACGTCTCGGTCTCCCTTTCCGGGGTCACGGCCAGCTACTTCCAGGTGCGCGGCTTCGAGGTGGACCGCGGCCGCTCCTTCACTGGCCTAGAGACCGACCAGGGTGGCCGGGTAGTGGTGCTCGGGAGCACTACCGCCCAAAACCTCTTTGGCGACACCTACCCAATCGGGGAAACTATCAAGGTGCGAGGGGTGAACCACCAGGTGATAGGAGTTTTGAAAAGCCGCGGCGACCAGGGCTGGTACAACCCAGACGATCAGGCCCTAATCCCCCTCCCCACCGCCATGAAGCAGGTCATGGGGACGGAAAGGCTACGGGAAATTGATCTGGTGGGAGTGGAGGGTAGCGAAAACAAGCCAATAATCAAGGAGGTGAGCCAGCTACTCCGGCGGCGTCACCATCTGGTCGGCAGCGCCGAGGACGACTTTAACGTCCAGGACCAGGCTGAGGTGGTGGAAATGGCGTCCAGCTTTTCCTCCACCCTCACCATACTCCTCGGAAGCCTGGCCGGCATATCCCTCCTGGTTGGCGGAATCGGCATCATGAACATCATGCTGGTGACGGTGGCCGAACGCACCCGGGAAATTGGCCTCCGGAAAGCCATTGGCGCCAAGGAGCGCGACATCCTCGGGCAGTTCCTCTTCGAGTCGGTGCTGGTAAGCGGAGCGGGTGGGATACTGGGAGTGTTGTTCGGGGTGGGACTGGCGGTATTAATACCCCACGCCGCCCGTATCCTCTCCGGGGCGGAGTTTTCCACCCTGGTCGAGATTGACAGCATTATTCTCGCTCTTGTCGTCTCGGCGGGAGTGGGTATCTTCTTTGGCTACTACCCCGCCCGCCGGGCCGCCAAGCTTGACCCGGTCGAGGCCTTGCGGCACGAATGACGGCGTTTCCCTGGCGCGCCACAGACCCCAGAGTTTTACGTACTTGATAAAGGTGTACATCACCGACAGGGTGGCGGTGAGGAAACCGTAACGCCCGTCCAGAATTTCCCACCGAAACAGGTAATTGTGGAAAAAACGCCAGCCCGAACGCAGGAAGGCCATCACCAGCCCCACCCGCCTCCCCTGGGCGAAGGCGTCCCGAGCCCAGAGGGTGGTGTAGAGGTCGAATTTCCGGAAATACTGTTCCATGTCCCGGTAGGTGTAGTGGAGGATGCGCCCGGGTAGGCGCCCGACTGGCCGTCCGCCACTGTCCGCCACCGGGTGGACTTGGCCCCGGTAACTAAGGCAACCCCGCCGGAAAAACCGGGGCAGCGCCTCGCCACTCCAGGATGTCGCTCGCATGCGGTGCCCAAGGAAAAAAGCGTCCCGGACCACCTGGTAGACCTCGTAGGCGGGTTCCC
>JAITQC010000034.1 GCA_031289115.1 Planctomycetota bacterium
CCCCACTGCCTGGTCTGGCGGCGTTACTTCCAGAAAGCGGTGTTCGCCTTCGCCTCCGGCCACTCCAGCTACCTCTCCAACCTCTATATCGATCCGGTCAGCAAGAAAAAAACCCACACTTATGTTTATCAACTAACCCCGGAACGCTTCCTTTTCATCGACCTCAACTCCCGGCGCCCGGGTTCAGTCATCATCACCCAGCCAAAAGCCAACACAGCCGACTTTTCCGGCCATAACGTGCCGCATCTCTCGTTTCTCGACAGCGAACTTGACGACAACTAATCGCCGTGATGGAAAAAGCGGGGCCAGGCGAAAAAACCCGGCTTCACGCCTAGGCAAAAAAGCGTCACCGGAAAAACGCCTCACCCCGAAGAGCCAAGCGCCGCTCGGCGGCAGTTACTTGGTTCAAGCCTAAGCCAAATCCCGTACCGCCTGGGACAACCAAAGCCAGGCGTTGGGGCCCGAAGCTACCCTGGGGATTATTTCCCTTAAACCGCCTAGACTTTGGCGGATACCCTTTCGCCAGAAATTTGGGAAAAATTACCCGGCGCCTTCCTTTCCGGCGGAAAGGAGTAGTCCGGCCCGATTCTTTTTTTTCACCCAAGGGGAAACTATTTTCTTGCGGCGGCTGGAAAAGTAACTATTATAAAATGTTATCTGGTTCATTGCGTTGGTCCAAAGGCATGGCAAACGTGTGGAAAGCAGGGAAGGCATGAAGAGATACCTAGTCCTGACGCTACTGGCGGTGGCGCTGGCGGTTGGCGTCTCGGTATCAGGTTGCAACCGTAACCGCACCGCCCAGAGACGTCCGGTCGTGCGTCCGGCTGAGGTTATGGCCTTCCAGACCCGGCGCCCATCCACCCCGGTGGTCCTACCCGCCTCTGCCTACTACCAACCCGCCTCCTACGCCCAGGTAGCACCGAGTCCAACTCAACCACCCGTGCGGCCTTACTCCAGCCCTGTCATGGCGGAAAGCCTGGCTCACCGCGAGGCGCGCAACCAGTCGGCTGCCAGTCCCTTCCCCCTCGCCCGGCCTTCGGTGCCTACGCTGGCGGAAAGTATTCCTGTCAACTCTGAACCGGTTATTCTCGCCGGCGTCCCTATCCCGGAACTCGAACCTTCCCGCATCTACAGCCTCCACTCCCGGCGTGGCGCTACTCGGCCCATGGCGGAGGTGATGATAAGCGGCATTTCCCAAAGCAATGTCCTACGGCCACTGATCCCGATAAACTCTCCTTCCCAGCCCCTGGCTAGCGCGCCCCTGCAGCGTGGCTGGGTAGCGAGTCCGGTCACCGCCATGATGAACGGAATTCCTGGACGTTAGCGGTATAGGGCGGTTTCCAGCATCTCCTCTTTTCCAAGTTGGACGCCTTTATTCCAGGCGTCCTTTTTTTCCCCTTTTCCCCGAAGCGAAAACTTAACGGCGGCGGTGTTTTTTTCCCCGACGCCACGCGGATGATACCAGCCTTTCCACCCCTTTCGGGAGCGTTCGCCATGTCATTCCGCTGGAACCGTTTTTTCCGTTCCCTTGGCCTCACCCTCGCCATCGGCCTTTTGGTCTGGGGAGTCATGCGTTTTAGCGGTGGCCTCGGGGAAGCGGACCAGGTCGAACCGGCGATCCTGGTTGAGGCGACGCAAAAAGCCATAACCGCGGTCCGCGCCCGCCAGCCGGGTGACCGGCGTCCAGCAAGTTACGACGCGATCCTCGCCCCCCTTGACCAACTCCTCGAACAGGCGAAAAACCTCCTGGAAAGCCTGGAATACAATCCGGTCGGTAGCTACCCTGAACTCTTCAACCTCACTGACCCAGTGATCCGCCTGGCCACCGAGGCCAATCAAATGGCCGCTAACGAGACGGGACCCTTGGCCAAGGAGTTTCGCTTCCAGCAACAGAAGGCGGAAGCCTGCCGTTACCTGGCTACCGGCATGTGGAACCGCCTCCAGGCCAACCAGTCCTCCCAGACCTCCGGCGCTTATGCTAGCGATACCCCCACCCTGGCGCCAGCGGAGGTGGCGGCGGTACTCCGAGTGGTTAACGAGGGACTGGCTGCCAACCTGGATAACGACCATCTCTATTACCTCCGGGCGGTTGTCCATCGCTCAAACGGCTCCTTCCCGGCCGCGGCCAACGATCTGCGTAAAGCCCTGGAAATCAATCCGGAAAACGCCGAGGCCTGGAATGTCCTGGGATTGGTGGAAATCGGCCTGAAGGATTTCGACCAGGCCGAGGCGGACCTGGAAAAGGCGAAAGCGATCCTGCTGGCCGAGGCCAAGGACTCGGAAAGCCAGCCGGGAAGCGCCTATATCTCCACTCTCTTCAACCTAGCCCGCTTCCACGAAGGTCTCAGCGCCAACTACGCTCGAGAAGACCGTTTGAACCCCACCCCCGAAAACACGGCCCTCCTGAACCGTCACCAGGCGGCCGCCCGCGCTTACCTAAAGGAATTCCTGGAACGCGAGCCAGCCAACTCTCCCGACGCCAAGCTGGCTGAACGCCTCCTTTCCAACCTTGCTGATTAAATCACTCTACGGGGCGGCGACACCGGGCGAAGCAACTTCCCGGCCCCCGCCCTTACCTCTGCCCCGGCTTACCGGTTAATCCCGGTGGCGCCGGACGGCAAAGGGAAAATAAAAAATGGTTATGACGATTTTACCCACCGGGAGTCGATTGCCTGGGAAAAACGGCGGCGGCTGGCTTGTGGCGTACAGGCCGCCCCACCCGGCAATTACCGGTCTTAAGAAAGGAGGTGGCGCGTGCTACGTTATATCGACAGTAAAAAAATGGGCCGAAGCGACCTGGGATGGCTGAACAGTCATTTTCATTTTTCCTTCGCCGAGTATTACAATCCGGACAACATGCAGTTTGGGATTCTCCGGGTCATCAACGATGACCAGGTGCTTCCCGACACCGGCTTTGACCTGCATCCCCACAAAAACATGGAAATAATTTCCTATGTGATAAACGGCGAACTCACTCACGCCGACAGCATGGGTAACCGGCAAACACTCACCCGGGGACAGGTACAGTACATGAGCGCCGGAACCGGGGTGGTACACAGCGAACACAACCGCGGCAAGGAACTCCTGCGTTTTCTCCAGATATGGATCCTGCCGGACAAAAACAACCATCAACCCAGCTACGGCGACTTCCGTTTCTCCTGGTCCGACCGGGAAAACACCTGGCTGGCGCTAGCCACCAGCTTCGCCAACACCGCTAGCAAGGCCCCTATCCATATCCACGCCGACATCAACGCCTTTGCGACCAGCCTGGAGCAGGGAAAAAGCCTGGATTTCCCGGTGGAGCCGGGTCGACAGGCCTATCTGGTGTTAATTGAGGGCGCGGCCGAGATCAACGGAATAACCCTAAACATGCGTGACGCCCTGGAAATACAGGAAGAAAACATCAGCCTGACCGCCCGGGAGACTTCCCACGTTCTGATTATAGAAATGGCCAAGGGATAGGCGAAAACATGCCTAGGCCAGGAAGCCACCCCGTTCGCCTGGCGTTTAGCCAGGCGAACGGGGGGGTGTGTCGTAAAGGGTGTTAGGGAAGGGTGGGAAGGGACGGCTGGTTTTAAAACGTCCACCCCACGGCGTTGACGCTCCCTCCCGGGGGAGAAAGGTCGACTTGGCTAGCAGTTTCTGGCGAGGAAGAGCATGAAAAAACCCATTGTCATTCTTTCCGGTTCTCCGCGTAAAGACGGGAACACCGACCAACTGGTGGGTGCGCTTGCCGCTGGCGCGAAAGCCGCGGGTAAAGCGGCGTCCATCTTCCGGGTGGCTGATTTAAAAATCGGCGGTTGCCTGGGCTGCCAGCATTGTTTGGCAAACGCCGGCGTCTGCCGGCAGAATGACGCCATGCCAGCCATACTTGACGCCATCCGCCAGGCACAGGCGCTGGTTTTTGCCTCGCCGGTTTATTTCTTTTCGGTCAGCGCCCAACTCAAGCTGGCTATCGACCGCATGTTCGCCCTATTGGGAGAAGGGATGCCGGGTAAACGCGCCGCGCTCTTACTGACTTGCGGCAACCCCAACCCCCAGGTCACCAGCCCGTCCATCGACATGTTCAGGCAGATTTTCGCCTACCTGAAATGGCCAGAGGCGGGAATTGTCATCGCCTCAGGTCTGCATAAACCGGGAGAAATAGCCGGCCGGCCGGAATTGGAACAAGCGCGGCGCCTCGGAGAAAACCTCTGTTCCTGACCGGGGGGTGGCGGCGAGATTCTTCCGAAGAACCCCGGGTAAAGCCAGCTTTTCTCCCGATCAATAGATTGACATACTCCCCCGCCTTTCAAGCGGGGGATTCTTATAGAGTTCAACCCGGCGATTAAGCCGGGTTGAGTCGTTTTAGTGGGGTTCCTGCTGCAGCGCGGGGCTTGCCGCGCCTCTTGGTCAGCGCGAAGCCTTGCGGGTACGCCAGAAATCGATAAACACCGCGAGAAGAATAACGATACCCTTGACCACGTACTGCCAAAAAGAGTTGACGTTCATTAAATTGAGGCCGTTGTTAAGCACTCCGATAATCAGGCCGCCAATGATGGTGCCACCGATCTTACCGGAGCCACCTTGCATGCTAGTGCCACCCACCACCACCGCGGCGATGGCGTCCATTTCCGCGCCCTCACCCGCCGTCGGCTGCCCAGAGTACATGCGCGAGGCCAGAACCACGCCGGCTATACCCGCCATGACCCCGGTGAAGGAGTGGACCAGGAATTTAACCCGTTCCACGTTGATGCCGGAAAACTCGGCCGCCTGGGGATTGCCACCCACCGCGTAGATATGTCGTCCCAGCCGGGTTTTATTCATCATGATACTGCTGAGTGTGAGTATTATGGCCAGGATAACCACCGGCGTGGGTACGGGTCCGATATAACCAGCGCCGATAAACTGCCATTCACTGTTGACCACCCGCACCGGAGCCCCCCCGGTGTAGACATAGGCCAGGCCCTTGGCGATGTTCATGGTCGCCAGGGTGACAATGAAGGGGGGGATAGTGGTTTTCGCCACCACCGCGCCGTTAAACATACCTACCACCAGCCCGGCCAGGATGCCAAGACAAACGCTTAAGGGTATCGGAATGTTATAGCGCGCCACACACCCGGCGGCGAAGCAGCCACTCAGGGCAATAATCGAACCGACTGACAGGTCGATACCGCCAAGGATAATGACCATGGTCATGCCGCAGGCGAGGTACAAGTTGGTGGAAAGCTGTCTTAAGACATTAAAGAAATTGCGCGAGGTGCAGAAAGAGTTGGTGGTGGTTGGATTGACAGCGAGAAAAAGACAGAGCACCACCAGGGCTACGATAATACCGAAATTGTCCTTCAGGTATTTAAGTAACGCCTTCTTGATCCTCGACTGTTTATTGGCGGTGGGGTTCATCTTACACCTTTTATCTTCTCAACTAGGGTTAAAAACCGAATCGCCGCACGGGACCGCGGTAAATCCCCATTTACAGTCTTACCGAGCCGCCAGTTTCATAATGCCTTCCTGGGAAATATCTTGGCGCGGAAGACAACCAGCGATTCTTCCCTGATTCATAACATAAACCCGGTCACTCATATTGATAATTTCCGGTAGTTCGGAACTGATCATGATAATTCCGATGCCATTCTTGACCAGGGTGTTCATAATGGCATAGATTTCCGATTTGGCTCCGACATCCACTCCGCGGGTTGGCTCGTCCAAAATAAGGATACGGGGAGCGCTAGCTAGCCAGCGGCCAATAATGACTTTCTGCTGGTTGCCGCCAGATAGGTGCACCAGATCCTGGTCGAGGGAGGGGGTCTTGGTGGACATCATGTCAATATAACGCTGGGTGATACTGTCTTCCTTGTTTCCATCGACAAAACACCATTTGATAAACTGGGAGAGGACCTCGATAGTGGTGTTGTAACGCACGCTCTGTAAATGATAGGACGCTTCGTCTTTGCGGCTTTCCGGAACCAGCGCTATTCCCGCTTTCATGGCCGTGATTGGCGAGTCAATCCGCACCTCCCGCCCATCCACAAATATTTTTCCCCGATAGTTTTTGGTCAGGCCAAAAATACATTTCATGAGTTCGCTACGACCCGCCCCCACCAAACCGGCGAAACCGAGGATTTCTCCAGTATGCAGCGCAAACGAGGCGTCCTTCACCATTTTCCCGTCGTTTATGCCTTCACACTGGATAAGGACTTCCCCCGGGGCGATAAAGTCGCGGGTATAGTAGCGGGTGAGTTCGCGGCCAACCATCATGGAAATAAGTTTGTCCTTGGTGGTGCTTTTAACCACCTCCGTTCCCACCCTTGCCCCGTCCCGGAGAACCGTCACCCGGTCGCAGATGTCTTCCAGTTCGCTCATTTTGTGGGAGATATAGACAATTCCCACATTCTTCTTGACCAGGGTACGCATGACCCCGAAAAGAAAATCCACCTCCTTGTCGGAAATGGAGGAGGTGGGCTCGTCCATGACCAGGATACGGGAGTTTTCCGAAATGGCTTTGACAATTTCCACCATCTGCCGTTTGGCGATCGGCAGGTCTTTGATAATGGCTTCCGCGTCCAAGGAGAGGTTGAAGGAATCGAGAAGATCCTGCGCTTCCTGGTGCATGTGGCGACTGTTGACAAAAAAGCCCTGCATGGGTTCGCGGCCCAGGAAGATGTTCTCCGCCACCGTCATGTAGGGGGCGAGAACCAATTCCTGGTGAATCACCGCTATACCCTGGGCTTTGGAACTGGTCACATTGGTGATATCAACTTTTTTGCCTTCGATCTGGATTTCCCCGCTGTCGGCGGTGTAGATGCCACCAAGAATCTTGATAAGGGTGGACTTTCCCGCCCCATTTTCACCCATGAGGGCGTGGACTTCGCCTTTTTCCAGTTCGAAATCCACTCCGGACAGCGCATGCACGCCGGGAAAACGTTTGTCGATTTTTTTCATAACCAGAAGAGGTTGGGACATTGTGGTTATCCGTAGCCAGCGGGGCAAAAATCCCCCGCGTTATGCCAGATACTGTCACATACCGGGGGGTAGCCAGAAACTACTTCCCGACGCGGTAAAACCGCCCCAAACCTTCCCAAGCGCCAGGGAAAAGGGACGGTTAGATAAGTATAAACAAACTGGCGCAAAAATCTACCGGGAAGCGCCTGCCGTTTCCAGCATTGACGCTTCCCGGCAAGAGAGGCGTTAAATGACACCCGGTAACAAGCGGGTGAATGGACGGGAGCGAAGCAAGGTGTCAAACCCACCTCCCGCCACTGGTGCTACTAGAAATTACCGATGGACTGGAGCTTACTGCCAGCCACTGGTGCCGTACTTGGCGACGTTGTCGGCGGTGATCAGGAAGGTTTCCACCGGGTAACGGGCATCAACCTTTTCACCCTTGAGGTATTTGTACAAAACCTCAACCGAGATTCTGGCGATGGCGACCGGGGACTGGGCACCGGAACCGGTTATCAGAGACTTGCCGGAAGCGATTTCCGCCTTGATGTCGGGGGAACCATCGACGCCGTAAATCAGGCATTTCTTGATGCCAGCGGCGTTGGCAGCGGCGAGGGCGCCAAGGGCTGTCGGGTCGTTGCCGCCGAAAATGGCGACGACATCGCTATGCGCCTGCAACAGGTCTTCCGCCAAGCGCATGGATTGCTCGAGGTTGCCACGGGCGTCCTGCTGGCCAACCACGGTGAAACCCTTGCCCTTGATGGCGTCAGTGAAGCCATTGGTGCGGTCCACCACCGACTGCATAGTGGGGCTGTCCAGGATGATGATGGGGCCGCCCTGGGGGATGCGCTTTACCAGATCATCACCACAAACCTTGCCGGCGTTGTAGTTGTCAGAGCCGACATAGGCGGCGACATAGGAAAGGTCACCCACCTCGGTATCATAGTTTATGATGGGAATACCCGCCTGTTTAAGCTGGTCCAGGGCAGGGAGAATACCAAGCGCGTCGGCGGGGTTAAGCAAGATGGCGTCAATGTTCTGGGCGATCAGGTCCTCGATCTGGCTGATCTGCAGGGTCACGCTGTTGGCGGGATCGACTGTGACCAGAGTGTCACCATTCTTTTCAACCGCGTCCCGCATGGTTTTTTCAATTAGGACAAAGAATGGGTTGCTATTGTCCATGGAGGTGAAACCAAATTTGAAAGGCCCTTTTTTCTCTCCGGCCAGGCCGGTGTTCATCACAAAAACAAACACCAACATAACCGCCACTAGCGTCGCCAACAGTTTTTTTGACATACCCTCTCTCCCTTCGCTAAAGGAAACGAACAATAATACAAGCCGGAAGTCGGCTGGTAAGATCCTGTTAAATTGTCAAGAGGCAAGAATGGGTTTGTCAGGTGAAGCCTAGGAAACAGGCGGTAAGTGGAGATGATAATGCCTTTGATTTATACTACTTTTTATGTCTGGCGGCAAATCTGTCAAGGTTTTTTTGGCAATCACCCGGGGTTGGCGGAATACTGGGTAATGTATTCAACCTATACTGTTTAAATTTTGACCCCCGGCGTTTTCCCGGGCGTCAACTTCAGGCATAAAACTCAAGACGGTTTCCCGCCGGACGCCCTGGGGCCGGTTTTGGTAATACCCCCGGGTTAAACGATATTTCACGCCGCCAAGCGCCAGGCGCCTTCTTGCCACCAATTTGAACCGCTGTAATTGGCGGCCCACCACGGGTTGAGCTTCGAGGTGGCCTCACCGGGCGTCCCAACCGGCGACAATTAAAAAACGGAAACGAAAAAAAAAGCCGTTGTCGCCCCTCCCTCGCCAGCGACAGGGGGCGGGTGGGGAAGCCTGGCATCGGGTAGTTTTTAGGGATGGCTGACTGTCAATTATTCCCCAACCGGCGGGACAATTCGGGGGGGGGTGCCGAATTATTTTGCGCTCAACGTTTGTTAATCCCTACCCGAGGTGCTATAATTTTGGGTCCGAAACAATTCAGCTGGAATTGCCCCGGCTCAAGGCAAGCGGCGGAGGAAAAAAAGACTTTCGCAAAAACCCGGTTTATGGTTTATTCCGGTCGGCTACCCTTCCCCCAATTGGGTAGGCAGGGTTGAGGGAATAAATTCTGGCCGCTACCCCGAACTAACCACAGGGGGTTTCCCCTGCCCTGAGGCGTTCTCTAGCGAGCTAAAAAGAGGGGAAGCTTTAGCGCTCTGGTGAAGGCAATCCTAGGCCTGTTAGCGGGGGTCACAGGCGCCAGGGAGAGGTTGTTAGTGAAGGCGGTCCTGCTTTTTCGCTTGTTATCCCGGACCAGCAGGGTGATACTGCTTTGACGCTAAAAAGATTCCCGGGCAGGCGGTAAAATTACCCACCCTGGTTTTACCGCCTGGCCGGCTGGATACACAGGCAGGATTGCTGCTAATTTCTGCCCTCTCTCTCTCGAAGGCGACGACTCCAGTTTAATTACACCCTGCCTAACTCCATGGACAGCTTGCCATATTGGCAAAGCGGAAAGAGACAAGTCCACTTACCAGCCAGTCAACAACACGTATCCGCCGGCGCTTAAATGCAAGGTTTACCTTACTGGAACTGTGATCCTGTCCCCCCTTTGGCAAGCTGCCAACCCGAGATTGTGGCTAGTCTTTGTAAGTGAATTTCCCGGCGCCAGCCTTGACAACGGCGTTGTTTTTGGCTATTTCGGCATTAGGACCAAACACTGAAACCGGTTTTCTTTCCGACCCCCACTGTCATTCGTTTCTGGGTCGGTTTACTATTACGGTAACCACACCCTCGCCCAACCTTCGGCTTTAAATGGAGGTCGGCAGGGTAAACTTGGCTCTCCATCCTGTTTGAAGTCAGGCGTAGGCTTGGAAGACTCCCCTACCCTCCCTGGATGGAGAAACCACCCGGGGGAGACGCTACGGCCAAAAACAGGTCTGGCCGCCCGTTTTTCCCTTAACCGCCACAAGAGTTTCGGGAAAATTAAGGAACACGCCCCCCTGCCCCCGCCAAGAAACCATCGGCGGTGAAAGCCGGGCGAATATTAATATTTAGGAGACGTTATGTCACTGCTTGCCTCATTGGTGAATCTCGACACCAAGTCCCTCATTGTCGTCCTGTTCTGCGGCAACATAACCTCTTTTATCCTGCTAATGTCATACCGATACACTGTTAAAAACCTGAACGAGCATCGGCTTTTCCACTGTTACAGCATGGCCAAGATTTGCCAAGCCGCCGGCTGGATCCTTCTTTCCTATCGGGGACAATTACCTGATCCCCTTTCTGTCAACATAGGCAATAGCCTGTTGTTACTGGGTTTTTACCTGGAAGCTGAATCAATACTAATCATCTCGCATGAGAAGAAGAACAAAGTTTACGGAGCAACCCTGGTTATTCTTATCGTGAGTCTGGTTTTGTTTAACGGAGTCGAATTCATCTTTCCCGACGCCCCACTCAGGGTAGCGGTCGCCTCATTCTGTGTGTTTTGCCTCTTCTTTATCCCAACCATACGGATGATGTTGTCCAAGGACACCCGGGGATTCAAGCGGACGGTCGGAATTTTTTATATCATATTCATTTCCCTGCAGTTACCCCGCACGTTTTTCGCTCTTTACAATAATCTAGGAGTTTTAGGAAATTCCGCGGTCCAGTCGCTTAATTTCCTTTCCCTCATCATGTTGGTGATTCTCGGGCTTTCCGCCTACCTCCTGCTGATGAAGGAATACGCCGACCAGATTATCCAGAATTACGCCGCTACCGACAGCCTGACGGGTCTTTTAAACCGGCGTACATTTATTGAAAAGGCGCAACGGCATTTTGACCGTCACAAGTCGGACAAAGCATCACTGGCCGTGCTTCTACTGGATATCGACCATTTCAAGACCGCCAATGACACCTTTGGCTATCACATCGGGGAAGAAATGCTCAAGATCATGGCGAACATGATCAACCAGACCTTGCGGGTCAGTGACCTTTCCTGCCGCTATGTTGGCGAGACGTTTGTCATGCTCCTCCCCTCTATCACCTTTGAGCAGGCTTCCATGATTGCCGAACGGCTCATGGTACAAGCTCGGCATACCACTTATGATCAGCGTCCAGAGCTGTCCTTCACCGCCAGCGTGGGAATCAGAGCCGGAATTCCCGAACCGGAAGAGACGCTTATTGATTTTATCGATCAGGCAGACAATAACCTGCACGCGGTAAAAAAGAACAGCCGAACCGATATAGAGCCTCTCCACAAATATCTACGCTCAATTTCTGCCAGCGACATTGCCCCAAAGGCTTGACTAGCCAAGTAGGAAGTTGACGCCACTGGTGACTGACGCCTCGCCTGCTGGCCAGGTTCCAGGGGTGTAAGCGTCACTATCACCAGTTGCCTTCCTACCGTTACGGAAGACCAATTTCCGGGAGCGCGTCGGCGCCAAGCCTCGCCAAAGCGCCCCCGGAAGTCCCGGCTGACCGGTAGTAGCGAGAGGTCCGGGAGGTTACTGGCGATTCACCTTGCCCTGACCAGGAAAACGGCGCCGTGGAATCGACCCACCCCTTCTTCACCCGAACATCCCAGTAGTTCAGCTCAGTTTTTTTCACCCCCTCCAACTCCACAAACGCCACTTTCATCTTGAATGTCCTCGTGTAACTCTTACTTAACCGTGGTATTAAATTCCCGGGCCACTATAGTCCTTGCCCAGATGCGAAGGAGCGGATTTCACGCTTTACGAGGGGATGTTGTGTAATTAAGAATTATAACTTTCGTTTTACACAAGTAAGTGCTATCATCCCAGCATGATTACACGAGACATCACCGAAGAGCTGACCCAATCCGCCGCGGAATATCCGGTAGTGACCATCCTGGGACCACGCCAGTCTGGCAAGACCACGCTGGCCCGGATGACGTTTCCGCAGAAGCCATAATTTTCCCTGGAAGACCTGGATGTCCGGATCGCCGCCGAAGCCGATCCACGGGGGTTTCTTGGCCAGATGGAGGACGGTGGCATCCTGGGCGAAGTACAGCGCCTTCCCGCCCTGCTTTCCTATCTCCAGGGGATGGTTGACAAAAGCAAGAAGCGCGGGCAGTTCATCCTGACCGGAAGCCATCAACCACAACTGCACGAGGCGATTAGCCAGTCGCTGGCAGGCCGGACGGCGATGCTCACCCTGTGGCCATTCGCATTCGCTGAACTGGGTCGTTATGACCTCCAGCTAGACCCCTTCGACCTGATCGTTCGCGGATGCTTCCCTCGTATCCACGAGGATAAACTCGAACCGCGCCGGTTTTTCAACAGTTACCTGCAAACCTATGTTGAGCGCGACGTGCGGGCTTTGATCCAATTACGCGATCTCTCACAGTTCCAAAAATTCCTCACCCTGCTGGCGGGTCGGGTGGGACAGATCCTCAACCTCGCTTCGCTGGGAAACGCTGTCGGCGCTTCCAGCACAACGCTCAGACACTGGCTGTCCGTACTAAAGGCATCGTATGTTGTGTTCGAGCTACCGCCGTTTTTCGAAAATGTCCATAAACGCGTGATCAAGTCTCCGAAGCTATTCTTCACAGACGTGGGGCTTGCCGCCTTTTTGTTAGGCATTCATACGGCAGAGCAGGCTTCCCGAGATCCCTTGCGCGGGAATCTGTACGAAAACCTAATTATTACCGACATAATGAAGGGCGCCTTAAACAAAGGGATTAGACCGGAACTCTATTTCTTTCGCGACTCGCACGGCAACGAAGTAGATCTGCTTATCCGAGAAAATGGCGAACTTACCCCGGTGGAGATCAAGTCCGCGGCGACCTTTTCCGCCGACTTCATTAAGGGACTCGAGCGGTTCCAGGGGTTAGGGATTAAACGTCTCACTCTGGGCGCTGTCCTTTATAACGGCGAGCAAAGGTTTAATGTCCGGGGTGCCAGCATATTTAATCCACTTCGCGTCGACGATCTCTGGGATACCCTGACCACGCATTCGGAGCAGGGAAAATCCTGAATTGTTATTTCAACCCGACAGATGACCGCGAAAAGAACGCCCCTTCCCAGGTTTTTCAAGCCGTCCCAAGCCAGAGTACCGCGTCCAACCTTCCTTGTAACGCCAGACCCAACACCTTGTCCGGCCGAGCGAAAACCCCGAGCCTTCCCGTGCCAGTGTTTTGAAATCGGCCGCGCCGGAAGGGAATCCCCGTACCGCACCGAAGATGTCATCCGTGGCGACGCGCACCGCGACCGGATCGATCTCCGCCTTGACTTGGCGAATCAAGTTTTCAAAGACTGTGCGAACGCTTTCCAAGCCCGATTCCTCCGGATCAAGCGAAGGTGTCCACTGGATACCTTCCGGAGCCGGACGGGAAGTGTCGGGGGCAGTTTTTCCGGCTTAAAATACCATTTGACGATATATTGTTTAATGGTATATTTTAGGAAAACTAGATAAGGAGACGTCCATGAATCTGCCGATACTTGCCCAAAACGTGAGACGGTTGAGAACTGCGAATCGCCTGAGCCAAAGCTCCCTGGCGGATACCGCTGGTCTCTCCTTACCGGCCATAAAAAG
>JAITQC010000072.1 GCA_031289115.1 Planctomycetota bacterium
GTGGAGGCGGCGGACCGGGAATACCTGGCGGAAGTGGCGGGTGACGCCACGGCAGGCCTTGACTGCCTCCGGCGGCGGGAAGACTGCTACCATGTCTGTGGCTCTGCCAGTATTTTCACCGTGGGCGGGGGACTTTCCCCGCGTCGGGGCCGCCTCTTGGGCTATCACCAGGCTGCCAGTCATGAAACCCGGCAGGCCGTCACTTTTGCCTCCATGGTGTTCGAATGACTCCCCTATGCCGGGCTAGCGTCGAGTACGACGGGACTGCCTACAGCGGTTGGCAGATCCAGAATAACGCTCCTTCCATCCAGGCGGAACTGGAGGGGGCGCTGGCTCGCCTGACTGGACAGGCGTGCCGGGTCCGTGGCGCCGGCCGCACCGACGCCGGGGTGCACGCCCGGGGACAAACCGCCACTTTCCCCGCCCCGCCAGGAGTGCCGGAAGACAAGGTGGCCGAGACGTTGAATTCCCGCCTCCCCCCCGACATCGCCGTCACCCGGAGTGTTTTTGTCCCCGACACCTTTGACCCCCGGCGGGATTGCCTGCGTAAACAATATTCCTACACCTTTTCCCTAGGTAACATCCGACCCGCCCTGGAACGTTGCCGGAGTTGGCATATAAAAAAGGATCTGGACCTGGCGGCGATGCGGGAGGCAGCCTCCTTTTTCATCGGCCAGCATGATTTCACCTCTTTCTGCAACCAGGAGCTGGCCGAAGCCGACAACGTCCTTGACCTGGACCGGAGTGAAATCCTCTTCTTTCCTCCAGACGCGGCTGGCCGCCAGCAACTGGTCTATCTGGTCGAGGCGAGGAGTTTCCGTTACAACATGGTCCGCATCATCGCCGGCACCCTGGCCGAGGTGGGGATGGGACGGTTTTCCCCCGACAACCTCCCCGGAATACTCGACGCCCACCAGCGTAAAGCGGCGGGACAGAGCGCCCCCCCCTGGGGACTCTGTTTGGAATGGACTCTCTACCCAGGCGACCCCGGCCCGAAAGACCGGTTGCCACCCGGGGAGGGCTAAATGCCAGAAAAACACCGGGACTACCGACCCGACCCCTACTTTATCGACCCCACCCCCCCCAGCTACCGCCGGCCGTCCACCGCCGCCTGGGTGGCGGCGGTGGCGGTTGCTTTCGCCGTCTTTATGCTAGGTGGTTTTATCCGCACCCAGCAGCAACTGGAAAGCATTCGCACCGAGTCGCGCCGGGAAATCCAGGAGCTAAGGGAAAACAGCCTGAACTTGCAGCGAAGCCTGGAATCCCTGATCGCCACTGGCGGAGTCAACCGCCCCTTGGGGCAGTCCCGCTCCGCTCCCCCCCCGGTCGAGGTTCGCCGGGCTGAGCCGGAACCTCCGGCGCGTCCCCTGGAAACCGGGCTGGCGGAACCCTATCTTCCCGGTCTTGACCCGATCGGGGCCAGGCGGACCGAGTCCCCCCTCCTAGCCAGCGCCTCCAACCTGGCTGGACTGGCGGTAAACCGCGCCGAAGCCCGGCCGGCCCGGCCAGCCGCCACTAATGAACGCCGCTACCGGGTGATTGCGGTAAACAGCGAGCAGAAAATACTGATGGTCGAGGGAGGGCGCGATTCCGCCTTCACCGAGGGCGAACGCCTGGAATTGTCCCGGGGCGGCCGTTGGGCCGGCGACCTCCGGGTAGTGACGGTTTTTGACAACATCTCAGCCTGTGAAGTGTTACACGCAGTTGTCACCCCAGAGCCGGGGGATTATGTCCGCCAGTCCCCGTCTGGACACTAGCTCCCCCAGGTGGGGCGAGGCGCTATTTTACCGGTTAAAGTGAAGACCAGGGGCTTTTTCGTCCGATAAGGCTTAGTAGATCTTTTCATTACCCATACCGACCCCGGTTCGCGCCAGGCTGTTTTTCCCAGCCCGGTCGACCCGGATCAACGGGAGCATGGAAACGAAGGCTAGACATGGTGTTTCTCGAGAGCATCTTTGGGTTTTTCAGCCACGACATGGGTATTGACCTCGGTACCTGCAACACCCTCGTCTATGTGCGGGGGGAGGGTATTCTTATCAATGAGCCCTCGGTGGTGGCGGTTTCCCAAAAAGACCACCGGGTGCTTCTCAAAGGCCAGGCGGTGGGCGACCGGGCCAAACGCATGGTGGGCCGCACCCCTGGCAATTTCACCGCCATCCGCCCCATCAAGGACGGGGTTATCGCCGACTTCGAGATGACCGAGGCGATGCTCAAGTATTTCATCGGCAAAGTGCACAACTTCTCCAGCTGGGCCAAACCCCGGGTGGTCATTTCCGTGCCCTCTGGCATCACCGAGGTGGAAAAACGGGCGGTGCGGGAAAGCGCCATCGCCGCCAAGGCCAGAAAAGTCTGGATCATTTCCGAACCCATGGCTGCCGCCATCGGCATTGGACTACCTATTGACGAGCCAGTCGGCAACATGCTGGTCGACATTGGCGGTGGCACCACCGAGGTGGCGGTCATCTCCATGATGGGCATGGTCTACTCCAAGTCGATCCGCATCGCCGGGGACGAGATGGACGAGGCGATAATGACTTACCTGCGTCGCCAGTATAATTTCGTGGTGGGTGAGGCTACAGCGGAAAAAATTAAGCTCGCCGTTGGCAGCGCCTATCCCCTGGAAAACGAGCTCACAGTCGAAGTGATGGGCCGAGACCAAACCAAGGGCTTGCCCCGCTCCATCACTATCCGGAGCGAAGAAATCCGGGAAGCCCTGAAGGAACCCCTGGACTCCATTATCGAGGCGGTAATTGAGACTTTGGAACACACACCCCCCGAACTCGCTGGCGACATTTACTCGTCTGGCATCTCTCTGGCGGGTGGCGGAGCCCTTCTTAGGGGTATAGACCGCCTGCTAAGCAAGGAAACCCGGGGCATTCCTGTCCACATCGCCGACGATCCCCTGCGGGCGGTGGCCCGCGGCACCGGTCTCTTCATCGAAGGGATCGAGGACTTCGAGGAGTTCCTGGACGGAAACGAGGAGGACTCCTGATGTTTTCCCCCCCCTTGCGGCATCTTCCTTCCCTAGTCAGGGGCGCTGGTAGGTTGTCATGAGGGTATCCCTCCTCCCGGCCATCCTCCTT
>JAITQC010000110.1 GCA_031289115.1 Planctomycetota bacterium
TGGCCTGTTCCTCCAGTTCCTGCCGGATATCCAGGTCAGCCCCTGGGCCCTCGAACAGCCCTTCCAGGAGAGCCCGGTGATAAAAAGCGGTGCCGCCGGACAGGATAGGGTATTTACCCCGCCTTACCGTGTCAGCGATCGCCTTGTCCGCCGCGGCCACAAAATCAGCGGCGGAAAAACCCACCTCCGGATCTACCAAGTCAAGGCAATGGTGGGGGACTGCCTCCCGGTCAGCCAGCGAGGGTTTAGCCGTGGCGATATCTAGGCCACGGTAAACCTTCATGGAGTCGACAGAAATAATCTCCCCGCCAATCAAGCGCGCCAGTTCCAGCGCCAGGCGTTCTTTCCCGCTGGCGGTGGAGCCGACAATCACCCGGAGGAAAGGACTAGTCATGCCAGACCAAGGAAATCCAGTTCCAGGCGCCGGGAGGAAAGATCAATCTTTTTTACCCGCACCCGCACGGTTTGCCCAATGTGAAAACCAGGGTCGCCGGCAAAAACCCGCCGCTCCTTCTTCGGCTTCTTCCCGTCTTTGACCGCCAAGGGAGGGAGTTCCAGCCGGGTGGAAAAGCCGTGGCGCGCCAGGTCAACCCGCGGCAACAGGCTTTCCACAAAGAAACCCGCGACTTCGACAAAAACCCCGAATTTTTTCACCCCGGTCACCACCGCCTGGTAATCGCGGTTGGTGGCGCGGGAAAGCAGTTCCAGCCGGCGGAACTCCTTCACCTCCTCCTCAATACGCATCGCCCGGCGTTCCCGGGCTGAGGTGTGTTGCCCCAACTTTGCCAGGTCCTCCCCGGCTTGGACCAAGTGTGACAAACGCTTGGGAAGGCGTTCGCTACCCGCCTCGGTGAAAGCGCGGTCCAGCATCTGGTGCAGGTGGAGGTCAGGATAGCGCCGGATAGGACTGGTGAAATGCAGATATTTGCTAAACACCAGGGCGAAGTGGCCAATGTCAGGATCAGGACCATACACCGCCTGCTGAAAGCTTTTCAGAATCATCAGGTTAATGGCGTGCTCTTCCGGGGTGCCGCGGGCGGCCGCCACCACCTTGACCAGTTTATGCCGGTTAAAGGGGGGTTTAAAGACATAACCCGAGGCGGTGAGGTATTCGGAAAGCTCGGCCAGGCGATCCTCCTTGGGCGAGGGATGTTGCCGGTGTAGGACAGGAAGACCATTGGCCGCCGCCCACTCCGCCACCGCCCGGTTGGCTGCCAGCATAAACTCTTCCACCAGTTGGTGGGAAAAATCATGCTCGACCGCCTCCAGACCCTGCGCCAAGCCGTGGGCGTCAATAACCACCCGGTATTCAGCCAGGTTAAGTTCCACCGTGTCATGCGCCAGGCGTTTCTCCCGGATGCGGCTAGCCAGTTCATGCAGGGCCTGTAAAGACTCCCACACTTCCGGGTCGGGGAAATCCCGCCCCAGGGAAGGCTGGTTTAGGAGGTCGCGGACTTCCTCATAAGTGAAGCGGTGACGGCTGCGGATTAGGGAGCGGTGAATAGAGTAACTGGTGCGGTTGCCTTTGGCGTCAAAGTGGAGGCGTACGGTTTTCACCGGACGCACTTCCCCCGGACGCAGGGAACAGACATCGTTACTCAGTTCCTCCGGAAGCATGGGTAACACTCGTTCTGGAAGGTAAATACTGGTGGCGCGTTCCCGCGCCTCGAGGTCAAGGGGAGTGCCGGGCTGGACATAGTGCGAGACATCGGCTATGTGCACATCCACAATCATCACCCCGTTTTTGCCAGGGGAAATGGAGAGGGCGTCATCAAAATCCCGGGCGTCCACCGGGTCTATAGTAAGGGTTACCGCCCCGGTCAAGTCCAGGCGGCCAGTCGTCAGGTCCACTTTCCCCGAGCGCGCCAAAGTCCGGGCGGCCTGGAGAACCTCCGGCGGGAAGGGTCCAGGGGCGTTGTAACCTGCTAAAATTGAGGCGGTTTCGGTGTCGGGGTCGCCGGCTGGGCCTAGTATCTCGACTATCCTGGCCCGGGGACCTTCGGGCGAGGCGGGCCAGGACACCACTTCCATAAGGACTTTCTGCCCTGCTGGCGGGGGCTCGACTATGCCACCCGGGGTGGAATAGCGGCCTGAGTCGCCTCTACTCCCCTCCCCCGCTATCCGGCGCCGCCGCTGTGACTTGGCGGCTTGCGAAGCTGAGCGGGTCGGGGCGTCGGGAGAGGGCACCAGGTTAAACTCATAGTGGTTCCGGGGGTCCTCGGTGACAGCTTTACCCGAGGGCAGGATACGCGCCACCACCCGGGGGTTGGCGCGGGCAAGCACCGCCTTGACCAGGCCGTAGGGTCGCCGGCTATCGGTTTTCACCACCACCCGCACCCGGTCGCCATCGAAAGCATCCAGAATGGCGTCGGGGGATAAAAACACATCCGGATCGGTCGGGTTGTCGGGCAGGAGAAACGCGTTCCCCGACAGGGTAATGTCAATAGTCCCCTCGAGGATTTTATCGCCAACGTCAACGTCGTCATCCAGTTCCAAACGTCTTTCCTTGGCCGGCATATGCCAACGCGGCTTCTTGGTAACCGTACGCGGACGCGGCGCCTTGCCAGCCAAATGCCAACGTGCGTCCTTGCCCCGGATCACCAGGCCGTCCTGGCGGAGATATTCCAGGACTTGGCGAAAGTCATGAAAGTCTTCTGGCGCGATCCCCAGATCCCTTGCCATACTCCGCGAACGTATGGGCTGGTAGCCAGGGTTGTTAAACATCTTCCTTAGCATTTCTTCGTAACTAGGTATTTTTTTCACTTATTTCCAATCAAAAACAGGTTAAAGACAACCACTCACACACTCATTCAAACACTCATTCAAACACTCACTCACACACTCACACTCACAATCATTCTAACTCTTTCTCTCTCCCCCCGGTAAGCCAAACCCACCCCGCTCAGGGGCGTATTTCTCTCAAGCCCCCGAGATAAGGCTGGAGGACCTCGGGAATCGCCACCCCGCCGTCCGGGAGCTGGTTGTTCTCGATAATAGCCGCCAGGGTACGGGGAAGCGCCACCCCGCTGGCGTTAAGGGTGTGGACAAACTGCGGTTTATGGTCTTCGCCACGGTAACGGATATTGGCGCGGCGGGCTTGGTAGTCGGTGAAATTGGAGCAGGAGCTTGCTTCCAGCCATTTTTCCACCCCGGCGGACCAAACCTCGAAATCATAGCATTTGGCGGCGGAAAAAGACATGTCGCCAGTGGACAGGTTGACTACCCGGTAGGGAAGTTTAAGCGCCTGGAGAATGTCTTCCACGTCACGCCGGAGTGTCTCGTGTTCAGCCCAGCTTTCCTCGGGTCGGCAAAACTTCACCAGTTCCACCTTGTTAAACTGGTGCACCCGGAGTAAGCCGCGGGTGTCCTTGCCCGCCGCCCCCGCTTCGCGGCGAAAACAGGCGGAATAGGCGCAATACTTGAGGGGAAGACTGGCAGCTTCGAGAATTTCGTCACGATGGATATTGGTTACCGGCACCTCGGCGGTGGGGATGAGAAACAAGTCATCGTCCTTGTCGCAACAATACATATCCTCCGCCATCTTGGGGAGTTGCCCAGTTCCTAACATGCTGTCCCGGTTAACCAGGAAGGGGGGGAAGAACTCGGTGTAGCCATGCTGGGCGACATGGAAATCGAGGAAAAAATTGTACAGGGCGCGTTCCAGCCGGGCGCCAAGACCACGGTAGAGGATAAACCCAGCTCCAGCTATCTTCACTCCCCGCTTAAGGTCGATAAGGCCAAGGGTTTCACAAATATCCCAGTGAGGCTTGGGTTTAAACCCGAAAACGGGTTTTTCTCCCCAACTAGCCACCTCCTGGTTGGCGCTGGCGTCATCCCCTTCGGGGGCATCGGGACTTGGCTGGTTGGGAATGGAAAGCATCAAGGCCCTAAGTTCCTGGGCGATTTGCCGCTCCTCCTCCTCCAGGGTGGCTATCGTTTGCCCCACCGTACGCATCTCGGCCTGCAGGGCGGAAGTATCCAGACCCTCCTTTTTCTGGCGGGGGATGTCTTTGGAGACTTGGTTACGCCGGTTCTGGAGGTTTTCCTTAAGTAGAAGTATCTCCCGGCGTCGGGAATCCCTTTCCACCCCCCGGTCGATATCCACCTTGACGCGCTTCAGGCGGCAGGCCTGGCGAAGAAAGTCAGGATTGTCTTTTAATAACCGCTGGTCTAGCATGATAGCTTGTTCTCCAGGAAACTGGCGCTAGCCCTGACCGGGCCACGCCGGGGGATAGGGCAAAGCCGCCACCGCCTTACGGGAAACACAAAAGTGTGTATTATAGCGTTTACGGAAAACGGGGCAATGTTAATAACCCCGGGCGCTCCTCTCTCCACCCGGACAGGAAGCTCCCCCTGGAAAAGCGGGAAACGTCTCGACAAGTGGCTGGGTTAAGGATAAAATTCTTCCTTTGCCTCTTTACCTCCCCCACCCCGGCCGGAGCGACACCCGAAACAAGTAAGTTCACTTGGCCCGGACGGAGTAAACTTCACTACAGGAGTTCTCTTAATGCTGGAAAAATTCACCGACCGGGCCCGCAAGGTCATACATCTCGCCAGGGTAGAGGCGGAACGCCTGGGGAACGAGTTTATTGGAACCGAGCACATCCTCCTTGGTATGGTCAAGGAAGGGTCGGGAGTGGCGGCCAATGTCCTGGAAAACTTGGCGGTAGACCTGGAAAAAATCCGCATTGAAATTGAACGCTTCATATCTTCCCCAGCCGAGCACAACGACCCGCCCTCTCCAGCCTCTAGCCTCCCCCTCACCCCCAAGGCGAAAAAAGTCCTCGAACTCGCCATGGAAGAGGCGAAAAACCTGGAACACAACTATGTGGGAACCGAGCACCTCCTCCTTGGCGTGCTCCGGGAGTCAGATGGCATGGCGGCCCAGGTGTTGCTTAATCTTGGCGTCAAACTGGAAGATGTGCGCCACGAATTAATGGAGCTACTGGGGGCGGATGTCGCCCACGCCCAGCCCGGACGCCTTAACGAGCACTTCCAGCCTAATTCCAACACTGGCACCCCCGCCCTGGACGCTTTCGGGCGCGACTTGACCCAGCTCGCCCGCGAGGGGGCTCTTGACCCGGTAATCGGCCGGTCGAAAGAAATACAACGCGTGCTGCAGATCCTTTCCCGGCGCACCAAGAACAACCCGGTTCTTCTTGGAGAAGCCGGGGTGGGAAAAACCGCCATAGTCGAAGGGTTAGCGCAAGACATCGTTAACGGCAACGTCCCGGAACTCCTCCTTTCCAAGCGGATTATCGTCCTTGACCTGGCCATGATGGTGGCGGGGACTAAATACCGCGGACAGTTTGAGGAGCGGATCAAGAACATCATGCAAGAAGTCCGCCGGGCCAAAAACATCATCCTCTTTATTGACGAACTCCATACCCTGGTGGGAGCGGGAGGAGCGGAAGGCTCTATTGACGCCTCCAATGTCCTGAAACCCGCCCTGGCCCGAGGGGAGATGCAGTGTGTCGGCGCCACCACCCTGGACGAATACCGGAAGTATGTGGAGAAAGACACCGCCCTGGAGCGGCGCTTCCAGTCCATTATTGTCAACCCCCCCTCCGCCAGCGAAACCGTGGCTATTCTCCAGGGCCTGCGCGACCGCTACGAAGCCCACCACCGCGTCCGTATCACCGACGCCGCTATCGAAGAAGCGGTAAAACTTTCCGAACGCTATATTTCCGGACGTTTTCTTCCAGACAAAGCCATTGACGTCATTGACGAGGCAGGGGCGCGGGTCCGCCTTTCCTCCCTCACCCGGCCACCCGATCTTAAAGACAAGGAAAAGGAAATCGAGAACCTGGAGCGGGAAAAGAAGGAAGCGGTGACCTCCCAGGATTTCGAGCGGGCGGCCCGTCTACGCGACCAGTCCGACGCCCTGAAAAAAGAGATCAAGGAAATCAAGGAAGCCTGGCGCGAGCATAGCCGCCAGGTTTGCGGCATTGTCGAGGTCGAGGCGGTGGGTGAAGTGGTGTCGTCAATAACCGGGATTCCACTTTCGCGCTTGGAAACCAAGGAACAGGAGCGGTTGCTGGAGATCGAAAGCGTCCTCCACCAGAAGGTGGTTAGCCAGGACGAGGCCATCTCGGCCATAGCCAGGGCGGTACGGCGTAGCCGGGCTGGCCTAAAAGACCCGCGCCGTCCCATGGGGACTTTTCTATTCCTCGGTCCCACCGGGGTCGGCAAGACCCTGCTCGCCCGGGCCCTGGCTGAATTCATGTTTGGCGAGGCCGACGCCCTTATCCAGATCGACATGTCGGAATACATGGAGAAACACGCGGTTAGCCGCCTGGTCGGGGCGCCCCCTGGCTATGTCGGTTTCGAAGAAGGCGGGCAGTTAACCGAAAAAGTCCGTCGCCGCCCCTATTCGGTGCTCCTCCTGGATGAGCTGGAAAAGGCGCACCACGATATTTTCAACATTCTCCTGCAGGTGATGGAGGATGGCAAAATCACCGACTCCTACGGCCGGCGGGTGGATTTCCGTAACACCATCCTGATTATGACTTCTAACGTCGGGGCGGAACTTATCAAGAAGCAGGGGTCGCTAGGTTTCAGCCGCAAACACGAAGGGTCGGATTACGAGCGCTTGAAGTCCAAGCTGCATGACGCGGTGGAGCGGGAATTCCGCCCCGAGTTTATCAACCGCCTGGACGAGTTTATTGTCTTCAACTACCTAAGCCGCGAAGACATGGACAAGATTATCGAAATCGAGCTTTCGGGGCTTTTCAAACGCCTTTCCGAAAGGCTTATCACCCTAGAGCTTGATAGTGAGGCCCGCGAATTCCTTATTAACAAGGGCTATAACCAGGATTTCGGAGCGCGGCCGCTGCGGCGGGCCATTAGCCGCGAACTCGAGGACCCGATTTCCGAGGAGATTCTCCGCGGCAACCTGCCTCCCGGCAGCCTTATCAAGACCACGGTCGAGGCGGAGAAAATCTGCTTCAAGATCACCCCTGGCGAAGCGCCAACGCCTGAGACAACGCCGGCGGAAGCCAAAGCTAGCCAAAGTGGCGCCGAGGATGCGATTGAGCCGGGTCAAACCACCGACATAAACGAAGAAAGGTCTGCCTCGGCCCAAAAATAACCCCTCCTGCGAAGGAAAACGGCCCTACTCCCGGATTTGTCACTCACGCGGAGTTTTGCCCTCCCGCTTTTCCTTTGGGGAAAGCGGAGGTCTGCCACCGGGAAAACCGGTGGCAAGAAACCTAGAAGCCAAGTTGATCCCCAACCCTGAAAGCACGGCTGATTTCAAAGAACTACTGGAGTAACACCCAAAGCGCTTAGGAACCCCGACCATGAAAGAAATACCCCCCGCCACTGATTTTATACGCGAATATATCAACCTAGACTTGAAAAGCGGGCGCTACCAGAGCGTACACACCCGCTTCCCCCCTGAACCTAACGGCTATCTGCATATTGGCCACTGCAAAGCGGTGCTGACCAATTTTGGCTTGGCCCAGTCCTATGGCGGCAAGTTTAACCTCCGCTTTGACGACACCAATCCGGTAAAAGAAGATGTCGAGTTTGTCGATGGGATCATTGCCGATTTGCAGTGGCTGGGAGTGGATTGGGAAGGGCGGGTATTTTACGCCTCAGACTATTTTGAGCGCCTTTACGAATTCGCCGAGATACTGATCCAAAACGGCAAAGCCTACGTGGACAGCCTTTCTTCCGAGGAAATCCGCGAGTACCGGGGAACCGCCGGCGCCAAAGCCAAAGGCGAGACCCCTCCGGGGAAAAACTCTCCCTACCGGGAACGCCCGGTGGCGGAAAACCTTGACCTGTTCCGGCGCATGCGGGCGGGTGAGTTCCAGGAGGGTGAACACGTCCTCCGGGCCAAGATCGACATGGCGCACCCGAATTTAAACATGCGTGACCCTGTTCTTTACCGGGTGTCCAAAGCCCGGCATCATCGAACTGGCGACAAGTGGCTGATTTACCCCATGTACGACTTCGCCCATCCCCTTTCCGACGCCCTGGAGGGGATTACCCACTCCTGCTGCTCCCTGGAATTTGAAAACCACCGCCCCCTTTACGACTGGTGTATCCAAAACCTCCCGGTTTTCCCTTCGCGCCAGATTGAGTTTGCCCGCCTGAACCTTACCCACACCATCCTTTCCAAGCGCTGGTTAATGCAACTGGTGGCGGAAGGAAAGGTGTCGGGATGGGACGACCCCAGGATGCCTACCCTGGTGGGGCTGAAGAGGCGCGGCTATACTCCCGAGGCGATCCATGTTTTTTGCCAGCGTATCGGCATTGCTAAAACCAACTCCCGGGTGGAAATCCAACTCCTGGAACATTGCCTACGCGAAGACTTGAACCGCCGCGCTCCCCGGGCCATGGCGGTCCTTAACCCCCTGAAAATAGTTATCGAAGATTATCCCGAAGGAAAGACCGAGTGGCTAGACGCGGTCAACAACCCGGAAAACCCTGACGCTGGTTCCCGCCAGATCCCCTTTTCCCGCGAGATACTTATTGAGCGGGACGACTTCCTGGAAGATCCCCCCAAGAAGTTTTTCCGGCTGTCTCCAGGGCGGGAAGTGCGCCTGCGCTATGGCTACCTCGTCACCTGTCGCCAGGTGGTGAAAAACAGCGCCGGAGAGGTGGTGGAACTCAGGTGCACCCACGACCCGGAAAGCCGGGGTGGCGACGCTCCGGACGGGCGGCGGGTGAAAGCCACCCTCCACTGGGTGTCCCTGCCCCACGCTGTTAACCTGGAAGCCCGTCTTTACGACCACCTTTTCCTCCCCGACGACCCTTCCGAAGCGCCGGAAGGAAAAAGCTGGCTTGACAATATAAATCCTAGCAGCATCCAGGTAATCGCCGAGGCCAAGGGCGAACCCGCCCTAGGCGACAGCAAAGCGGGAGACTTTTTCCAGTTTGAGCGGCTCGGCTATTTTATCGCCGATCCCGCCTCCCGCCCAGGCTTGGTGGTTTTTAACCGTAGCGTGACCCTGAAGGACTCCTACAGCAAGGGACAGTAAGGCGACTCTGGCGGAAAAACCGGGAGTAGGGAGGATTGCTTATGAGTATCCAACCAGCCGAAGAGAAGCGCCAGGTCGGGGTTTACCAGGAATACCTGGAAAACAGTTCCCAGCCCCTGACCTGCTTTTTTTTCGCCCTTCCCTTTTTTCTCATCTATCACGGTGGCCTGTGGTGGCTTTCCAGCTTCTCCGGCCTAAAATGGGCCAACGCGGCCGATATCGCCATTGCCGACGCCCTGGGCCGCCTGGGGATGGCCGGGCCACTCATATCCTTCATCGTGGTGGTGATAGTGTTTCTGGCTAAACAGAATTTCGCCGCCCGTCCCTGGCGAATGGTGCCCCTGGCGACCTGGCCCCTGATGATTCTGGAGAGCTCAGTCTTCGCCCTTCCCCTCTTCATGCTTTCGCGGCTGGTCACCCACGTTATCGACAGTGTCAACTTGTGGTCCCTGGTGTTGAACGGTAACGAGGCCGGGAGTTTTCCCAGCCAAGCTGGACTGATACTAAGTTGCGGCGCCGGGGTCTATGAGGAATTCCTTTTCCGCCTTATTCTCATGGGGTCGATGCTCTTTGTCCTCGACAAGGTTTTCGGCGTCACGGGTGGCTGGAAGTATGTTTTGGCCGCCGTGACCCAGGCTGTGCTCTTCGCCTTGTCCCACCACCTCCCGGGTAGTCCGGAAGAGTTGACCAGTTTCGCCGATTTTCGCCTGTTGTTACCGGCTTTCTCCTTTCGGGTAGTGGCCGGGGTTTATTTCGCCTTTCTCTACATTGAGCGAGGCTTTGGCATAGCTGCCGGTAGCCACGCCATATACGACCTCTTTCTGGTGGCAATGGATAATGTTTTGCTGGACTTTGGTGACTGATGGAATTTGTTGACGAGGCGAAAATTATTGTCCGCTCCGGCAAGGGAGGCAATGGTACAGTGGCTTTTCGCCATGAGAGAAACGTCCCCTTAGGCGGTCCAACCGGCGGCGACGGAGGCGCGGGCGGTTCGGTTAGTTTTCGCGCCGACCTTAACCGGGACACTTTGCTGCCACTTGCCCGGACCCGCTGCTTCTTTGCCCGGGACGGCCAGCCCGGAGGCGGCAACAACCGCTCCGGAGCCACCGCCGACGACATCCTGGTGCCAGTGCCGGTAGGCACGGTTTTTTTCGCGGGTGACAACCTACTAGCTGACCTTGACCAGCCCGGCGAAGAATGGCTAGCCGCCCCCGGCGGCCGGGGTGGCCGCGGCAACGCGCATTTCGCCAGCCCCACCAACCGTACACCCCACGAGTATACCCGGGGCGAAGAGGGACAGGAACTTGACCTACGCCTGGAACTTAAGCTCATAGCCGATGTCGGTCTCCTTGGCCTCCCTAACGCTGGCAAAAGCACCCTCCTTTCCCGCCTCTCCGCCGCTCGCCCCAAAATCGCCGATTATCCCTTCACCACCCTTAAGCCCCAGTTGGGGATAGTTCCGGATGGGTATGGGCATGAACTGGTTATGGCTGACATTCCCGGTATCATTGCCGGCGCCGCCGAGGGGGCGGGGATGGGCATGCGGTTTCTTCGCCATGTCGAACGCTGCCATTTCCTCCTTCACCTTTTGGATATCTCGCCCCTGGACGGCTCAAACCCCCTGGACAACCTCGCCACCATTAACCAGGAACTCCTCCAGCATTCACCCGCCCTGGCGGAAAAACCCCAGCTGGTGGTGGTTAACAAAATGGATCTCCCGGATTCCGAGGCGGCCCTGGCAATCCTACACCAACAAGTGGCGACGCCGGTCATCGCCATTTCCGCTGTCACCGGGCAGGGAATAAAGGAAATGCTTGTCGCCCTGTTTAACTTCCGCCAGACCCTGAGACACAAGGACAACGCCACGCATGGGACTGTTTAAGGAATTTATCAACTATTTCTTGTCGGTCATGATGGGGAAAAGGGATTCCCTCACTTCTTTCCTTGAGCCGCTCACCATGGGAGAGCGTTACTACCACTGGGGTTTGGAAAGTGGCGACATCCGCGATTTCCGCGCCGCCATGGATTATTTGCACCTGTGTAACGACGCTGAGGCGCCGATGGCTAGCCTACTGCTACGCAAATACAATTGCGTGTCAGACATCACCAACGCCGCTATCGAGCGCTTGCTCCACAGCCATGACAAAGTGATTGAAAAAGCGATAAAAACCGAGAACGACTATCGCCAGGAAAAAGAAACCCTCCTGGCCACCATCGTTGAAGCCAAAGAAAAGGCCAGGAAGCTTCAGGAGGAGGGAAGCCTTATCAAGGCGAAGAGTGAAGAGGGGCGGATAGAAGAATTGGAGGATAGCGCCGCCCGCTTGCAGGAAATGCTCGACTCCGGAGAAGGGCGAACCGAAATCTTCACCAGTTACGACTCCATTTACGCCGATGCCCAACGTTTTTTCCGCGAGCTTGACCAGGCGGTGGCCATGCTCGACCTCCCCAATAAACTTGGAACCAGCATGGCTGGTAACATGGGGACGCAACTTAGGTCCCGGCTTGAATACCTCCGCAGCCGCTTGGACAAGGCTGACCCCGTGCTGACCGATTCGGTAAAACCGGTAAATCCGGCGAGCCCCGAGGCGGCCAAGAAAAAGAAATAGCGGAGGATATGGGGAATGCGCATAATCGCCGGAAGCGCCCGCCGGATTAGTCTGGAAGTGGTGGCTCCCGCCACCCGGCCCTTTCTCGCCCTGGCCCGGGGAGCGATATTTAACTCCTTGGCCGGGCACCTGCCGGAGAGCCACGTCCTAGATCTTTACGCCGGCAGTGGTTCGCTTGGCCTGGAAGCCTTGTCGCGCGGGGCTAGTAGCGGGGTTTTTGTGGAAAATTCCGCCGCCACTTTCCAGGCGCTACGCCGTAACGTGGAAAAATGCGGCTTTACCCAGGTGGCTAGACTGGTCAAAGGTGACGCCCTGGCCGAGGTGGAACTCTTGGCGTCGCGTATAGGCGGCCCGGAAGGGCTTAACGAACGTTTTGACCTGGTTTTTATCGACCCTCCCTTTCCCGGTTTTGGTCTTACCGGCCCGGCGGGTCGACGCCTGGGAGTGGCGCTTACGGAACTCCTTTCCCCTGGCGGCCAGGCGGTGCTTCGCCTGGAGGAGGGAGAACAGGCTCCTCCGGTCTGGCCCAGCTTCGACCTGGGGTGGGAAAAAAAATATGGCCGAAGCCATATCTACCGTTACCAGAAAAAATAATCGCTTTACAGCCGGGCCAGCAATTTCTTTAATTAGTATAAACCCGAACGGCTTAACTCCTGGACCGGGTGCCAACGGAAGCCAGGCTGTTCCCGAATAGGCTGAACCTATGGACAACACCCTTTACGTTCTTCCTGGTAAAACCCAACTGGATTCACAGCCCGGGCGGACCGACGACGAACTTTCCGCCGCCGTTAATGGCTATCTTTCAGCGCTGCTTCGTCTCCGCTCGGGGATAGCTGGGGCGGAAGCGGAAGGCAAGCCTTTCCTCACCATTCTCGAAAGCCGTTTCGGGTCCAACCTGAAGTCCATAGTTGAAGCCAACCTGTCTAGACACCACGACCACCCCGACTTTGCCAATGATGAGCGCCTGTTTATTGACCTGGGGCTTATGGATGTCAGGTTTGTGGGCAACGACGACCTGACCCCCCTTTTGGATGAACTGAAAACCACCCGTTTCCCCAGCGTTTTCTTCCTCTCGGAATGGCTGTCCCAACGCCACCAGACCCTCCAGGTGGAAAGCTCGATTAACGAAATGCCTGGGGCTAAAAAAAAGGAGGAGCAGGAGACGGCCTCCATGAAAACCCGGCGGCGACTCCTCGGCACCCTGGCCGAGTATTTCGACCGTTTGCCTGGCATTCCTTCCGACGTCCTCCAGTCCATCCGCACCGGCAAGTTTGACGATTCCCTTCTCTCCTTTTCCATCAACCTTATGAAAAACCACAACCGGCAACTCTTGCTACGCCGGCGTAACCTCTGGCAATTCCGCGAACAAGTGATGGCCAAGGCCAAGGCCCGGGCTAACGACAACCCCACGACACTCCGGCTCTTCGACGCCCTTAACCAGCTCTATGCCCGGGACTGGAATGAGCGTTACATCATGTACAGCCTGGAGCATTCCCAGTCCAAGTTTGGCGAGGAGGATGAGGGAGAAACCGAGAGCCACGACAATACCCCTCCCCTCTCCCTTAGCGGCCTCCTGCTCCTCGATGTGAAGCAAGTCAACCTGGCGTCGATACTCGCCGCCCGGGTGAACGGTGACGCCAGTCCCGACTTTATCCTCCATTCCGCGGAAACGCCCCGGCTGGCCAAAGCCGATATTTCCCGGCTTAAAACCCTCTTCACCACCTTTGACCGTTCGCTAGGCGAATTCCCCCCCATTGTGATTGTTCCCGGTTCCGGCCGCGGGATATATGTCTGGGAAAGCGACTACATCCTGTTGTTCCTGCGTCCGGCGGTAAATGTCGATGACTCCATGGCCACCGCCCTCGCTTTCCAGCGCATGATCAACGATTGCCTGAAAAACGACAACGCCCTCAAGAAAGCCTATACCGAGGCCTTTCCCGAGGCGGTTTTCCGTAACGATTTCCCGGTCGACTACCGGGCCTGGTTCTGCCGCCTGTCGCACGGCGACATTAGCGCCATGAGCCAGGGGCGCCGGGATTTTTTCCGCTTTCACATCGGCCCCGATATCACTGGACCCATGCTACCGGCCAATCTACGAGAAGTTGGGCCACAAACCCGGGACATTATTTGCCGCCGCCTGGAAAAGCAGATCGCTAGCGGCGAAAAAGATTACCGGATACATAGCCGCCTGGCCGCCATTTATTGGTACAATGGCAACCTCGAGGCGGCGGGGGTCCAATACAACACCGCCACCATCATGGCTCCCAACGACGGGGAGACCCTGTTTACCGCCGGGATGTTTATGCGGGCCGCTGACTCCAGCAAGGGCGCTGACACCTTTTTCCGCCAGGGGGCGGAAAAAGCCAACAACAGTCTCTGGGGAATTTACTGCCAGGACGCCCTGGACGGACGTTTTTAGGATGGAAGCGCTGTAACCGGGCGGGGGGAACACGGCAAAACTACCCGGGGTGGTCAAGCGGGGCTCTTGGAAAGACGGGGATTGATGGAAATACTGGCGGCGGAAGCGGGGGGAAGCGCGATGGGGGGGGATGGCTATTGGCGCCTTGCCCTAATCATCGCGGCGATTGGGATTCTGGGGCTTTACGCGCGTTGGCGCCAGCGGCGCCACACCACTCCGGTAGACGTGAAGGAGCTTCGCGAACGCGACCTTAACCCCAACCGTTACCGCGACGCCACGGACAAAGCGCTAGTGGAGTTGGTGGAGATTAGCCGGGACATTAACGCCCAGACCGACACCAAAATACGTTATCTCAACAAAATCATCAAGGACGCGGACCAGCGGATAAGCCGTCTGGAAGAACTCCTGGCGACGGCGAAGGTAGCTACTGAGGCGAAGCGGGAAGACAACCCCACCACCACCTCTGGCCGTACCCGCAAAGGCACCAGTTCATACTCCCAACGGAACGGCTTTCGCTCAGAAATCCAAGCCCGTATAGCCTCCCTACGTGACAGTGGTAAAAACCAGGCTGAGATCGCCAAAGTCACCGGTCTCTCCAGCTTGGAGATCCAGTTGGCCTTGGACCAGCTGGCGAAAGAAAGCATGGCAAGCCAAGGAGAAGGTTGATGGCAGAAGATTTTTTGGGCATCTTTCCCGACATCAAGGGTTTTGAAATAATATCACTCCTGGGTGAATCGCAACGCTCGCGCTGGTATATCGGCAACCAAGCTAGCCTTGGCCGCCGGGTGGCTCTAAAATGCCTCCGTCCCGAATTGTCCCGTAACCAAGAGTTCCGCCAGTTGTTCCTGGCCTCCGGACGGCAAACCTCGGGAATAGTCCACCCCAATGTCCTCTCGGTCATCAATATCTTCCCGGAAGAGGCCTGCATTGTCCGCGAATGGTGCCCGGCCCGCGCCCTCAAGGATCACGCCGATACTGTCCCGGGAATTCTCGCCATAAAGGTGGGGGTGGGCGTCTTGGACGGCCTGGCCGCCCTGCACGCGACCAACCGCGCCCATGGCAACCTTAGCCCGGGTAATATTTTCCTCGACCCGGAGGGGCGGGTAACCCTGGACGATTTTTTCCAGCCTCCGGTATTCCCCACTCTCCACTTCGTGAGTTCGGCAAACTTTGTGGCGCCGGAGGTGATAGCGGGTGGCGGAACTGACTGGCGCTCTGACCTCTACAGCCTGGGAAAAATCCTGGCGGGAATCATTACCCCTGACGATTGTCCCCCGGATTTAACCGCCCTCATGGAGGAAATCACCCGGCCCGACCCCGCCGCCCGGGGAGACGCTCCCACCACGATCGCCAAGCGTTTGGGAGTGATGCGCCGCGTGGCCGAAGAGAAAATCGGGGTAGTCAACCCGACCGGCAGTATCCGCCAACGCCAATACCACCGTATTTCTAGCGAAATCGGGGTAACTCTTAAACGCCGTTCCACCACTCCCGCCGAAGTCGGCTCCATCCTCTCCCGCATCCAGAACATTAGTGAAAACGGCGTCTTTGTCACTTCGCAGGACAACATCCCGGTAGGCTCGATTGTCGAATTGAATTTCAGTCTCCCCGACGAATATGGCTCAGTCGCCGCCTTTGGACTGGTGCGCTGGGTTTCAGAAATGGACGGCGGTATCGGCATGGGCGTGCAGTTTGTCGAGTTTGACGCTAGTGGCATAGCGGCGCTACGGGATTACCTGACTAAACGCGACCGGGTCGAACCTTCGGCCTGACTCCCCACGGGGAAAGCGGAGGCGGGACAACCGACTTGGCTAAAAGGGAAGGCTAAACCCCGGAAAGGCGGGTAGGAGCGGGGTGAAGGCGGGCTAAGCGAAGCCAGGCGGCGGCTTAGTATTCTTTGCGGTGGCTGTGACTGGGGTAACCCATTTTTTCCCGGTAATTCACAATGGAGCGGCGCTTTATTGTGATGCCCTCCGCCGCCAGACTCTTAAGAATGTCGTTGTCCCGCAGGGGATGGCGTTTGTCTTCCGTCTCGATCATCTCGCGGATTTTCAGAAGAACGGAGGCGTTGGAGTTGGCGGCGCCATCGTTATCCACCCCGCTGGAGCGCGAGAAAAAATCCTTCATAGGCTTTATGCCAATAGGAGTGTCGATATATTTGTCTTTCACCGCCCGGGAAATGGTGGAGATGTCATAGCCGATCCGTAGCGCTATGTCCTGCATAAAAAGAGGGGCGGGAGCCGGGCTAAGGCGGGCCAGGTAATCTTTCTGGACCCTGACTATCTCCTCGGCCACCGACAGGAGAGTTCTTTCCCGCTGGGCCACCGCCTTCACGAGAAACTGGGCGTTGTTGTATTTTTCCCGAAACAGGCGGCCCATGCCAGTGGTCTTCAAATGCTCCTGGAACTCCTTGAAGGCGGGACCGCGGACTGGGTCATTCTCCAGGCGTTGCCGGAGTATTTTGCCGCGGCGGGAATTGTCATAGAGGGCGATCCAGAACTCTGACACCTGGGGATTGGCGCCGGAGACTAGGCGTATCAAGAAAGTGCCATCTCCCGCCTCCTCGATTATCAAATCCGGTCGCACTGGCGGAGGCGGGCTGGCGCTAAAACCCGCTCCCGGGCGGGGATTAAGGGTACGGATAAGCGCGGCCGCTGTTTTCACCTCATCCAGGCTACACTGCAGGTTTTTGGCGATTTTGGGAAGACGGTTGGCGGCGAGGTCTTCCAGGTGGTGGCGGGCTAGTTCCGTGGTCACCACAGTCGCTTCCGGGCGGTTGGCGAGTTGCAGAAGCAGACACTCGGAAAGATTACGGGCCCCCACCCCGTCTGGATCCAATTTCTGGAGTTCCTTAAGGGCGGCTGAAAGCTCCTCCGGGGTCGCCTCCTCCCGGTAAGGAAGGACTTCGCTCAAGGGAACGGTGAGCCAGCCATTGGCGTCGATCTTCTGGGCCATCCAGCTGGCAAGTTGCCTTAGCCGCGGCGGTAGGCTGGTCTCGCCCAGTTGCTCCAGCAGGTGTTCTACCAGCGACGGTGGCCGGGCGGTGGCGTTGGCGATAGGGTCAAAAACATCCTCATCGTTGGCGTCGCCCCGGCGCCGGCTGGGTGAAAGGTTGTCATAGATGTCGTTCCAGGAATAGTCTAGATCGTCGGCTCGTTCTAGACCCCGCGGCTGGTCCCAATCCGGGAGTATGGTGCCGTCGTCTGCTTCGGTTTTTTCCCGAGGGGTGTCGTTATCACCCTGGTTCGCCGCCGCTTCTCCCTTTCCGCCCTCCGGGGAAGCTTCGGCCAGGGAAGAAGCGTAGGTCGCGCCGTTGGCGTCTTCCTCCGCGGCGGAGGGGTTGTCCGCATCCGGACGCTCCTCCAGTTCACTCAGTTCCAAAACCGGGTTATCCAGCTGCTCTTGCCGTAGACGTTGCTCCAGCTGAAGCAGAGGCATCTGCAAGAGCTCCATAGACTGGATTATTTGCGGCGTCAGCGTCATATCAAGACGCGTGGTCGGCTGCATAACCAGACTGGCAGATATCCCCGAACTCATAGAAAATCCTATTGGCAAAATAATTGCTTGGTGGCGCCGGATTTCGACTGCCTGAATCATATATTCTTAATTCAAGCCACTCTAGGCGTCAACCGGCAAAATTCACGCCGGGTGTTTTCCCGGGTGAAAAAGTTGCCAAAACCGGAATTTTCACTAATATGAAGTTATAAATTGCCAGGAGTCTGTTTCCTCTTGGCTTCCGGCTGACTTTTCCACCCTTTTTGGCCAACCCGCCCTGACAAGGCGCGGTAACTATTCCCAGGGAAAAACCATGCATCGTAACACCCGCAGTCTAGCCCTGGTTCTTTTTCTGGTGACACTCACCGGTGGCCGCCTCCTGGCCGCCACCTCGCCCCACCCCTGGGACAACAAGCGGGTTTATTACCTTATCGAGTACCAGGGGGAACTGCGGGAAAAAGGTTTTTTCATCCGCCGGCCCGGCTCTTACCAAAAACGCCCCTGCATTATTTACGATGAGGAAAAAAACAGCCGGGTGGTGGAGAATGGCATTCCCCAGAGCCGCACCTTCATATCGCGTAGCATCACTAGCCCAGAGGGGCAGGCCTGGTTCCGGCATGAGGAAGTGGTGACCGGTGCCATGGGGGAGGAGACAGTTAAAATCGAGGGAGGCGTGGCGGAAATCGAGGCTAACGGCTATTTTGGCGCCAGCTCCTCGATAAGCGTTCCCGAAGGCGTGCTTTTCGAGGTTTCTGGCGACTGGCTCGCCCACCAGCGGCTCCAAAGCGGGAACCGCCTGAAGGTGTCAGTCCTTAACCGTGAGGAGAGGCGGGTGATAGAGGAGGAGGTGAGTATTGGTTCACCCCTACCCACTCCGCGTCAAGGCGGCGCTGGTTTATGGACCGGTGAGTTTAGCACCGCCGGCGAACCGGGGTTATCCGTGTTTTTCACCACTGACGGGCGGCTGCTGCGGCTTGAATCGGCGGGAATGGTCTATCAGGTGGTGACGCGGGAAGAATATGACCAGGAGCGGATAAAACCCGACAACCCCTATCTCGACCGGCTGCCGGAAAACGAACCCGACGTCTTACCCAACATGCCTTCCATCACTCTTGACACCGCCATCCCGGCCTGGGACACCTTCAGCTGGTTGCTACTGAAAGGAACCCCTTATGGCGAATGGGAACGCCAGGTAAGCGAATCCCCCTATGTCAGGATTGAAACCCGTAACGATGGGTGCTACCTCACATCCCTAAGAAACGCCCCCCACCTGGATGTGAACGCTACCCTCCCCTTGACGGTTCCCGCTGAAATCCAGCCTTATCTAGCGGCGAACTCTGGTTTTCCCGCCCAAAACACCCTGGCCATCCGCAGTTCCCGGGAAGCGGCGGTAGCCGACCCCGAGGGGAGGGACATTGAGTCAAACGCCCTCCGGGCGGTGAGTTACCTGGCTGGGTGGATTAACCAGTCGATTGGCCTGGAAAAGGGCTTTAATCCCGACGCCACCGTGCTTGACGCGCTTCGCTCCCGGACAGCTGACCATTATGGACACGCCAGGATTTTTGCCACCCTGGCTAGGTCGCTAGGTATCCCTTCCCGGCTTTGCCAGGGGCTCCTGATTGAAACGGGTAAGGCTGTCTTCCACACCTGGGCTGAAGCCTGGATAAATGGCACTTGGATTCCGGTAGACACCACGGTTAGCCGGGTAGGGTTGCCAGCTGGCTATATACTGGCGGAATTGTCTGGTCCGGACGGGGTGTTAAGTTCCGCTTTCCCGGATTATCTTAACCAGCCGGTCCTCGCCCTCACCATTGTCTCGGCCGGCCGCGAGACCCCGAACGGCAACCTGACTGAGCTTCGGGTTGGCGAACGCCTGACTTACGCCACCCAGGAAGGCGACTGGCTGGCCAATCTTTACTGGGGTTTCGCCCTACGCCTGCCGGGTGGCTGGGCGGGGCGGGCCCGTCTTAACTCAGTGGAAATCACCAGTCCCGACCGGCTGGCTAATATCAAGTGCGAAGCCCTGGCCGGGGATTTCCCGGTTGGCAACAAAGAGCTCGACGCCAATCTGGCCATTCTCCAGGCCAACCTCGAGTCTTTCCGTCTGATTGACCAGCGCCTGGTGTCTTTCGATCCGGATGGGGCGCTCCCCGCCCTGTTTATCGACTTCGCCTGCCAGCAAAACAACGCCACCCTGCGTTGCCGCCAGTATATCCTGCCCCGCCGGCAAAGAGCCTTCCGCCTGTCTTTTTGGGCGCCGGCTGATATATTTGACTCCTTTGTTCCCTTTTTCGACCAGATTCTCGCCTCTTGCGAGTTTTAGGCTCCGCCTGCCCCGCCCTCGGACAAACCCCGCTTCCCGCACCGTGGCGCTACTCCCCGCCAGAAAGAGGTCATTACCTCTCGCGACCGGCGGCGCCATACCTTGGTTAATCCCTGGTTTTTCCCCTATGTTTGGCAAAAACCGGAAACTCACCGCGTCACCCCAAACGCTAAAACTTGAGGGTTGCTTGTAAACTCCCGGTCACCCCTTCCCTTTTACCCACATAACCTTGAACCCCCAAGTCAAAGGACAGGGGGAGGGAACTGGAAGGAGTAAAGGTCAGGCCAAGCTCGCCTATGCCGCTATCTCCGCGCAGTTTGGGGGAGTCTATGGCGTAGCCGTTAGTGGTGGCACGGACTTTGCCGTCAAATTCGTGTTCCCAGGCCGCTCCGACATAGGGGCTAACGTACTGGTTCACCCTGTAGGCGAAGCGGGAGCCTAAGCGCAGGCGAGTTGAATTCGCGTCCGCGAAGCTCACGGGGTCACCCGTGGACAAGGTGACGGAATTCCTTTCCTGCCGCGTCCAGAAGTATTTGCCATGTAGGTCGAGAGAAGCCGCGTCGTTGATGTTCCAGACATAGCCAGTTCCGAAGTGGAGGCCATAATAGGGAGAGGAAGAAGCGTATTCCGCCTGGCGCCCGGTGAAATCGCTTAGATCGGAACTGCCGTACTTATTATGAACATTACCCGCTCGTCCGGAGGCTTCGGCGTAAAAATGCCCAGAGCCGGTATTGACAAAGTCCATGCGGCCTAAAATGCCGCCGCCGAGATAGTATATATCGCCCCCGCCCTGTACCGAAGCGGAAGGGGCGAAGGAATTGTGCGTGTCATAGGAACCGTTGCCATAATCGAAAAAGGCCCCGAGGGTCAACCCGCCCGACCTGAGGTCAGCGCCCCAGGAAAGGCCGGTCAGTAGAGAAATACTACTCATGTCCACATGGGAGCCGGTATGGTACCTGACAGAACCGCCGGAGATCGTGCCGAAGGTGGCGAGACCATAGTTAGTCGTAAGTCCAGCCCGAGCCGTTCTTGCCGCCCGCACCGCCGAATCTATGCCTTGCCCGGCCAGAAGGTCGGCGCCTTGGTTGACCAGAATCATACCGGCGAGATAGCCTTCGGACAGGGCCTTGGTCTGTTCGTTAAGGCCGGTTTTGGTCACGTTAGCCAACAGTTTGTTGCCATTCACAAGAAGCTCAAACTCGTATTTCAGGGTCACGCCGAGCATCCCCTGCCCATTGGTCGTGGAATTGACCGGAGCGCCGCCAAGCATACCCGCGCTCGCGTCTATAAGCGTTATCTGATCGCCTTTTTGCAGAGGTGAGCTTTGTCCGTCAATACCCAGGTTGACCCGGGAGCCGAAAATATCAGCCGTCCCGGTTACATTGAGCATGGTGTCGTTGTTGACAGCGCTGGCGGGCAGATAGAAGTTCATGGTTCCGCCCGCCACATTCAGGTTGCCGGTGTAATTGGCGTTCAGGCCACGCACCTCGAGTTGGGAGAGATTTACCGTGTTGCTTCCGTCATCGAAGGTCGCTCCACCGTGAATGGTGAGTAGGTCAGATATGGCACCAGAGCCAGACAGGGCCAAAGTCCCGGTTTCCACCCTGGTCATGCCACCATAGCTGTTCGCGCCGGAGAGAATCAGTGTTCCCGCCCCGGTCTTGGTCAGAGTTCCGCTGCCGGAAATGACGTCGCCATAGGTAACTGTATCGGAACGGTTGAAGACGAGAGTAGCGTTGTTAAGGATATCGCCAGTAATGCCGCCCGTTGTGCCGCCGGCGCCGATCTGCAAGGTTCCGGCGCTAATCGTGGTGTTTCCGGTGTAAGTATTGTTACCAGTCAGGATAAGCGTACCCTCGCCTTTTTTAGTCAGGCTATTCCCGTCCCAACCAGCCTGCTTATTGGTCGAAGCAGAGTTGTCGCCTAAGACCGCGCCCATGCTGAAGCTCTGGCCGTCCGCGATAGTGAAGTCGCCGTGCGCCTTGCGGGTCGGGTCGGTTGAATCCCAAGTGAGCCGGGTTTCCACCTTGATATCGTTACCGTCCTTGAAGACCGAAGCGGAGAGGAAGTCCGCGTTTGCCTGCCCAGCGACAGTGCCGGCGGGATTGGAACCAGTTATGCCACTCGAAGTGATCAGGGTCTGAATATTTCTGGACGCATTATACGGAACGCTCTCATCCGGCGTGTAGCCGGTAATGTCAAAGGTGACACCGCTTCCTATGCTGACGCTTCCGGCCGAGACTACGGGGGTCGCGCCTACGCTTAGGCCAAGCGCCGTACTGTTGCCAAGGGTAAATGCGCCGGAGGCGGTCAGGCTTACGCCGTTGCTCACCACCAGCTTGCCAGCGTTGGCGCTAACGTTGATTTGATTCACATTTCCGCCCAGGGTCAGGGTTCCGGTTCCGGTTTTAGCAATGCTCCCCGCGCCGGAAATGCTTCCTGCGAAATTGATAGCGTTGGCGTTTGTGTTCAGGGTGACAGTGGTCTGCGAGCTACCGGTCGGCGTCGTGTCCAGTGTGTTGATGTTGGCGTTCCCAGCGTAGGTGAAGTTGATGGTATTAAAATTCCGCACCGCCCCGATCTGCGTCGGCGCGGCGTTCATGTTAAGCGTGTTGTTGGTGAACGCATCGCCTGATGTCGCTACGAGGTCTTTCCCCACAAAGCCGCCGTAGAGAGTGTTAGCGCCTAGGTTAATACTACCCGAGATGGTCACGGTATTCCCGGTGGCGGAGCCAATTTCCCCAAGCCCGTCAACCTTACTGAATCCGCCGAAAATATTTCCATGTACCGCGCCGCCGCTGAGGGTAACGGTATTGCCCCGTGCGATACTGTACATGCCGCTACCATCGGAATCGGCAAACCCGCCGTAAACATTACCAGCCACCGTCCCGCCGCTGATGGTGACTATGTTGCCCTCAGCGGTGGCGGTGGCGGAATAGCTGTCGGCCCACCCGCCGAAAACATTACTATTCACCGTGCCACCGCTAATGGTGACTATGTTGCCGGTGGCCGTAGCAGAGCCGCGGCTTTCGGCATACCCGCCAAGAACTTCCCAGCCCACCCTGCCGCCATTTTCGACAGTGACCGTGTTGCCCTCGGCCGTGGCGGAGTCGGAGCCGGAGCCGGAGCGGTAGGCATCCCCACCAAGAACCTTACTACCCACCCAGCCGCCGTTTTTGACAAAGACTTTGTTGCCTTTAGCCACGGCGGTGCCGGAAGAGGTTCCGGCATACCCGCCATAAACATGATAAGTGTCCGCCGTGTGGCCGTAGATAGTGACTTGGTTCCTCTCGACTGAGACTGCAGAAGATGCATCAGCCTGTCCGCCGAAAACACTTCCTCCGCTCACAGAGCCGTTGCTTCCCACCTCGACAGTGTTGTCGTTTGGAACGCCAGCATACCCTGTGCCGTTCGGGGATGTGCCGTTGCCGGAAACATCTCCGGTTACCGAGTCGGTGATACTAATATTCTGTGCAAAAGCGTCAGGCAGGGAAGCGCACAACAGGCCGAGGGTCAGGCCGAAAATTAGCCAGCCTTTGCGGACTGGGGCCGTTACATTGGTCATAATCCGACCTCCAAGGTAAGAGTTCTTGATAAAAAACCCTCCTCTTGGAAAAGACCGGGCCAGAATTTTAAAATGAAGAAACCGCCAACAGACGCACAGACTCTTAAGCCAGACGATGCGTAAGTAAGTAAGCGCAAAAATAAGCTGACTAATATTATGCACCTCACTTTAATACGGAAATGCGTGATATTGAGAAAATCCAACCGATCAATACCCGCTATCAGCGATCTTCTCGCTTCTAGATAAGCCTACCCGTCACCAAGGGGCTACCGCCGAAGCGAAAACCTACCGATGGAGTGGCTGTCTACTTAAGAACGCCAGCTACAGCCGGCGGGTCTACCGCAAGGCCAGGGAAGGAAGCCAACCTCCCGACTCCAAGGCACAATTCGAATATATCACCGCTCGGTCGATCCACTTCAGACGCGAAAAACAACCGGTCATTTCGCTAGACACGAAAAAGAAGGAATTGGTAAGCGATTTCAAGAACAGCGGGCGTGAATGGCGTCCCGCCGGAGAGCCAGAAGAAGCTTAGGTCCAGGATTTCCTGGACAAGAAGCTGGGGAAGACGCCCCCCTTCGGCCTCTACGACGTGACGGAGAACGAAGATTGGGTAAAAGTCAGTAGCTACCCTGACACAGCGCGTTTCACTGGTGAAGCCATTTGGCGCTGGTGACGTAAGAAGGGCCGCCAGCATTACGGCAAGTGCGTCCGGGAAGATAATAATTATGGCCAACGGCGGGAGGTCTGAGCCCTCGCCTAGGGAAGACGGCGTTACCGACCTTGGCGAATCGGTTGGCTGTTCCGGCGCATTTGTGCAATATTTCGCCGGGAACAAGCAAGTGGAACCAGATAGAACAGCGGATGTTTTGCCATAGCAGCTAAAACTGGCGCGGGCGTCGGCGGGTTAGTCACAAAGTGAGGGTAAATCTGAATGCCGCTACCACAACGCGCCCAGGTCTTCGGATTACCGCGGGCAAGGGCGCCAACAAATACCCACTCGGGGTGAAGGTGAGCTACAAAGAGTAGACTCGCTCAAATTACACGGCAAGCGAAGCCATTCCGACTGGCAAACTCTGCCCACCCCAACAGCCCCACTTCACTCTCCAGGTGAAGAAGAAAACATGTTACTATACTGTACCACACGGAACAGGTAAAATACAATTAAATAAGATAGCTCGAATGTCAGAGAAATGAGATTAACCGGTTTATTCTAAAGGAGTTGAAACGGTGTTACTCAATATGTGGAAGTGCGCTTTGCTGACACCTGGCAAAATACCTAGGTGGCGCCGCTGTCAGCATAGCTGCCGCGTCGCAAAAGGCAGAGGAAACAAGCGTCTTTGATTCGTGACCTTACTGCGGCGTTAGGACGACTTTTACCTCGAAGATAAAGGACAGGCCTTATTTTTGTCCGTAGGAATTGGTGAAAAAGCGGTGCATATGCCCAACATCGGCCGGGTCAATAACCTTGGGTTCCAGACCCATGGACTTGACCTTCACATAAACCTCGGACGCCTTCTCCAAGACGCCGCAGGAGCGAAAAGCGATTTTCATGTCCTCCCCCACCACCAAGGCGCCGTGATTGGGAAGTAGCGCGGCGCGGTGACCTGCCTCAATCACCTTGGACACGTTTTCCCCCAGTAACGGTGTGCCGGGAATAGCGTATTTGCTAACTGGAGCCAGTTCCCCCAGGGTCTGGGCAAACTCCTCGGTAATGGCGGGTAACTCCACTCCCGCTACCGCCATAATGGTTGAATACAGGGCGTGGGTGTGGATGATAGCGTTAAACTTGGGATTATGCTGGAAAATATAGATGTGCATGTCTTTTTCAATGCTAGGCTTACGCATACCCTTGACACGCTTGCCCTTGGCGTCAAATACCACGATGTCGTCCTCAGTACACTTCTTGTAATCCATACCGCTGGGGGTCAGGTAAATTTTACCGCTCTTCGGATCACGGGCGCTGATGTTTCCCCAGGTGGAAACGGTAAGAGCTTGCCTAGCCATTTCCTTGGCCGCCTCGACCACCATTTTTTCATAGTTGGGCATAATTAGTCCTTTGTCAGGAAGGGAAAAGAGGCTCTGCCAGTGACACTACCGAGGCGGAACTCTCCCGGGAAAATCACACCGCCAATAGCTCGGCCAAAGTCGGACCCTTTTTCTTGTGCTTACCCAGGTAAGCAGGGTTAAGTTCGATGTTTTGCTCAGTCTCAAGAAGTATCTCCCTCACCAGTCCCGCCGTGGTCGCCACTAGTTCAGCGCAGTGCGCCGTGTGCTCGGGATGACCCCAGCGCACCTCGCGGGTGAGAAGGCGGCAGCAACTGTGTTTGAAAGCCTGCTGGAAACGATCGTGAAGTTCCTTGGTGAGGTCAAACACCAGTGTTTCGTCCAGGTGGGACTCGGTGCGGCCATAGAGGCAGCTTATAACCATGGTGCCGCCGGTCAGGCAGCCACAGGCGCACTTGGCCTTGCCAATGCCAGCTGACAGACCAGTGGCCATGCGGAGGCTTTCCTTGCCTAAACCAAGTTTCAAGCGTTCATTAAACGCCTTGAGAATGGATTCAGTGCAGTGAAACCCGGTAAAAAAGTAACGCCGGGCCAGATCCATAACGGTCTCAACCGGTGGCGTCACCCGTTTGGCCTTTGGCGCACTCCGGCTTTTTCCCTTCGGGGACAAGGCCTTCGCCGTCTTCCCGGCTGCCTTACGCCGGGGAGTCGGACGGCCCTCTTTTTTGCTCGCAGCCACATTCACCCCTTTCCTTTAAAACCCATCGCCTTTGCTGTACCCTGCAATTTAAAATGACCACCCGGTTGCCGGCAATAACTTTTTCCTTGGCTGACACCCGCCGCCGCCTGGGTCAAGTGGTTTTTCCCGCCCCGCCGGGGGACTGGTCGACGCCTGGCGGGAAGGGACTCCCAAAAAAAACGTCGTTTCCCTAGGAAAAACCCGGGAAGTGGTAAACCAACTTCCCGGGTTGGGGTAGTAATTTCCCCCTTGAGTCCCCGTAGAGGGAGAAGGGAGGAGGTATGCATCGGGGCGTCTAAAACGTCACCTGCCGTCTAGCGGCGTAGTCCTCCGGATTGTCCCAGGGTTAAACCCTAGTCGACATACTTCGCCAGATAAGCCTTATGCTCATCCACGTTGGCCTTGAGTATCACCTTGACCCCGGTGTCGATATAGTCGGCGTAAGGTTCGCCGCGAATCGCCTTGACTATATTTTCCACCGCCAACTCACCCATCTTGGAAGGATACTGGGCCACGGTGGCGAGAAAATCCCCGTTCGCCACCAATTCCAGGGCTTCACTCACCGCGTCAAAACCGACGATGGCGATTTTATCCTTGAGGCCCGCCTCTTCCACCGCCCGCAGGGCCCCGATACCCATGTTGTCGTTACTGGCAAAAATCAGCTTGAGGTCGGGGTGGGCGCTAATGATATTCTGCGCCGCGGTATACCCTTGGTCCACTTCCCAGTTGGCAGTCTGTTCCGCCACCACCTGGATGGCGTCACCAGCCCCCTCGATAAAACCGTTACGGCGGTCAGCCGCATTCTGGTGTCCCTCGATGCCGGTGAGAATGGCGGTTTGGCTGCCCTTGGGGAATTTTTCCCTGACATATTGTCCCGCCAGTTTGGCCCCCTCGAAGTTGTTGGTGCCGTAGAAAGGAATATTCGGTAAACCCGCCCGGGCCGCCACCTCGCGGTTGATCAGGGTGTCGGCGTTAATCACCACCACTCCCTGTTCCTTGGCCTTGGCGAGAGCTGTTTCCAGACCTTCCGAAGCGCTGGGGACGATAATGAGGCCATCGACTTGGTTAGACAGGAAGTTCTCGATAATCACCAGCTGGGCGGCGGCGCTAGCGTGTTGGTCACCAGCCTGGACGTCAATACCTACCCCGAGCTCCTTCGCTTTGGCTTTGGCTCCGTTAGCCAGGGTTATATGGTACTCGTTGTTCAAGGTCATGCCGGCGAAACCGATATTGATGTCAGCATAGTTTTTTACCTGGCCGGCGTAAAGCGCGCTCGAGGCGAAAAGGGCCAGGGTTAAAAGGGCAATAACGCGTTTGAACATGCTTTCTCCTTGGATTAGGGTTGTCTTAAAAGGGTTGCTTTAAAGTGTGGCAAACACGGAATAGTCTTATGGCGCCGCAAGTCAGCGCCAATCCGTTAAAGGTCAACATATGCCATTCACGACTATCCTCCCTTTTAACCTGGCCAGACGCGTGGGGCGGGTAAACTACCCCCAGCCTCACTCCGCCCGGCGTTCGCCGCGTTTATCCACGTAAACGGCGGCGATAATGACGACCCCGGTGACAATGGTTTGGTAATAAACTGGAACATTAAGAATCTGCAGCCCGCAGGTGAGAGAACCCAGGATCAGGGCCCCCACCAAGGTGTTGGGGATGCTACCCCGGCCACCCGCCAGGGATATCCCGCCGATGACAGCGGCGGCGATGGCGTTAAGCTCGTAGCCGTTGCCGGCGTTAGGATCAGCGTAGGAAAGGCGCGACAGGAGCATTATCCCCCCCAGGGCGGCAAAGAGGCCGGAGAGGACATAGGCCGACATTTCCACCCGCCTGACGCGCACCCCGGAAAGACGGGCGGCGTTGGGGTTGCCGCCGAAAGCGTAGATATGCCGGCCAAAGCGGGTTCTTGACATCACGACCGCCATGAAAAAATAAAGGACAAAGACGTAGAGAACTGACACCGGCATTCTTCCCACCACCTTGGCGTTCATGATGAGGCCAAGTTCACTGGGAAAACGCGAAATTGGCTTGCCCAGATTCAAAAGGAGCGCCAACCCCCGGGCTATCTGCATACTGCCAAGCGTGGCGATAAAGGCTGGCACTTTTCCATAACTCACCAGATAGCCGTTGAGGGCGCCGAAAACTGTCCCCGCCAGGAGAGACAAGAGGCAAGCGGCCCAGAGGGGGGTACCTCCCTTAAGAAGAAGACCGCCAAATATACCCACCATGCCGACCACCGACCCCACCGACAGGTCGATTCCTCCCGCCAGAATCACCAGTGAAGAGCCAATGGCGATAACCGCGATAATGCTGGACTGGGTGATGATATTCTGGATGTTGGTAAGAGTAAGAAAGTTCCGGCCATAGAAACGGCACACCAGGGTGAAAAGCGCGATAATTCCCAGGGCTCCGGCATAGAGGGACAGTTCCCCCATTTCCCAGCGCTTGCCCCGGCTTGGCGCCTGGCTAGACATGGCTTCCTCCCGACACTACCCCTTCCGACACCCCAGCCAGGGCGTGGGTCATTATTTTCTCCTGGGTTAAATCCCCGTCATTCAGTAGTTGCGCCGTGATACGGCCACCCGCCATGACCGCCACCCGGTCGCACATCCTTAGAATCTCCGCCAGGTCGGAAGAAATCATGATTATGGACGCCCCCGCCGCCACCAATTCCCGCATAATGGTGTAAATCTCTTCCCGGGCCCCCACATCAATGCCCCGGGTAGGCTCGTCAAAGAGATAGAGCCCGGCCCGGGAACACAGCCACTTGGCGATAACCACTTTCTGCTGGTTGCCGCCCGACAGGTTTTTCGCCGGAAGACGCAGGTTAGGCGGGCGTATCCGTAACCGGTCAATAAAACTCTGGCAGGTGGCGAATAGGCGGCGCTGATTAATAAGGGGACGAGCGAATTCCCGTAGACTTGGCAGGGCGATGTTGTCCGCCAGGTTTTGCGAGAGGATGAGCCCGGCATCTTTACGGTCTTCCGACAGGTAAACCACCCCCCGGTCTATCCGTTCCGCCACGCCGCCCCGCAGGACTTTTCCCTGGTAACTCACCTCGCCCGCCGTTATCCGGTAATCCCCGACTATACACCGGGCGAGTTCACTCCGGCCCGCTCCCACCAGGCCGGCCAGGCCAAGAATCTCCCCCTTGTCCAGGGTGAGGTTGATATCCCGGAGCCGGTCATGGTAATAAAGCCCCTGGACCTCGAGCGCCTTTTCTCCCTGTCGCCGCGAACTAACGCGTTTATGCCGCTCCAGTTGCCTACCCACCATCAGGCGGGTGAGTTCCTGCTCATCCACCTCCGCCATGGCCACCTCGCCAACCGTACAGCCGTCCCGCATGACAGTGCAGCGGTCACCAATGCTGAAAAGTTCTTTCAGGCGGTGCGAAATGTAGACAATTCCCAAACCCTGGCGTTTAAGGTCGCGCACCAGGTCAAACAATAGATTGGTCTCGCGGTCGGTGAGGGCGGCGGTGGGTTCGTCTAGGACCAAAACCCGGGCTCGGTTGGAAATAGCCTTGGCAATTTCCACCAGCTGCTTTTCCGCCACTCCCAGGCGTTCCACCCGCGTTTCTACCGGAACCGCCAGGCCGATCAAATCCAGGTAGCGTTTGGCTTCGCTCGCCGCCTGGGCCGGGTTAACAAAAAACCGCCCGCCAAACTCCTTCCCCAGGAAAATGTTTTCGCTAATAGACAGGTGGGGCACCAGATTGAATTCCTGGTAGATAACGCTTACTCCCGCCGCCAGGCTGTCCCGAGGCCCGGCCCCCGGTGGCAGGCGCTGGCCGTCCACCACCACCTCTCCCGCCTCCCGCCGGTAGGCTCCGGCCAGAATCTTTATAAGCGTCGACTTTCCCGCCCCGTTTTCCCCTAGAAGCACCTGCACCTCGCCCGCCCTCACCCTAAGACTGGCCTGGTCAAGCACCTTCACCCCGTTGAAGCTTTTACTGATATCAAGCATCTCCAGGATATAAGGGGAGGTTGGGGAACTTACCAGCATCGCTCACATCCTTAGGGGAACAGCCAGGTCAGACTGATACTGGTTCAGGTACTTTAAATCCCGCACCGCCAGGGGTTGAGTGTCTGCCAGGGCGTAAAGCCGACCCAGTCCCTGGTATTTCGCCTTTCCCAGACGATGGTAGGGCAGGAACCATACCTCCTTTACCCGCTTAAGACTCGCCGCCAGTTTGACAAAAGCGGCCAGCGCTTCAGGCTGGTCGTTCAGGCTGGGGATAACTGGATAACGGACAGCGAGAAAACCTTGGTAGTTGGCATCTAGCCAGCGGAGGTTTTCCAGGATCTCATGATTGTCTAGGCCAGTCAGTTGCCGATGCACTCCGGGATCGACATGTTTACAGTCAAAATAGATCCCCTGCATCAGGGGCGCGGCCTGTTCCAGATTCTCGCGGGGAACCGCCCCGGCTGTTTCCAGCCAGGTGCCCACTCCTTGTTCTCGTAGAGCGGTGGCGAAACGGGAGACAAAGTCGGCCTGGAGCAGGGGTTCGCCACCGCTTAGCGTCACCCCGCCGCCGGAAGTGGCGTAATAGGGGTAGTCCCGTAGCACCAGTTCGGTCAAAGCCTCCAGGGTATATTCATTCCCCTGGAGAATCCGGGCCGCCTGGTAACAGGCGTCGACGCAGGCGAGACAAAGACGGCATTTCGCTACTTCCGAGACCAGGGCCCCGTCTTCCCGGACGCTAATCGCCCCGGCTGGACAAACCGCCAGGCAACGCCGGCAACCATTACAGCGACGCTGGAGATGGAGAATTTCCGGGCCCGCCCTTTGCGACTCCGGGTTGGCGCACCAGGCGCAGCGTAAAAAGCAACCCTTGAAAAACACCACCGTACGAATACCCGGGCCGTCTTCACTGGAAAAACGCTCGACATTAACCACCCTGGCCATAGGCATCGATTTCCCGGGTCTTACAAATCCACCTCCACCCGATTCAGGACATCAGCCTGGCAATCGGGGGCGAGGGAAGTGAAGAGGGCGCTGTAACCCGACACCCTGACCATCAGGTCGGGATAATTGGCCGGGTTTTCCCGGGCGTCCTTATAGACCTGGTTGTCAACCACGTTAAACTGGATATGCTGGGTGTATTTCCCAAACAAGGCCTTGATCATCGCCACCACCCGCTGCCGGTGCTCGAGACTGGCGACGCTGTTCTTGGTCAGGCGCATGTTGAAAATAGCGCCTTTCTGGAAATAAATACTGGGCAACTTCCCCACCGAGTTGCAGGCGGCGGTGGCGCCATTCCGTTCCGAACCATTGGCAGGGGAAACACCGTTGTTCACCGGGTCGCCCTTGCCCCGGCCGTCCGGAGTAGCTCCGACCGCCCGGCCGAAGGCGATATTCCCTGACACTGGCGTCTGGCTGTAGGAGAAGCAGCAAGGGATAGGACCCTTGCCGTACTTGCTACTGTGATAATGGTGGCGGTAGCGCGAACCAATAAACTCCTCCACCTGCACCACCCAGTGGTCAGCCTGGTCATCGTCGTTGCCAAACTTGGGCGCCCGGTTTTTCAGAATCGCCTGTATCTCCGGGCCGCTTGGGGTAGTGGTTGTATCGGCGAAATTGCTGCGGCAGGCGTGGAGGAGGGCGGGAAGGGTGAGTATCCCCTTCTGGAACACCACGTATTCAATAGCCGCCAGGGCGTCCCCGGCGCTTATGGTGCCGGCGGTTGGGCCGCCATCGGCGGAATAAACCGCCCCACCCTCCACCAGGTCCAGGCCGCGCTCGATGCAGTCCGCCACCAGGGCGGAACGGAAGGGATTGATGTCGTAAAGGCAATGCACATAGTCGTTGGTGTGCTCTGTCACCACCTGGAGGTCCATGAAGTAAGCGAGTTGCTCCTTGTACTCGGCCAAAACCTCCTCAGTTGACTGGCACTCCTCAATATTCTTCCGGGTAGGCAGGTAGCGCTTGCCGCTATTGGGATCCACGCCGTTATTCAGGGTGATCTCCAGCACCTTCTCCACGCTTAGCCAGGGACCCTTGGCGGCGAAGTCCCATTTTCCCGGGATAGACGCTTCGATGCAGCCGTCCGGCGCCCATTCCACCAGGTCATCTTCCGCCACCCCCATGTCACGCAGGGTACGGATAAAAGCGAGATCGTTGTAGAAGGCGGGCATGCCGCCCTGGTGGACAATCGCCGCCTCCAAAGCCTCGATGAGAAAAGCGTCCGGAGTCCCCGGGAACCATTTCACCGACACCGAGGGAGTGACCAGGCGAAGTTCCCGGCAGGCGGTGACCAAGTGGTGGGACACAGGATTAACCGCGTCCAAGCCATCCCGGGTTTGACCTCCCACCGCCAGGTTGATAAACATCTGGTAACCAAGGAAAAACTCGCTGTCCGGCCAGGACCGCAGTTTATTCAGTTCGTTAGCCTTGATGAAGAAGCACTCGATTATCTCCAGAGCCGCTTCCGGAGTGAGGCGCCCGGCCTCGATATCGCGCTGGTAGAAGGGATAGAGGTACTGGTCAAAGCGGCCAAGGGAAATAGCGTGACCGTTCGATTCCAGATGAACGGCGAGAAGAATAAGGTAAACCGACTGTACCGCCTCGTGGAAAGTCTGGGCCGGGAGGCGAGGAACCCGGCGGCAGATATCGGCAAGCTGGGAAAGCTCTTCCCGGGTCGCGGGGTCCTTGACCCGAGCCGCCCGCCGGCCGCATTCCGCTGCCACACGGTTGGAAAAATTCACCACCGCGTCGATGCCGGTGACTACCCCCTGGAGGAAAAAGCGTTTCTTCACCCCGTCCGGCTCCTTGGGGTCGATCTGCGCCATGCGACTAACCGCCCGTTCCTGGATCGCGGTGAGACCTTGTTCAAGAACCAGCCGGTAGTCAGGAATTTCGTTCCCCAGGCCCGCCCCCACCACCCAGGTCTCGTCAATAATCCCGCCCTCCCAGGCATCGAGTATCTCCTGGGGCAGGGCGGCGCGTAAATATCCGACCAAGGTTTTGTCTTCCCAGTATTTCAGGGATTCGCGCACCACCTTCTCATCCTCGGGGTCGATGTAGAAACGGTCCCCCGGCCGCTCTTCCCAGCGAAAAGGTTTGCCGTCCAGCTCATCCACAATCCACTGGGTGGAATATTCCGGATAGATGGGGGCCGCCTTGGGCCAGCGGGCTTGGTTACCAACAATCAGTTCGCCCTCTTTCACCCGGATAGTCATCTGGTCCAAAACATCGTAATAAGCCTCAGCCCGGCGAATCGCCACCGGCTTCATGGCGTTACGCCGAATGGACTCAGTGAAGATGCGGCAGCGTTCGGAGCAAATCCGGGGCTTCTCCTGGAAAAGCTCCTGCCGCAGGCGGGCGATGCGGTTATTCATGTTTGGCTCCTGGCGTCCCTGAGGGAAGAAAACGATTGCTCGAACCAGGTAGCGCCCGAAGGCGGTCTACCCGGCGCTATTGGCGCTTAAACGACCGAAGACGGTCAACCCCCAGCCTCAGGGATAACCGGGTTGTCCCACCGCCCCCGGCTTTCGTAGACTTCCCGGGTGCCGGCGGTGGCGGCGACCTTGCGAACCGCCGCCAAGTCGCTAGCTATGCCCGGATGTAGTAACTCCATCGCGAGAACACCTAGCGAAGTCGCTTCCACCGGTCCCACCACCACTCGCCGACCGGTTAAATCAGCCGTTATCTGGTTAAGCAAGTGGTTCTGGCAGCCACCACCGATAATATGGAGGTCGCCTGTGGCTATACCCAGGTCAGTCAGAGACTCAACCACCGCCCGGTAACTTAAAGCGAGGGAATCGTAAACCACCCGGAAATAATCTATCTCCCGGGCCGGCTGGCGTTGGCCACTACGCCGCAAATAAGTGGAGATCGCTTCCCGCATGCTGGGGGGATTGAAGAAGACCGGGTCGTTAGGGTCTATTATTCCCGTTGGCCGCCCAACTGACTTGATTCCCGCCACAATGCTATTCCAGTCCTCGATCGCTGTTTTCCCGCCCGGACTGTATTCCTCGGAAACACCGCCAAATTCCTGGCGCAGGCGCTGGGCGATAAAGAGACCGACGGAATTTTTAAGTAGGGTGGTGGTCCCTAGCGCCCCCGCCTCATTGGTAAGGCCAAGCTGAAAAACCTTGGCGTTTACCATGGGTTTGGGCAGTTCCACCCCAATGAGGGACCAGGTGCCGGAACTGATAAAAAGCGGTTTTTCGCCAGAGTCAGTGGGAATAGCGGCTACGGCGGCGGCGGTGTCATGGCCCGGGACTGAAACTACCGGAAAAGAGTTAATTCCCAGCTCCGCCACCAATTCCGGCCGTAGCGTCCCCCGCACTTTCCCGTGCGGGCAAAGCGGTGGTAAAAGATCAGGATCTATGTCAAACCGCTTAAATATCCCGGCGGCGTAATTCCCCGCCGTCACATCAAAGAGCTGACTGGTGCTGACAATACTGGTGTCAGTGTTTTTCTCCCCAGTCAGAAAATAATTCAGGAGGTCAGGAATTAACAGCAAGGCTTTGGCGTTACGCCAAAAGACGGGGAAACGCCGGCGGTAACCCAGGATCTGGAAAACCGTGTTGATCTTGTCGCAATGGATACCGGTCTGGTCAAAAAGCTCCCGTCTTTCCTCTGCCGTAAGCGCAGACAACCCTTCTTCTCCAAAGGAATTACGGTGGCACAAAGGGTTAGCCAAAAGCAGCTCGCCCTCTCCCAATAAGCCATAGTCTATTCCCCAGGTTGAGATACCGGCGGAGTGAATATGCCCCACCCTGGCGTAGGCTTCCCTTAGCCCTTCCTTGATGCAGTTGAAAATTGCCAGAATGTCCCAAAACCAGCAACCATTGATCTGGATTTCCTTGTGTCCCATTTGCCTTACCAGGGTCGTTCGCAATTTCTCGCCATCGTATTCACCCACCACCACCCGAATGGAGGAATTACCACAATCAATGGCGACACTGTTCCAGTTTTCTTTATTCATGATCATGCCTCAATTCAACTGGAAACACCGGTAAAACAGGGGGGAAACAGGACAATAAGTTTATTCTTATTATCCTATAGGAATTATATGCTTTGTCAAGTTTAAAGTTCGCGGGCATTTTTGTTCCTCCTATTAGCAACCGAGTAAACCAACCATGGGGTTGGGAAAAGCCAGGCGGGAAAAATATCCCGGTCTGGAAACCGTCTGGTCCAGGACGAATTGGGAAAGCTTCGCTTGGAAGTGTCCCAGTGATTGTCGAAATTTAATTATAAAGATGGCCTCCCGCCATGTCGATAGACAAGACATGGTTAGACAAACAAGGAGACCATCAAATGGCGAGTCGAGAAAAAAAAGTCTGCTATTTACGCCTCGGTTCTTGCTAAAAACCAACCCGAGACAGGGCAAAACCTTTTTCGGGAGTTAATCCGGGAAAATGTCTACAGAGTGTTTTTATCGGTCATGGAAGAGGAAGTCGAAAGTCTTTGTGGGCCCCGATATCATCCCCATGGCGAGTAAACTAACCCTCGCGCTGGTTCAGCCCCTGGATTATACCCGTTACGAGGGTCGACGCCTGGACCTGCAGCGTCCCCGCGTTCGCCAGGGCCGCGGCTCGGGGAGCCGGGAGCGGGGAAGTGTCCCAGTGATTGTTAAAATTTAATTATAAAGATGGCCGCCCGCCATGTCGATAGACAAGACATAGTTAGACAAACAAGGAGACCATTAAATGGCGAGTCGAGAAAAAAAATCTGCTATTTAC
>JAITQC010000132.1 GCA_031289115.1 Planctomycetota bacterium
GGCGGCCAACTGTTTTGCCGTCAATCGCTACGCCGTGCGCCACAAAAGAAAAAGGGATAAGGAAAGGAAATAATTAGTCGTGAATGCTAATGCATGCGTACTAGGGCTGGGATATTTAACGAACCTTGTCCCGGTCCGTATAATTTAACTATAACTCTTTCCGGCGCTGGCGTCAAAAAAGATGTTTAATGCCTCGGCGTGAAAAACACTTCCCTCAGGAAACATCCTGAGTTGTCGACTCCGGTTGGCAGGCAACCAGTCAGTCTTTTCGCCTCTGGAAAACACGCCCCCGCTTTTTCCACCGCCAGGGTATGTCCGCCAGCCAAAGTATCGGTTAAAACAGCGATTGGCGCCACTGGATAAAACTTGACTGGCGAAAAAGTGATTAAAAAAACCTGCGGCTGGGTTTACTGAAACTACTTTCTCCACTTCCCCCAGCGGTCGCTGGAGCGCTAAAAACCGGTGGAAGACAAAGCGCGGTGTTTGTGCCACTAGGCGAGAAAGCGCGGTCACTGGTAAATATGCCTACCCCAGGAAGTGCTGCCACCCATCTATTTTCCGTCATACCTTGGCTAGGAATTCGCTGATATTGCGGCTGGCTTGGCTGGCTGCCCGCATGACACTTTCGCTGGTGAAACCACCGATGTGGCTGGTGCAAATTACCCGGGAGTGACTGGTGAGAGGGGTTTTTCCCGGCGGCTCGGTGGTAAAGGCATCCACCCCATAGCCAGCCACCTGGCCACTCTCAAGCGCGGCCAGAAGGGCTTCCGGGTCGACCACCGAGGCGCGGGCGGTATTGACTAGCAACACTCCCTTGCGAAGACGGGCGATAAAATCCCGGTCGAGAAGTGGCTGCTCACTACCCGGAACGTGTAAACTGATGACATCCGCTTCGGCCTGGATTTTTTCCAGACCAACGTAGGTAAAACCTTCCAACCGGTAGCCAGGGTCGGGGTAGAGGTCATAGCCAAGCACCCGCATGCCTATTCCCACCGCCATCCCGGCCAGGGTTCGCCCGATTTGGCCACAGCCCACAATCCCCAGGGTCTTTTCCGCCAATTCCATGCCTTGGCGTCGTTCCCAGCCGCCTGCCTTAATAGAGCTGTCGGCCAGGGGAATACCCCGGGCGAGCGAAAAAACCAGACCCAGGGCAAGTTCGGCGACCCCACGGGAATTGGCGCCAGGGGTATTGGCTATGTGAATCCCCCTCGCCTTGGCCGCCTCCAGGTCGATATTGTCAATTCCAATACCATTGCGACTGATGATACGGAGTTGGTCAGCAGCGGCGAGGATGTCGGCGGTAATCTTTTCCACCCCGGCCAACCAACCTAGAACACCGGGAAGTGCCGCCTTAAGTTCCGCGGCGGTCGGCGTCTTCCCCGGGGACGGAAACACCAACTGATGCCCAGCCCCGCTTAGCAGGGCCAGGGCAGGATGGGTGGGGGAACTTAGCGACCGGGGGGTTATTAAAATTTTCGCCATGTAATATCACTTCCAGCGGGGATTGTCAATTATGGCCGGTTCGCCGTTTTTCTCCACCATAAGTTTACGAAAGCCTTTCGACTCGATAGTGGCGTAATCATGGCCAGCATCAGCCCGAAAACAAAAGAAGGTCTTCAAGGGCTCGCTAGGGGAAACGTTTATGCTCCGGTGCGCATAACGCCCGGGAACATAGACAGCTTGTCCAGGAACAAACTCCCCCACTTCCCAATCCCCTTCGGGATTCTCCATAAGCATGAAGCCATGCCCACTTAGGCAATAGTAAACCTCGGCGGTGTCGAGAACTTCATGAAAATGCCCCTTGGTCATAAAATACTCGTCGCCAACCTTGCCGGGGTAGACAATACTTGTCCCGCAAGCAAGCTCCCGGTCATTAACCGGACGTTTCAGGTCGAAAAAGTCATAAACCCGCACATCCCCCTTGGCCAAGAGGGAGTCGTACGCCTTGCCGTCATGGAACATGTTCTTCATGTAAGACAAATTTCTCTCGAGGGTGGGATATCCGGCGATAAGACCGGTAGCCAGGTCAACCTTGATCTCCATGGACTTTGCAGTACTGCCGGTGAATTTCATTTTTCTCTCCTGCTTTTCCCAATCCGAACGGTTAAGCCTGAATAACTCCAGTCAGCTCCCCTTCCCATGCTACCCAGAGAGACACTGCAACCTTTGTTCCAAATAGCGGAACGCTCTTAGCTTTTTAAGTTTTGTCATTGTCTTTACCCTTGACCGGTGAAAGACGCCAACCCCTGACGCCATTCGCGTCTAACCCACACCAACCGATCCCATCTTAATACCTTATTTAAAAAAGGTTTAAACGAATTTAAACGTTTACCCCTTTTTCCCAAACACCGGCGGGGATGGAAATACGCTTCGTCCTAGGCGCCCGGGACTTCCCAGTGCCTCACTTGACAAATGGGTTATTTTGTTGCACATATTGGGCAATACCCATTGAATTTCACATTTCGAGTAATTCGCCTTGCCCAGCTCATGGGAAATACCCAGGCGGCAAAAGCCAAGTTTATAGGATTTAGAAGGAGAGGGATCGAACGAATGAACCGTGCTGCTTTCAAATCGCGCCTGACTTTCGCCGCCACCAATCACCGCCCTTTTTGGGGCGTAGGAGTGTCGGGAAGTGGAGAACTGGAAAAAGCCCTGGCGGCCAAAGCATCCTGGACCGTGGCTAGCATGGCCGGTTCGCTTGACCCCAAGCTTCCCGCCTCGGTCATGGGCATACTTCCCTACTACCAGGCAAACAGCGATGTGGTGAGGCTTTCTGACCTGCTGCGGATAGACAACACTAATATTATTGCCGGTGTTTTCGCCGCCGACCAATTCATCGTCATCTCGCAGTTTCTTGACACCCTTCGGCGCGCCGGCTTTCTGGCGGTACAGAATTTCCCTAGTGTGGGCATAGCGGGAGAACAATTCCGCCACTCACTTGAAGCGTCAGGCCTGGGATACCAGACCGAGGTGGATCTTATTTACCAGGCCGGGGAAAAAGGATTGTTCACTTCGGCGGTGGTGTTTACTCCCGAACAGACCGAGGCGATGCTCTCCGCCGGGGCTGACATGCTGGTATTCCACCCGGGAATCACCCCGGACGGGACTTACGCCAGTTGGAACCAGGAAACTGAGGCGCGCTACGCCAAGGTCGCCCGACTTGTTCCTCCCGAGCGTAGCGACATAGTCCTAGCCCGATTGGCTTTCGCCGGTGACGATACCTGGCGTATTGACGGTCCGGGAATCCAGTATGATCGGAACATGCTATGAAAGCCAAGGCAGTCAGCAGCCGTTTTCGCGCCACCCTGGATGGCGGAGACAAGGTGATAGGGGCCGCCGTGGGTTCCGGGATGGCTAGCCGCCATCTTCTTGCCGGTGGAGCGGATTTTCTCCTTATAGCCACCGGGGGAAGGTTTCGCACCGCGGGAGTGCCCTCGATCGGGGCGTATCTACCCATGGGCAACGCCAATGAGATTGTCCTCCGTCCCGCGGTTACCGAGGTGCTTCCCCGGGCCAGCGGTAAACCTGTCTTTATCGGGCTTTCTCCTACCGACCCCAGCCATGACTGGCGGGACCTCCTCCGCCAAGTTGTTGACGCCGGCTTCGACGGTGTCAACAACTTCCCCTCGATGGGTTTTTTCGACGGCCCCCTGCGGCGCCTCCTCGATGGCTCGGGTTATGGTTACTCCCGCGAAGTGGAATATATCAAGGAAGCGCTGCGCCTAGGGCTTTTCACCCTGCCCTTCGTCTACTCCGAAGATGAGGCCAGACAAATGGCGGCGGCCGGAGCGAACGGAATATGTGTCAACCTCAACCTGCCGGTAACCGAGAAGACTTTTTCCGGACAGGGAATAGAGATGGCCAAACTCGCCGACACCTTCAACAAAGTGTTCCAGGCGGCGGAACGGGAGAATCCGGGATTGTTCCGCTTTTTCTACTGCGTTGGCCCCATCGCCAACCCTGACGACCTGGACCAGGTAATTCAAGCCACCAGTGCGGATGGATACATGGGCGGCTCCATATTTGAGCGCATTCCCACCGCCGCCGCCATGGAGGAGATTGGTTCCCAATACAAAAGAATCATCCACCTGGCGCATGAAAACAAAAACCTCCGGCGGGAACTATTGCGTAAAAAAGGATTTGACGAGATTGTCGGTCAGAGCGGGGTCATGCAGGATCTTTATGAAGTTGTTAACAAAGTCGCGGATAAAGATGTCAATGTCCTCATAACCGGAGAAAGCGGTACTGGCAAGGAACTGGTGGTGAAAGCTATTCACTTCAATAGCCGCCGCTTCGATCGCCCATTCATCAAGATCAATTGTGCCGCCATCCCGGAGGCTTTACTGGAAAGCGAGCTTTTCGGCCACACCAAGGGCGCTTTCACCGGAGCTATGGAAGACCGGGTCGGCCTGTTCCAATTGGCTGACAAAGGAACCTTGTTTCTCGATGAGATTAGTGAGCTTGGCTTGGGGATTCAAGCCAAGCTTCTACGGGTCATCCAGCAGCGCGAGTTGCAGCGTCTGGGTTCCGACCGGGTGGTTAAACTTGATTTCCGCCTCATCGCCGCCACCAATGTCAACCTCCTTGACCTGGTTAGCAAGGGTAAATTCCGGGAAGATCTCTATTATCGCCTTAACGTGGTAACTATCCATACTCCCGCCCTACGCGCCCACAAGGAGGACATTCCCATATTGGCGTCGCATTTTCTCCGCCGGGCTGCCAGTAAACTCGAGCAACATCCCTGTCGTCTAGCCCCCGAGGCTATGGAAGCGATACAACGCCATGATTGGCCGGGAAACGTCCGTGAATTGGAACACGCTATTGAAAGCGCCTCTGTCCTTTGTTCAGATTTTCTGATCGGCCGTAAACACTTGCCAGTCTCGGTAAGCAATGCCAGCCCAAATGGGTGGGAAGAGGAAAAGACCCGACTCGACGCCATTCCACGGCAAGAACCCCTGCCGGAAGCCCCCGCTAACCCAAGCGAACGTAACCGTATTCTTCAAACCCTTGCCCTCTGTGGCTGGCGGCGCGGGAAGGCGGCGGAGAAACTCCGGATTTCCCGGAAAACCCTGTATAATAAAATGCAAAAATACGATATCCGAAACGGCTCTTAAGCGAGTGAGCAAGGCCGCGGTTTACCCCGCCGGCTTCTCCATCGCGCCGCAATCAACTTGTTTCAATGCTGGTAATGCATTTAAATTAAGTCTTTAGAATTAATAACACCTACTTATCAGCCAAACCGAGAGGTTTGGCTTTTATTTTTTGGTCTAAAGTTTAATTGGTATTACCACTTGACAGTAATATCACCTTCGGTTATATTTTTTGCCATGGGTCAAGCTGGGCTAGCTAGTCTTTTCCCACTGGCCTACCGCAAGCTAAGTATCTGCCGTTTACCACTAGCGCCAAACCATATGTGGATAAAACACCTCTGTCAGGGTGTATTGTTGTCAACCAGCTTTTACAAAGGAGGGGAGAGTATGCGTTTTACCAGTGCGGTACGTAAAGTTTCTTTGGGAATGTTGTTTCTCGCCTGTCTCTGGTCAGCTTCGGCCGTTATGGCCCAGGATGTCATAAAAATCGGCGTCCTCGGTGTCATGAGTGGTCCAGCCGCTTCCTGGGGCCTGGTCAACCGTTATTGCGCCGAAGCCTCTGCCAACATGATCAATGCACAGGGTGGTTTCGAAATCGGTGGTAAAAAGTACAAGATAGAGATTGTCTCCATTGATGATCGTAACGACCCCAAGGTGGCTGTTTCCGGAGCCGAACGGCTTATCCACGAGGAAGGGATCCGCTATATCATTGGTCCCAATATCGACCCCACCTCCATGGCTATTGTCCCCACCATTGAAAAAGGTGCAGCTATCAGCATCCCCTACGCTTTTTCCAAGAAGCTGTTCACCCCACCCGCCAAAAACTCCATTCTCGGTATGATTGCTTCCTACCAGGCGGGTCCGGTTATTTACAAGTACCTCCAGGATAAGCGCGGTATCAAGTCTATAGCCTTTGTCGCCCGTAACGACTCCGAGTCCCTGAACCAACGTGACGAAGGCGTCCTGGCGGCAAAAGCCCTCAACCTAAACATCGTCGCCGCCAGTGATTCTTATGAAACAGGCACTACCGACTTCTTCCCGGTTATGTCCTCAGTGGTATCCAGCAACCCCGATCTCCTGGTCATCTCTGGCGCCGCTCCCGCCGACACGCCCCTGCTGATCCGGGCGGCCCGGGAACTTGGCTTCAAGGGAATCATCTCCACCGAGACAGCCCAGGACGCCAAGGTGATTTCGGAACTCGCGGGCGACCTCGCCAATGGTTTCATCTCGGTTGGTGGCGCCAGCACTCCGGCAATCCGCAGCTCCTATATGGAAGAGTTTATCAAGAATTATGAAAAAGTCGCGGGTGAATGGAACGACGAGGCTGGCACCAAGGTTTACGCCCTGGAAATTATTCTTAACACCATCAAGGCCGCCGGTCCCGCCGCCCTCACTGACATCAGCTTGTTCATGAAGGCGATTGACACTTTCTCCATGCCCAATCCCTATCTCAAGGACAACCGCCCCCTGCGTTATGTTGGCCTGGGCGATTTCACCCAGAGAAGGCAGATTTCCGTACCCATGGTTGTTACCGAGTACCAGAACGGTGATTTCCAGACACTCTTTGTCGGTGAAGTAGCTAACTGAACACATCCCATCGCCTCCCGTGTCTATGGCCTACCCGGCTAATAGACACGGGATTTTTCCGGCACTGTTACATCCGGACCGTTTCCCCTAAATAAAAACGGCTATTTAGTCCCGCTGCCGTTCCCGCCAAAAGAAATTGGGGTGTTACACCACCCCTGGTGTTGCCAAATTCCATGACCAGGGACGGTGTTTTCCCACATCCCACTTCTTCGGCCTTGTCCAAGCGGAGTCCGACCATGGGTCAGGTATTGATTAACGGCTTGTATTCCGGTGTGCAGTACGCCCTGATAGCCCTAGGCTTGACTCTCATCTTCTCCTTGATGAATGTCATGAATTTCGCCCATGGCCAGTTGTATGTTCTCGGGGGGTTCGTCACCTATTATGTCTACGGCGTGTTAGGCCTCCCTTTTGTGGTGGCGTTATTGGCCGCTGGCATAACCCTGGCGGTGGTGGGCCTACTCTTTGACATTCTCTTTTTCCGGAAGGTGCTGGCGCGTAGCGCCAGGGATGAAAGCACCATGTTACTGGCAACTGGAACCGCCCTCCTCCTGGACAGTCTTTTCATCATTTTTTTTGGCGAGAAACACCGCGGGGTACCCACCGTCATCTCTGGCGTCATGCGTATCAGCAACAATATTTTCCTTCCCTACAGTCGAGTGCTCATAATCATCATCTCGGTCGCCGTCATTGTCTTTTTCATCCTTTTCATGAAATACACCCGTTGCGGCCGAGGTTTGCGCGCCATGGCCCAGGACCGGGAAGCGGCTAAACTCATGGGGGTGAATGTCGACCGCTACTCAATGTTTGGCTGGGCCCTAGCCGCTATGCTGGCGGGTCTGGCCGGCGCCATGTTGGTGTCGGTGTCAGGGGTCAACTCAGGACTCGGCACCTGGCTCTCCATCAAGGCCTTTATAATGGTCATGATCGGCGGCGCCGGAGTCATTTCCGGAGCCATCATCGGCGGCTTGATGCTGGGTATTCTCGAATCCTTTGGTTCCAGTTTTTTACCTGGCAACCAATACCTGGCTATTTTTATAGCCCTGATTATTTTCTTGGCGATCCGCCCCCGCGGACTCCTCGGGCGACAATAACAGCGCCGCATTTTTCCCAACCCTTCGCTCTTTTTGGCTAGAGGTGTTCGCATGAACCGCAAACAGAAAATCCTCCTCCTGATAGTGGCGCTGGCGTTCTATCTCGTCCTCCTTCCCTATCTTTGCCGGGACAGGAACTACCTGCTGGGAGTTATAACCACCGCCTCCGTTCTCTCCGTCATCAGCGCCGGCGTATGGTTGATTTTTTACATCGGCCGCATCAATATCGGCCAGGGAGCTTTCGCCCTGATCGGGGGTTACACCGGGGCGATCGCCATTAGTAAACTCGGCTTGTCCTTCTGGTTTGGCCTGGTCATGGCGGGGATAGTGTCGATGCTGGTGGGGATAATCATCGGCCTTCCCCTGCTTCGCCTTAAAGGCGTCTATTTTTCCATGATCACCCTGAGTCTGACTGAAACGGCCAGACTAACGGCGCAAAGCCTGGTTCCCATCACCAACGGCCCTAACGGCATACTTAATCTTCCCCTACCGGGCGAACTGTCCTTTTTCGGAATCACCCTGATCCCCGATTTCGCCAAGGTAAACAAGCATATCGCCATGTTTTATTTAAGCGCTTTCCTCCTTATCGCCAGTTACGCTGTCCTTTACCGCATTATAAACAGCCGCGTGGGCTGGTTGTTCCGCTCCTTGCAGCAAAACGAAGACCTCGCCTCTTCTTTTGGCGTCGATGTCCCGCGCCTAAGGGTTATCGCCTTCGCCATCTGTACTTTTTACGCCGGTATTGGCGGCGCCTTTTTCGTCGCCATGCAGCAGAGCATTTATCCCGCCACTTTTTCAGTCCAGGACTCCACTTATTTCCTGCTCTATTGCTTCCTGGGTGGTCTGGGTTATGTCTTCGGCCCCTTGATTGGAACCTTTGTCCTTTACATTGGTTTCGAGATGCTGCAGGGCTTGAACGAATACCAGCCCCTTATTTACGCCCTGCTGATGATAGGCATGATGCTCTGGCTCCCCAACGGTATGCTGAGCCTGCGCCTCCCCTTCCTGGCGGGCAAAAAATCTCCTCTGGGAGGCGCGAAATAAATGGCCATCATGGAAATCCACAACCTGTCCAAACGCTTCGGAGGACTCGCCGCGGTCAACGACGTCAGCTTCGAAGTCAAGGAAGGGGAAATCCTCAGTGTCATCGGTCCCAACGGAGCGGGCAAAAGCACCTTGTTCAAACTTATCTCCTCCTTCCTGCCCGCCAGCGCTGGCAAAGTGCTTTTCCAGGGCGAGGACATTACTTCCCAGAAGCCGCATATCGTGGCGCGAAAAGGAGTTGTCCGTACTTTCCAGGAAACCACCATTTTCCGGGAAATGACCGTCACCGACAACGTGGTGGTTGCCCACCATTTGCACAGCCACACCTCGCTTTTGGGTTTTTTCTTCGGGACCCGCACCGCCCGCCAGGATGAAAAAGAATTTCGCGAAAGAGCCGGGGATATCCTGGATTTTCTGGGCTTAGGGGCGGTAAAGAACGAAGTCGCCAAAAACCTCCCGCATGGACACCTTAGAGCCCTTGGCGTCGCCATGGGTATGGCGGCCAACCCCAAAATACTCCTTCTTGACGAGCCTTTCGCCGGCATGAACGCCCAGGAAACAGATGAGGCCCTGGGCATGGTGCGGGGAATACGGGAACGCGGGGTGACGGTGCTACTGGTTGAACACGACATGTCGGCGGTGATGAAAATCAGCGACCGCATCGTGGTCCTCAACTTCGGCAAGATGATAGCCGAGGGCGACCCGGAAGCCATCCGCAGCAACGAAGACGTCATTGAGGCGTATTTGGGCCGCGAGGACGAGGAAATCGGGATATGACAAACTATTTCGAAACCAAGCGTATCGAGGTGCGTTACGACCGAGTGCTGGCGGTCAGTAACGTCTCCATCCATATGCAGGAGGGCGAGACCATCGCCCTCATTGGCGCCAACGGTTCCGGCAAGACATCGACCCTCCGGGCCATCACCGGTCTCACCGCCATAAGCGCGGGGGAAATCTGGTTTGACGGCCGGCGTATCGATAAAATGCCTAGCGACGCCATTGTCCAGGCCGGGGTCACCATGGTCCCGGAAGGACGGCACGTGTTTCCCCTGATGTCAGTCAAAGACAATCTTTTGATGGGAGCGTTCCTCCGCCGTGACAAAGCGGCGGTGCAGGAAACCATGCAACGGGTTTTCACCCTTTTCCCGCGCCTGAAGGAACGCCTAAACCAGGCGGCCGGAACCATGTCCGGGGGCGAGCAACAGATGATGGTGATTGGCCGGGCGCTTATGGCAAAACCGCGTCTTCTCATCCTTGACGAACCATCGCTTGGCGTAGCGCCGTTATTTGTCCAGGAAATTGCCCGCGCCATTGTGAATATCAATAAAAACGAGAAAGTCAGCGTCATCCTGGTGGAACAAAACTCGCGGATGGCGTTACGCATTTCCACCCGGGCCTATGTCATGTCGATTGGCCGGGTGGTAGTTAACGACCAGTCCCGTCGCCTCCTCCTGGATGACCGGGTGCAAAAGGCATATCTGGGGGAAGAGTTGCAACCGATAGAGGACGTGGGGGAGGGTGATGACAAAGGAAAGCTAGACTAAATGCTTTCCCCTACCCTTTTCCTCACCCTCAGCGCCGTTCTCCCCATCGCCCTTCTCCTGACCCTCCTTCTCGCCTGTTCCTGGACAGCGGTCCGCGCTTCGCTTGCCTCCTTCGCCCTGGCCGTGGTGGTGGCGTTGTCTTTCTATCAGGCTTCACCGGAACACGTGGGCGACGAGATTCTCAAGGGCGTGTGGAATAGCATCTCCATTATTATTGTTATCTTTCCCGCTATATTAATATACGAGATCAGCCGCTCGGCCGGGGCTTTCCCCGCTATCCGCCAGGGAATCACCACCCTGATTCCTGACCATCTGCTCCAGGTTTTAACTCTGGGCTGGTGCTTTTCCAGCTTCCTCCAGGGCCCGTCAGGGTTTGGGGTCCCCATAGCCGTCACCGCCCCGCTCCTAATTGCCATCGGAGTGAAGCCTTTATGGGCGGTGGCGATACCCCTGCTTGGACACGGCTGGGCCAACACCTTCGGAACCCTGGCCCTGGCCTGGGACGCCATGGTCCAGCAAATCCCCCTCCCGGCCGAGACTTGGCTGGTTGCCGCCCTTTGGACCGGTTTTTTCCTTTTCCTCATGAACCTCCTGGCTGGGTTTACTCTTTGCTGGTTCTACCAGGGGCTGGCGGGAGTGCGGCACGGATTCCCAGCGGTGCTGATCCTCGGACTTACTATGGGCGGCGGACAAATGGCCCTGGCGGCGTTCCTCCCATCTCTGGCCACCGTTATCCCCACCACCCTGGCTCTGGGCCTGGCCCTGCTTTTAGCGCGGCTGAAACGCTATCGGCAGGCCAGTTCCAGCATAAGTCCGCTACTCGTGGCAAATAGCCAGCAACCCGCCGCCCCCGCTAGTGGCGGACTTGTTCTCCACCAGGCGCTACTTCCTTACTACGCCCTCACGGTCATTTCCCTTTTGGTGCTACTCACCCCGCCCTTGAAAAACGCCCTGGGGAGGTTTTCCACCAGCTTCATCTTTACCGAACACACGACCAAACTTGGTTTTGTTAGTCCTGGTTCAGACAATTATTCACCCCTGGCCTGGTTGATACACTCCGGGTTTTTCCTTTTCCTTTCCGCCGCCGTGGCTGGTTTTTACTACTATCGCCAGCAGGCGCTTCCCTCGGCCAAAATCCTTCCCGCCCTTAGGGACACCTGGCGTAAAGCCTTGCCAGCCTCGCTTTCTGTTCTCTTCCTTATTGGCATGAGTAAGGTCATGGGCGGGACAGGACAAACCGATGTCCTGGCCCAGGCGGCGGCAGCCCTCACCGGTAACGCTTACGGAGCGCTAGCCCCCCTGATTGGAGTTCTAGGCGCCTTCATGTCCTCCTCCAATGTCAGCTCCAACATCCTGTTTAGCCAGTTCCAGTTTGTCACCGCCCGCCTGACTGGTTTTGATGTGGCGGTGGTGTTGGCAGCCCAGACCTGCGGCGGCGCTTTAGGCTGCATGATTTCCCCCGCCAAGGTCATGCTGGGCGCCACTACCGCTGGCGTGGCTGGCCAGGAGGGGGTGATTATCCGTAAACTACTGGGCGTGTCGGTGCTTTCAGCCGCCCTACTGGGCGTTCTGGTACTGGTCTTTGGCTAAAACCCGGGTTGGACAGGAGAAAACGCGCATGGACAACCTCGATCTGGTTATTAGAAGCCGTCGCGTGGTGATGGAAAACGCTGTCTTCCCCGCCGCTATCGGCGTCAAGGACGGTCGTATTGCCTGTCTCGCCCAACCGGAGTATCCCTTGGCCGCCCGGGAAGAAGTGGATTTTGGCGACCTAATGCTGTTTCCTGGACTAATCGACCCGCACGTACACTTCAAGGATCCCGGCCCCAACACTAGCCGGGAAAACTGGGAGAGTGGCACCCGCCAGGCGGCGGCGGGCGGCGTCACTACCGTGCTCGAAATGCCCCTGTCAATTCCGCTCACCGTGGACAAAGCCAGCTTTGACGCCAAAATGGCGCGGGCGGAAAAGCTTTCCCTGGTGGATTTCGCCCTCTGGGGCGGCATGAACAAATTGGCCACCGGGCATTATCAGGAACTTAATGCCCTCGGGGCGGTTGCCTTCAAGGTGTTTCTCTCCACTGATCCAGACAGTCCCCGGCTGGGGGACTACGACTTTATCCAGGCCTTGCGGGAAGTGGCAGCCCTAGGTGGATTGGTCGGCGTACACGCCGAAAACGCCGAAATTGTCGACTCCCTGGTCGCCAGCCTGGAAAAAGCGGGACGGCGGGACGGTATTGCCCATAAGGAATCGCGCCCGGCGGTGGCGGAGGTGGAAGCGGTGCAGCGCACCCTTCTCTTCGGGCTAGAGACTGGCTGCCGGATCCATATTTGCCACCTTTCGACCGCGGCGGCCGGGCCGGTAATGCGGTTCTATCGCCAACAAGGCGCCGATTTTACTGTCGAGACTTGCCCCAGTTACCTGATCTTGGACCAGCGGGACCTCGCGCGTTGCGGTAGCAGGGCCAAATGCAACCCACCTCTACGCGAACCGGAAAACCGGGAGGCCTTGTGGCACCTCTTACTGGCGGGAGAAATTGACATCCTCGGTTCCGACCATTCGCCCTATTGGGACCAGGAACGCGACAAGTCACTTTGGCAGGCCCCTCCCGGTCTTTCCGGTATCGACCTGATGTTCCCCCTCCTTCTGGACGAGGGCCTTAACCACCGGGGAGTTAAGCCGGAGGTTCTGGGGCAAATTCTCAGCCGTAACGCCGCTCGCCGGTTCGGCCTCTATCCCCGGAAGGGTTGTATCCGCCCCGGCGCTGACGCTGACCTGGTGGTGGTTGATCCTGACCAGGAATGGGTCTGGTCCTGGCGCCATAGTCTCGGCAACAGCCAGGAGAAAAACACCCCCTACGAGGGACGCCAGATAAAAGGTAAGGTGCTAGCCACCTTTGTCCGCGGCACCAAGGTTTACGATGGCGAAAAAAACCAAATCCTGGCCGAACCTGGCCAGGGGAAATTTATCCGTCCGGCTTAATGCGCGGAAGCGGGGGAAACATCAGCCCGGGGGGCGTCCCCTTCCCTGGCATCGGGAGGCCTAGCTATGGCATCGGTCAAGGCAGTGGTAAAAAAAGACACCTACCGCGATTCCATATTCCTTATGAAATTGTCGGTCCAGGCGGCCAAAGAAAGCGGAGCGGAGACGGTGTCAGCCATGATGGCCACCGCCAGAAACAAGGAACTGTTTCTCTCCTCGGGACTGATGACCCCGGAAATCGAGGCCGCCCAGGCTAATGACCTGGCGATCGCTATCCAGGGTTCAGAGGAGGCGGCTAGGGAAGCGGCCGAACTGGTGGCTCGCCTTCTGGAGGCGGAAACGGAAGACAGCGCCAGTGGCGCCGGAGAGGTCAGAAAACCTGCCACTTTGCGGCAAGCGGCCAAAAGCGTCTCTGGCCTTAACCTCGCTCTTATCTCGGTCGCCGGCGACTATGCGCGTTACGAGGCGGCCGAGGCCTTGCAGGCCGGGATGGATGTCATGCTCTATAGTGACAACATCGCTATCGCTGACGAACTCGCCTTGAAACAACTGGCAGCTAAAAAAGGCCTGATCGTCATGGGTCCGGACTGCGGCACCGCCATTATCAACCACACCCCCCTGGCTTTCGCCAACGCGGTCAAGCCAGGCTCGGTGGGGGTGGTAGGCGCTTCCGGCACGGGGCTCCAGGAAGCGATCTGCCTTCTTGACCGCCTGGGCATTGGCATAAGCCAGGCTTATGGCACGGGTGGACGTGACCTTAAGGACGCCATTGGCGGCCTCACCTTCCTCGCCGCCATCGACCGCCTCGCTAATGAAGCCGCCACCAAGGTAGTCATGCTTCTAGGTAAACCCCCGGGTGAAGCGACCCGGCGTAAAATTGTCGACCGGGTGCGTAGCCTGGGTAAACCCGTGTTTGTCCATTACATGGGGGCGAGTGACTATAGCCTGGAAACAGCGGCGGGGATGACCGCGGCCCACGACCTTACTGAACTCGCCCTACTCACCGCCCAACCCTTCCTTCCTGGCGCCAAGCTGGCTGGCGTTGTCCCGAGGGCGTTATCCCGGCCCGGACGGCTCTGCGCTCTATTCGGGGGAGGCACCCTCTGCCAAGAAGCTGCCGAAATCGCCTCCTCAATTCTACCCGGGGACAAGGCCTCCAACCTGACGGTCGCTGGATTCAAAAAGATTTCCGGGCGGGATATTTTTCCCGGGCATGTGTTCTGGGATCTTGGCGAAGACGAATTTACTGTGGGACGGCCGCACCCCATGATGGCTCCCGACCTCAAAATGGAGCGGGTGGTGGCGGCCCTTGGCGACCCGGCGGTGTCGGTGGTACTAGTGGACCTGGTGATTGGCTATGGCTCCCACCCCCGGCAGGCTGAGCTCCTTGCCGAGGCGCTAGAGACCGCGGCGGCGAACAACCGGGGGCAAAAGAGTGACAAGCTGGTGGTAGCCTCGGTTTGCGGCACCGAAAGCGACCGGCCAAGCCGGACTAGCCAAATCGCCATTCTAAACCAGGCCGGGGTAGTCACGCTTCCCAGTAACGCCATGGCGGCCCGCTGGGCAGCCCAGGCGGCGGCGGGCCAGCAAGGACCAAGGGAGAAAGACAATGCCTGACGACACCCCCCTGAAGGTGGCAG
>JAITQC010000203.1 GCA_031289115.1 Planctomycetota bacterium
CCACCCCTCCCCGGACCCCACCCTCCCCGCCTGGGCCATCCCCCAAGATGATTTCCCGGCAAAAGCTGTTCCCAATAACCCCGGCATGATATATACTCTCCGGGGAGCGGAGTCATTACTCCCCCGGGGCAGACCAGGTGGCCTCTCCCGGCAAAGGCTTAATCTCTCGTAAAACCCAACACCCGCAGGGAGTGTCTGGCATGCGTAGCAAGCTTGCGACAACTTATCGCCTGGCGGCCAATTTAACCGCCGTGGTCCTGTTTGCTCTGATCTGGCGGGCGGCTAGCCCGGTGGATGGGCCAAAAACCAGTGGTAGCTTCCCCTCACCGGCTCGGGTGGACACGTCTCTTCCCGCCCTGGCGACCGGGGGAACTTCCACTCCGGCGGAGGAGCTCCCTTCGCCTCTGGACACCAGCAACCTTTTTGTCCCGACCGGTGAAGCGGCCGGGGTCCTGCCTACGGCGTCCGAACCGCTTACCGCCGCCGGCGACGCCGCCGGCGCGGGCGACAGTCCCGTCACCACCCCGGACAGCGGGGGAGAAATAGTGTCGCTGGCCCCCGACGGGCCGGAAGTGGCCGAGCCTCCGGAACTTTCACCTGACCCGGAGCCTGCCACCGACGCCTCGCCTGTCCCACCGGCGGAATCGCCGACCGTCCCAGCGGAAGAAGCGCCGCCCGCCACCGCAGCGGAAGCTCCGCCTGTTCCACCGGAAGAAGGATCTCCGGCGGCGGAAGTCGCCAAGGACGAGCTGGAAGCGACGTCAACCAGCCTTTCACCTAGTCCGGAAGAGGCCGTTACCGCCACCCTTGAACCTACTCTTACCACCCCGACGGACGAAGCCTTCCGGCCAGACAGTGGCGAAAACACCCTGCTGTCCCAGCCGATAGCCGCCACTCCCGACCTTTCTCCCGAAGCCAGCTCACCGTCGGCTGAGGCGCCCCCGCTCCTCCAGCCGGACGAGTCCGGCGCCCTGCGGGTGGCGGAACAAAGCCATCAGCCAACCACCAGCCTCCCCCATCCCGGCGGCGTGGAGGTTCTTGAGCAAAACCTTTATTGGCTTGGGTCGGTGGACAAACTTTCGGCGGAGCGGGCCAATCTTCCCGAGCGTCTGCGTCTGGTTATCCTTTCGCCTACCCCCGGGGAAGGACCGCCAGTCTACGCCGGACTCCCCGCCCTAACTCTACCCGCCCTCGCTGGACAACTGGACAACGACGCGGCGGAACGCTTTCTACGCGCCATCCAGGTAACGACCGGCCGGGAAGTGGTGGTGGCCTTCCTCCCCGACACCCGGACCGCCGCCTTTTTCAAAGGCGCTTATCTCCGGGTCAAGAAAAACCCTGATCCGGAGCAGCTACTCCAGGAAATCGCCCCGGAACTGGAACTGGCTGGCGAAGAGCGGGGCGAAATAATCCACCGCCTGGAGCGCCTGGAGGTAGAGACCCTGAGAAGCGTCTTGTCGAAATGAAAGTCATTCTCGCTGAATCCGCCGGTTTCTGTAGCGGAGTGAAGAGCGCCCTCCGCGTCGCGGTGGACGCGGCCCGCCACCAACCCGGTATTTTCGCTAGTGGCCCGCTCATCCACAACAGCAAGGCGGTGCGCCTGCTCGCCCTGCGAGGAATTGTCAGTAGCGCCGAGCAACCCGCCGCCGGCAAAGCGGTGTTGATCCGCGCCCACGGCGCTCCGCCAGCTGAACGCCAGGCCTGGTTGGCGGCTGGGCACCCCCTGGTGGACGCTACCTGTTGCCATGTCGCCAGCAACTTCAACCTGGCGGCCAACGCCGCCGCGGCGGGTCGCACAGTGATTGTGGCTGGCGACCGCGACCATCCCGAAGTGCTGGCGATCCTCGGCCACGCCGGTAAAACCGCCCGGCTGGTTTCCACCCCTCAGGAAGCCTCTACCCTGACGGTGAAAGGGGAGGCGGTACTACTAGCCCAAACCACCTTCTCCAACCGGGAATTCACCCACATCGCCGATATCCTCCGTCAGCGCCTCCCTGACCTACAGGTCCATAACACCATTTGCCAGGCTAGCGAACGCCGCCAGGCCGAGGCGCGGGAACTGGCGGAACAGGTCGAGGTTATGCTGGTGGTTGGCGACCCGGAAAGCGCCAACAGCCGCCGCTTGGCCGAGGCGGCGCGGGAAGCCGGTAAACCCGTGTTTCTCATCCCCGACGCCAACCATCTTGACTCTGAAAGTTTGCAGAATTTCCGCCTAGCCGGAGTCACCGCTGGCGCCAGCACCCCCGGCTGGATCACCCAGGCCGTGGCCGCCCGCCTGCTTCGCCTGGGGAAAAAAAGCTTCCGTAACCACCTGGAGAGTCTGCTGCATTTCCTTCCCGAAAGCCGCCTCTCCACCGCTTTCGCCGCTGCCGGACTCACCCTCGGCTGCCAATACCTGGCGGAAATACCCCGCCAGGCCAGCCTGGCCGCCGCCGCCGGACTGTATGTTTTTTTCGCCCACCTCCTTAACCGCCGGGTCCCGGACGATCACGCGGTCAGGATCATCTCCGGTATCGATCCTTTCTACAACCGCCACCGCACCCTTCTTCTCCTTTTCGCCTGGACCGCCGTCCTCCTTTCCCTTGGCCTCGCTCTCCAGAATGGGGTGGCGTCCCTGTTTGTCCCCGCTGTCCTCGCAACTCTACTCTTGGCGCGGCGCCTGACGGAGAAAATGCCCCTGCTCCACCCTCTGCGCCGTCACCCCGCCTCCCTCGCCATTTTCACCGCTCTAGGCTGGTCACTCACCATCGCCGGACCAGTTTGCCTAGCCAGTTGGCCCGATCCCCGGGGTTTGGCCACTGTCCTCTACGTCTTCTTTTTTGTTTTCGGCCGAACCATTATCCGCGACCTCGCCGATGTTGACAGCGACCACCTGCTTGGCATCGCCACCCTGCCGGTGGCCTGGAGCGAGAACAAGGCGCGTCTGTTGATGGTGGCGCTTATCGGCATCGCCATGGCTATACCCCTCGGCCTTGGGGTAGGAGCTTGTCTAAGCCAAAACGCCCCTCCGGCCTGGCTCCTCTTCACTCTCCTCCTTTCCGGCCTCACCTCCGTCTCCCTCTGGTTTGGGCAGGAAAACAAGTGGGCCAGTTTTCGTGATCCTCTCCGCCAGCAAACCAGTCTGGACGCCATCGGCTGCCTGACCGGTCTCCTGGCTTGCCTTTTTCCCTACCCCCCATGATTATGGCCGGAATAGACGAGGCTGGCCTGGGACCAACCCTCGGCCCCCTCGCCACCGCCGCCACCGCCTTTGAGGTGCCGGAGGCCTGGGAAGACAACCGCCCATGGCGGGAGTGGGACCCGCCGGTCGGCAAGGACCCGGGTAGCCACCCGGGCCTACTGGTGGCTGACAGCAAGATCGCCCACCGCGTTAGTGGCGTGGCGGGCCTAGAACTGACCCTCGCCGCCTTCGCCAGCTGCCGCGGCGCTAACCACCCCGACTTCCTTTTCTCCGGTTTCCCCGACGGCCGCCTCCCCCCCGGCCGCTACCCCTGGCACAGTGGTTCCCTACTACCCTTCCCTTGCCACGTCCCACCCGAGCAAGTGGCCAAGTTAGCTAGCCAGCTAACCCTAGCCCTGGAGAAAAGCGGTTCCCGGGTGGCGCATCTGGAGGTGTCCCTGCTTAACCCAGGTGAACTTAACCAGCGTTACGCCGAGGGACTAAACAAAAACGCCGCCCTCCTCCTGGAAACGGGGGCGCACCTGCAAAAACTGGCGCGGCTTTTCGCCGGGGAAAACCTCCGGGTCACCATAGACAAACAAGGCGGACGTAACGACTATCTCCCCTTCCTCACCCGCCTTTTCCCCGGCGCCTGGATTGACTGCCTTCAGGCCGGGGCACTGGAATCCACCTACCGCCTCCACCTGGAGGCGGGTAAGCCGCTAGTCACCTTCCAACCCCGCGCCGACGGCGCCTCCTTCTCCACCGCCCTGGCTAGCCAGCTCGCCAAATACGCCCGGGAACGCGCCATGGCTGAGTTAAACAGCTGGTTTGGCGCTCGCCTCCCAGGTCTTAAACCCAGCGCCGGCTATCCCCTGGACGCCCGGCGTTGGCTTAGTGAGACCGCTGTTTTCCGGCAAAACGCCGGCATCCCGCCGGAACTGATTCAACGCTCCCGGTGAAACCACGGGGCGGAACAGCTTTCCTGGCCAGGACTTACCCTGGATCGGCTAACCAGAAGCCGGCTCGCGGCGTTTCCCAGTAGGTTTATTCTACTTGACCTTGACCTTGCCAATTAGTAGACTATTATACAGGTGTCGATCTATATAAAGTTAAAATATTAGTATTAATGGCCCACATAATAGATATAAACCAGGTTAAAACTCCATATAAACACCTGTACGGATGACTGGATACCGACGCTCCGGGGCAAAACTCCTGCCAATTACCGCCGGCCCGTACTTTCGAAGGAGATAGCGCCCCATGTCCAGTCACGTCCAGGCCATACTTCCCCCCGCTTCCCCTCCGAGGTACCTCCCCCTGGCCCGGCCGACCCTGGAGGCCGGCTTCCCTTCCCCGGCCGACGACTATATGGAGCCGGCCCTAGATCTTCACCACCACCTGGTGAAAAATCCCCAGGCCACCTTTCTGGTACGGGTGTCTGGCTACTCCATGATCCAGGCCGGCATCACGCCTGGCGACATATTGGTGGTGGACAAAAGCCTGGAGGCGACAGACGGCAGCCTGGTGGTGGCGGTGGTCAACGGCGAGTTCACTCTCAAGCGCTTTAGCCAGCGTAACGGCTTCCCGGAACTCCTGGCGGAAAATCCCGCCTTCCCGCCCATCCGTTTCCAGGAGGGGGACGAGCTACGCATCTGGGGAGTGGTAAAGCACGCCATAAAGGATTTCTGACCTTGTTCGCCCTGGCCGACTGCAATTCCTTCTACGCCTCTTGCGAACGCGTCTTCCGCCCCGACCTACGGGAGCGCCCGGTCGTGGTTCTCTCCAACAACGACGGGTGCGTGGTGGCGGCCAGCCGCGAGGCCAAGAGCATCATGGGCCGGCCCTACTTCCAGGTCGAGCCCTTCTGCCGCCAACACCGGATAGCGGTGTTTTCCTCCAACTATTCCCTCTATGGCGACCTCAGCCGCCGGGTGATGGAAACCCTCGCCCGCTTCTCCCCCCGCCTGGAAGTCTATTCCATTGACGAGGCGTTTCTGGAGTTTCCCACTCTCCGGGAGGAGGCGGAGGCCACTAGTCTCGGCCAAGACATCGCCCATACAGTACAACGCTGGACTGGCATCCCCATTTCGGTGGGTCTGGCCGCCACCAAGACGCTAGCCAAGGCTGCCAACCGCCTGGCGAAACGCCAGGCGTTGTCCACTTTAGTCCTCGCCACGCCAGCGGCGGCCCGGGACGCTCTCGCCACCCTTCCGGTGGAAGACGTCTGGGGCATTTCCAGCCGCTACCAAAAACGGCTCGGGAACCTAGGCATAACCACGGCGCTGGAACTCTCCCGCCTGGATCCACGCGACGCCAAACAACTTTTTGGTATAGTCATGGAACGCCTGGTGCGGGAACTCAGGGGCGAGACTTGTCTTGGCCTGGAGGAGACACCCCCTCCGCGTAAGCAGCTTAACGTCTCCCGCTCCTTTGGCCAGCTCCTTGGCGACCTCGCCAGCCTAGAAGCGGCTGTCGCCACCTTCGCCAGCCGGGTCGGGGAAAAACTACGGCGCCAGGATAGTGTCGCCGCTGGCCTCTATGTCTATCTAGCCACCAACTCCTTCCGCCAGGACGACGCCCAGTACGCCAATGGCGTGGGCGTCACCCTCCTCCCCCCCACCGACCACGGCGGGCGCCTGGTAGCCGCCGCCGGGGAGGGACTCAGGCGCATATACCAACCCGGTTACCGCTACAAGCGGGCCGGAGTTATGGCCCTGGACATAGGTCCGGCCCGGGAGACCCTGGCGCAAGGGAGCCTGCTTAGCTGCCGCGCCGACCGCCAGCGGGAGGTGCGGCTGATGCGGGCGGTGGACCAGATCAACCACCGCTATGGCGGCGCTGTGGTTTTCGCCAGCCAGACAGCGGGCCACGGCGAGGCCTGGAAAATGCGCCAGGACCGGTTATCCCCGCGTTACACCACCAACTGGCAGGATTTGCCACTGGTTTACTGACCCCGCCTCTGGAAAGGCTAGAAAATGTGCGGACGTTTCGCCCTCGCCACCATCCCGAAACCGCTTTTCGCCGCCTTCGGCCTCCCTCTTCCTGACCTACCCCCCCGCTACAATATCGCCCCCGGCCAGTCCATACTCTCCATCCTCCGTCCCCCGGAGGGAGGGTCGCCGGTCGCCAGCGTCCTTGACTGGGGGTTTCTCCCCGCCTGGAGCCAGCGCCGCCAACCCCTGATTAACGCCCGGGTGGAAACCGTAAACAGCCTGGCCAGCTTCCGGGGCGCCTTCCGGCACCGGCGTTGCCTTATTCCGGCTAGCGGTTTCTACGAGTGGAAACGGGAGGGCAGGAGTAAACGCCCCTTTTACTTCACCCCTGCCGACCAAGAAACCGTCCTGGTCCTGGCTGGGCTTTGGGAGGACTGGAACGACGGCCAGGAATACCGGCGTACCGGCGTCATCCTGACCACCCCCGCCAACGCCGATATGGCGTCGGTCCATTCGCGGATGCCGCTTATCATGGAGGAGGCGAACTGGGAGGAGTGGCTGGGGCAGGAAGGGGCGGGTGTCCCCAGCCGCCTTCTCCGTCCGGCTGCCGAGGGTTTTCTTAGTGGCCGGGAGGTTTCTTCCCGCGTCAACCGGGTGGAAAACGAGGGAGCGGACTGTCTCGCCTCCCCGGAGGGAAACGCTCTCCCCACTGGCGACCCTGGCGACGGGGAAAAGCGGGGACAGGGAGGCCAAGCGACTCTTTTTTAGGAGCGCCGGCGAGCCGCCGCGGCCTTGACCGCCTCCGCCAGGCGGGACTGGAGGCTGGTGACGCGGCTCCGGCTTGACACCCGCCGCACCGCCATCGCCAGGGCCTTGGGGCTAGCCACCAACACCACCAGGCGCTTGCCACGGGTGATGCCGGTGTAGAGGAGGTTACGCTGGAGCATGGTGTAGTGCTGGGTGTGGAAGGGGATAACCACGCAGGGGTATTCCGAACCCTGGGATTTGTGGATGCTGATGGCGTAGGAGAGGGAAAGCTCGTCAAACTCTTCGTAACGGTAGGTCACCAGATGGTTGTCGAAATCAATCACCGCCTGGCGTTCTTCGTTGTCCAGACTAGCGATAAGGCCGATGTCGCCGTTAAAGACATCCTTCTCATAGTCGTTCACAGTCTGCATCACCTTGTCGCCCTGGCGAAAAGTGAGACCGAAGCGCTGAATCCCGGGGGCGCTTGGATTGAGGGTGGCTTGGAGAACGGCGTTAAGGTTTTTGGCGCCCAGGCTCCCCCGTTGCATTGGGGTAAGGACCTGCACTTCCCGCCTAGGGTCAAGCTGAAAGCCAGCCTGGAGGCGTTCTGACATCAACTGGACAATCTTACGCTCGATAGCGTCCGGATCCTCCGCTTCCAGGCAGTAAAAATCGCAGCTGGCGGGGTTGGCCAGCTTTTCCCGGGGATACTCCGGGAGTTCGCCGTGGTTGACGCGGTGGGCGTTAGTGATGATGCGGCTCTGGGTGGCCTGGCGGAAAATCTCGGTCAGGCGCACCACCGGGAAAAGGCCGGACTGGATGATGTCGGCCAGGACCATGCCCGGACCGACCGAGGGGAGTTGGTCGACATCGCCCACCAGAATGAGGGCGGCCGAGCGAGGAATAGCCCGCACCAATTGACAGGCGAGGATGGTGTCAAGCATGCTCGCCTCATCCACCACAAAGACATCGCCCTTGAGGGGATTTTCTTGTTTCCGCTTGAAATTGCCACTGGCCGGGTCGAACTCCAGGAGACGGTGGATAGTCTTGGCCTCCCGCCCGGAGGTTTCCGCCAGGCGTTTGGCAGCCCGCCCGGTGGGGGCGGACAGGGCGATGGAAAGTTTCTTGGCAGCCAGTATCTTCACTATGGCGTTGACAATGGTGGTTTTGCCAGTTCCCGGTCCGCCGGTTATGACCATGACCTTGCTATGGAGGGCGTCGATTACCGCCTGGCGCTGGGAAGCGGACAGTTTTTTCCCCGTCTTCTCCTCCACCCAGGCGAGCGCCTTGGGGACGTCCAGGGTGGGAGCGGGGTGGCGACCCAGGCTTAACCCCACCAGGGCAGCGGCGAGTTCCGCCTCGGCGGCGTCCATCACCGCCAGGTACACCAGTTCCCCTTCCGGGGCTGAGCGGACCACCAGAGTGCCTTGAGCCACCCCGTGGTCGATCGCTGCCTCGATAACCGGGGTGGCGATAGCGAGAATCTTCACCGCTTCCGCCACCAGGCCATCCCGGGGGTAGGCGCAGTGGCCATTCTCGCTAAGGCGCGCCAACACATACTCGATCCCCGCCCGGGCCCGCAGGTCAGAGTCGCGGGGAATGCCAATACTAGCCGCCACCTGGTCGGCGGTCTGGAAACCTATGCCCCAGATGTCATGGGCCAGCCGGTAGGGGTTTTCGGTGACCATGGCGATCGCCTGGTCGCCGTAGGTCTTGTATATCCGGTAAGCGCGGGATGACCCGACCCCGTGTGAATGGAGAAACACCATGATGTCACGAATCGACTTCTGCTCCGACCAGGCGGAAATTATCAGCTGGCGGCGCTTTTTCCCCAGACCCGGTATCTGGGTCAGGCGTTCGGGGGTATTCTCGATTATCTCGAAGACGTTTTTCCCGAACTTCGCCACCAATTTGGCGGCGAAGTGTGGGCCGATACCCTTGATAAGCCCGGAACCCAGATAGCGCTCAATACCCTCCAGAGTGTCGGGGCAGATGGTTCTGACCCATTCCGCCTTCAGTTGCTCGCCGTACTCGCGGTCAAGAACCCAGGTTCCCGAGGCTTCTAGCCATTCACCGCTATTGACGCTAGGCATCGCGCCAACCACCGTCACCAGCTCCCCGACCCCCTTGGCTTTCAGACGTAACACGGTGAAACCGCTTTCGGCGTTGTGGAAAACCACCCGTTCGACCATGCCGGAAACCGTGTCGGACGGGACAGCCGAGGGGTTGGGAGAAGGGGTGGTCATTCCAGAATGTCCTATGGTTTACAGCGCGGGCATGGCCGATAGCCGTCGGCGATGGCGCTATTCCGGCTGGCGAAGACAACTCGACAGTTGGCGCAATTGAAGTAGGGGCAATTCTCCTGGTGGAATACCCTGCTTTTGCTGTTGCCGTGGTAAGGACCGGTGGCTGGCGACCGGGGAGTGGCCGGGGCCTTTTCCCTTTTTTCCCCGCCCCGTCGCCAGTCCCAGGGGGGGACAGGGTTGGGATCGACCCAGAGGCCGCGGCGTTCCTGCCGCGCCTCCTCTTGGATTTCTTGCCAGACCGAGCACTCCGGCACTTGGCAGTAGCGGTCATAAACCCAGGCCAGACCCTCCGCCAGTAGCGCCTGGTTAAGCGACACCCCGTCCACCTCCACCATGGCCACGGTTCGCCCGTAACGGTCCTGTTCAAATGGAGTCACCCGTACGGTTTTCCGGTAGACCAGGCCAGCGGTGAATTGCCGAGCCCGGGTGCCAAACTCCTGCCTTGACTCCGGACAATCCACTCCGTAAAGGCGTATCTTCTGCGGCTTCCCCTGCCACATAACGCTAATGGTGTCGCCGTCGGCGATACCCACGCATTCCCCCTGCCACTCCCTCTGCCTCTCTCCCGACCCGGCGGTTGGGAAAGCGAAACAACCAACCAGCAGTATAAAAAACCCGCCTAGACAGCCGGAACCCTGCGCCATTCGCATCGCCAAACTCCCCCTCCCTGAAAAAGCCAGCCGACCAGACTGACTGGTCAGCCAGGGCTTGGTTTCCATTTTCTCCGGAAAGCACCGCCAGGGAAAGGCAAATTTCCCCTCCCTCCCCCTGTCCGGGAGGCGGCGGGAAATTTCCTTGTTTTCCGGCCCCGCCTTTACGGCAACGCCAGGAACTACCCGCCACCCGGACCAGCCAGTCACCTGGAGAAAAACCGTTGGCCAGGACGAGCGCCAGCGGCTAACCCGAAGTGAAACAATTGCCAGAAGGGAGGCCAGGGAACACCGGCAGCCTTGAACGTCTAATCGATGTAAAATTTCCCGTAAAAGACGGGTTTAGGAGTTTTCGCCCCGCTGGCT
>JAITQC010000150.1 GCA_031289115.1 Planctomycetota bacterium
TAACTCGGGAAGTTCCCCACCTGGTTAAGGCCGGCCGCGTCCCAGGCTTCGGCAATGAGTTTGGTGCGGGCGAGAATAGGATCCATGGCGATCATCTCGAGGACCGGCGGATTCACCAGGGCTTCCCCCTCTGGGGAGCGGCCGAGAATGGAGGCGAGATCGAAGCGGAAACCATCCACATGCATGAAAGCCACCCAGTAGCGCAGGACATCAAGGATAAAGGAGCGAACCAAGGGATGGTTGCAGTTCATGGTGTTGCCGCAACCGGAGAAATTGCGATAGCGCCCACCCGAGTCAAGCATGTAGTAAATCGGGTTGTCTAGGCCCCTGAAGGAAATGGTAGGGCCACGCTCGTCCCCTTCGGCGGTGTGGTTAAACACCACGTCCAGGTAGACCTCGATACCTGCCTGGTGGAACTTTTTCACCATCTGGCGAAACTCGCCAACCGCCCCGGCGTTATTGGGTGAAGCGGCGAAACTGGCGTTGGGACAGAAGAAACTGATAGGCGAGTAACCCCAGTAATTGAGGAGAAGGGAGCCGTCTGGGGCCCGGCGCATGTTTTCATTCTCGTCAAACTCAAACACCGGCATCAACTCCACCGCGGTGATCCCGAGTTCCCGGAGGTAGGGTATTTTCTCACATAAGCCGATAAAAGTGCCGGGATTGACCACTCCGGAACCGGGGTGAACCGTGTAGCCTCGGACATGCAGCTCGTAAATAACCGTGTTTTCAATGGGAATGTCGGGCGGAATATCGTTTTCCCAGTCAAAGGAGTGGAGGTTCACCAGACGGCAGCGGCGCTGGCTTATGGGAGGGGCGTCGGGAGTGTTTTCCCGGGCGAGGTCAGGTTTCCCCCAGTTTTCTCCGCCGCTTAAGGCCAGAGCGTAGGGATCAAGCAGGGGGCGGGACAAATCATAGTAAAAACCCTTTCCCGGGTCGTTAGGTCCTCCGGCGCTCCAGAGATAATGCAGGTCGCGGTAAACTTCCGCCGTGGGGTGAGAGACCTGGACATGCCAAATATCACCGGTGCGGTTGAGGCGCGGGTCAAGATCGATTTTGGCGAGAGTGGGCCCGCGCTCGCCCTGGAAGAGATGCAGGCTTATCGCTGTGGCGTGGCGGGAGAAGAGAGCGAAGTTTACCCCCTCGCCGGTGTGAAGGGCGCCTAGCGGCGTAGGCATGCCACGGCCAACGGAAAAAGCGGAATCCCCCCCATGGGAAGGAGCGGCGGGTGGCGTTTGGCTTGACATTGGTTGTCCTTGTTTGACTTTTCCCGCCGGGAAAAGCCGGTGGCGGGACAGGTGGGCGGGTGGCGGACAAGATCCGAGTAAAGACTTGCCCCTCCTCTCTCTAGGGGGAGGCCAGCTAGACAAGTAAATCCAAGTATAGGGTTTGCCAGCCGCGGTGGCAATCCCTGTTTAGACTGGCGGTAAGGAGATTGGTGGGCCTAGCGGCCGGGGAGCGAAAAACTGCCGGAGGGGTCATTATTGCCAACCCAGGCGCTGGCGCCAAAAATCCTGCTCCAGGGAGATGTCGCGGCTTTTCGCCAGCCGTTCCAGACGCCAGAGGGCGAGGTGGGCGATACGCACCGGTGGAACGCCGGCCTTGTTGGAAGGGTACTGCCGCATGTCGGAAAGCAGGGTGAGAATCGCCTCCCGGGCATCGTGACGGGCGAGTTCAGTGGTGGGGTTGTCAGTCTGGCTGATCGCCAGTTCAGCCAGGGCCGCCACCGCCGCCTCCGCCACCTCCTGGCCGGAACGATCCGCTTCAGAGTAAGGCGAGGCGAGGATGTTCTTGAGTAACCCCACCGTACGCGGCTCCAAAACCTCCCCCATGGCCGCCACCAGCCGGAGGCGTAACTCCTGGGTGGTCTCTGGGTGCATGGCCAGGTCAGCCAGGTTGTTTATGATGAGGTCCCTTTCCCGCTCGAGGTCCGGAGCGGCGGCCTGGACCATTCGCGGAAAAGACGACCCGGCACCCATGGCGATGACCGCCGCCAGCCGTACCGACGGCACCGGGGAAGCCAGGAGGCTCTTACCCTGGCGAAGGGTGAAGAGGGTAAGGTTGGCGGTGGTGGCGGCCAGGCTGTCCAGCCATTCTCCTTCCGCCCGCCCTTCCGCCATGCCCGAGTTGTCGCCAGCTAACTGGCGCAGGTTACTGAAGGCCACCCGGAGGATGCTGGCCGCCCCCTCCATAACCGCCTGGATAATGATCGGGTCGCCACTAGTCACCAGATACTCAAAGCCGTTGAGGAGCACCGACCCTGGTGCCGCTCCCATATCGACTAGGCTAGTGAGGGCGGTGAGGCGGATCTCCTGTATTTCCGAGGCGTTGTCGAGGGGGATATAATCAGAAAGGGAACGCCAGTTTTCACTCCAGCTCCGGCTGTCGTTCCCGAGGAGCCCGGCGGTGAAGCGGCCAACCGCCGTCCGGGCGGTATCGCCATAAACCGGGTCGTTGATACGTAAAATAGCCTGGGACACCGGATCGAACTGTTTGCAGATAATCTCGACCAGGCGTTGCCGGATAGTGATCTGCTGCTTGTCCAGGCGGCCCTGGCGGTTCAGGGGGATCCGTCGCAAGGGCAGTAACTCCGGCCAGTCCCCGACCGAGGGAGCGGCGTTGACATAACGAATAAAGGCGAGGCGAGTGCGTTCATTGGCGTAAAGCTGAAAAACAGGGAGGAGCCGGATAAGTTCGGTCTTCACCTCCAGCCGAGGGGTTGACTCAAGAACCAGGGCCATAGTCTCGATGTCGTGGGGGTCAGCCCGCATCGCCATGGCCTCCACCGCCCCCAGTTGCACCAGAAGGTTTCCCCGGGAGATACCCGAGATTAGAGCGCTATGCATCAATCCCGCCTGGGGTCCACGCAGTTCATTGTAAATATTGGCGATAACTTCATCCCGCTGGGCGGAAGTGGTGTTCATGGATTCGACCAGGCCCACGAACCGCTCGCGGCTACTGGCGTTATCCCCCGCCCTGGCGGCGGGGAGGATAAAGGGAAGTAAAAGCAGGAAAGAGAGGATTGTCAGGCGGGTGTGACTAGAGAATAGTGGCATTGGCTTGGTAGCCTCCCGAGCTATTCCGACGCCACCCGGATAGTGTCAAGCAGGATAAACCCTGGCGTCTCGCCCCGGCGGTTAAGCAGGAAGCCAAGCCGCCCCAGGCTCTCGGTGCCGGTGATTTCACGGTCAAAGTCGCGTCCACCCTCCAGGGGACGGAACAAACCTCCCCGGAGAAGAAAAGCCAGCTGGTTCCAGCCTTGGCGGAGGTTAGCGGGGGGAGTCTCGTAATCCCGCCAGGCCCCGGCCGCGAAAGTGGTGAGGATAAGGGAGACACTGGCCGGACTGTTGCCGCTGTAATAGAGTCCTAAACGAAGTTCAGCCGCCCGGGACAAATCCTCGGGAGCGGGGAAGGAGCGGTACAGGGCGGTACGGCCCTTTTGGGCAGCGTCGTAATCAAGTTTCATTACGTCCCCGCCCCGGCCATCCGAAACTGTGTCCAGTCGCAGGGGGTCGCCCCAGTCGGCGGTAAGCCAGTTTGCCTCTGCCCCTTCCGGGAAGGACTGCCAGATCCGCTCGTTAACATCCTGGGGCAAGCGCACCACATCAGGTATGCCATCGCCCGCTTCCGGGACAAGCAAACCCGGCTCGGCGGTTAGGTTGTCAATCTCAATTCCCCGCTCGGCGTCGCCGGAGAGGAAATAGTTCACGCTACGGGCGAAAAACCGGAAACTGTCGGCTGAGGCCGGGGATTCGCAATAGCGCCATTCCCGCCGCCAGTCCATGGCGGTGGCCACTGCCGCCAGGTTTTCCCCGACATACAGTCCAAGCACCCGTCCCGCCTCGGCTAACTGGTGATCGGTTGGGAGGTCCTGCATTTTACCCGCCCCCGCCGCCACCAGGCGGCCAAAAGAAGCCTCCACCGCCTCCCAGGTCTCGCCATCCAGCCAGAAATGCCCGCCCGACGCCAGGTAGTTACCAACCGCCCGGATACCCTCTTCCGACCAGTCCGCCATCTCCCTTTCGTCAGCCAGGGCCAGCAGGCAGTCGCCGAGGTTTTCATCCCCGGGACGCAGGCTACGTTCCTCCACCGTCACCCGGGAAAGAGAGCGGGTGACCAGGGCGTTAAAGAGGTTTTCCCCCGCCGCGTCAGGCAGGCGGGAAAAGTCGCCAAACACCAAGAGAAGGCTGTCAGCGTCAAGCGAACTCGAGGCCAGGATCACTCCCTGGCGTCCGCGCCGTCCTCCCCCCCGATTCCAGTTGCCATCCCCCCGCGAGCCGGGGGTCACACCCATGTCATCCCCACCCACTCCCTCACGCAGGGTGTCGAGGCCGGGACGCCAGTCCCCAAGTTCGTTAGCGCCGTCCTGGTCTTCCCCAGGCAAAACCCCGTCCCGGTGGGAACCGGGGAATCCTAGTCCCGATGCGTCACCCTTACCTCCGCCTTCACCCGTTTGGTTGCCGGTTCTGTCACCCGAGCCAGCGCCGTTTCCTCCGGAAGCCGCCTTCCCGTCACCTGGACTAGACTGGTCGCCAGCGTTGGCGCCGTCCTCAGCTCCTTCGCCACCCGAGGCAACGCCGGGACTCTCTCCCTTGGCTTCACCAGTGTCATCTCCCGGTTTTCCCGAGCCAACTCCACCCGGGAAACGCCGTTCTCCCGGTTC
>JAITQC010000214.1 GCA_031289115.1 Planctomycetota bacterium
AAAGCGGCCCGGCTCCTCTGGGCCGACGCTGGTAGGCGGCCGGAAGGCCTGGTAGTCCTTGCCTCGACTGACCTCACGCATTATGGCGCTTCTTTTGGAGTAACCCCGGCGGGAAGCGGTCCGGCGGCGCTGGAATGGGCCCGCGGCAATGACTGGCGCTGGCTTGACACCCTTTTGGAACTCCGGAGCGAGGCCATTGTGGCTACGGCCCAGCGCGATGGCAGCGCCTGCGGGGCGGGGGCGGCGGCGGCCGCGGCTGGCTGGGCGGCTGAAGCGGGTTGCCGCCGGGGGCAAGTGCTAGCTTACGCCAGTAGTCACGACAGCGAAAAACCTGGCGGGCTAGCGGAGCACTTTGTGGATTACGCGTCGGTGATATATGAGTGTGAGGGTTAAGTGCGTCCACGGTGGGCGCTTTACCCCCCGGGAGGTGGTAAGGCCGTTACGGGCCTAGGCGACAGCGCTATTCCGGCCTTCCGCCCGCCCGTTTCAACAGGAAAAAATCCGCCAGGATTAACCAGAGCATAGCTTCGAGCACCGGAACGGCGCGGATGCAAACCGCTGGATCATGGCGTCCGGAAGCGGCCAGTTCCACTTCCCGCCAGTCGCGGTCCACGGTTTTTTGCGGGCAGGCGATAGTGGGGGTTGGCTTTATGGCGCAGCGCACCACTATTTCCTGGCCGGTGGAAATACCGCCAAGGATGCCGCCGGCGTGGTTACTCTGGTAGGCCTCGGAAAGTATTCCCGAAGGGGGGGTGCGCATCTGGTCGTTGTGGTCGCGGCCGCCGACGCCGTGGCTGGCGGCGAAACCGTCGCCGATCTCCACCCCTTTCACCGCGTTAAGGCCAAGGCAGGCGGCGCCGATCCTGGCGTCCAGACGGTCGTAGACTGGTTCGCCAAAACCCGGGGGTACACCAAAAGCCCGTATTTCCACCTCCCCCCCCACTGAATCGCCCTGGCGCATCCTTTGCTCCATTTCCGCCTGCATCGCCTGGATAGCGGTGGGGTCAGGACAGAAGAAGGGGTTGCTGTTTATCGCCGGGAGGTCCCAGACAGCTTTTTCCGCCGCTACGCTGCCGAGGCGGACCAGGCCGGCCATAACTTTTATGCCGCGGGTGGCGGGGAAGGAGCCGAGCATTTTTCTCGCCACCGCCCCGGCCGCCACCCGGGAGGCGGTTTCCCGGGCGGAGGAACGCCCGCCGCCGCGGTGGTCGCGGATGCCGTATTTGGCCTGGTAGGTGGCGTCGGCGTGGCCAGGCCGAAAGACGTCCTGGAGTTTGGCGTAATCCTCGGGACGCTGATCCTGGTTTTCGATCAGAAGAAGGATGGGGTGGCCGGTGGTCAGGCCGTCGAAAACCCCTGAAAGTATTTTCACCTGGTCCAACTCCTCCCGGGGACTGACATATTTGTTTCGGCCCGGCCGGCGGCGGTCGAGAAAAGGCTGGATATCATTTTCGGAGAGGGGGGTGCGGGCGGGGCAGCCGTCCACCAGGCAGCCAATGGCGGGGCCATGGCTTTCACCAAAACTGGAAAAGGCGAAGATACGTCCGAAGCGGTTGGAAGCCATGCGGTTCCCTTTGCGTTGGCAAGCGGTTTAGCTCGCGGCAATTGGCGGAGAAAGAAAATGCATGTGATAAGAGTGGTGGTTAAACACCAGGATCACAGTTACGATATTAACATTAAACCGGGTATTTTCAAGAAATGGCGGGAATTGGTAGTCGAATGCGCCAGAGGCGGGAAAATACTTTCCCTGGTTGACCGTAACCTGATGGATATACCGGCTTTTCAGGAAGAATGCGGTTCTGCCCATTCCCCTGGGTTATTAATGGTCACCCCGGGCGAGGCGCGCAAAAACCTGGCCCAATATAGCGAACTTTGCGAAGCCGCCCTTGGCCAAGGGTTAGACCGTAATTCACTGCTGGTGGCAGTGGGGGGCGGAGTGACAGGTGACCTGGCCGGGTTTCTCGCCGCCACTCTCCTTCGCGGCCTACGGCTAGTGCAGATACCTACCACCCTTCTGGCCCAGGTTGACAGTTCAGTGGGGGGAAAGACCGGGGTAAACAGTGCGGCGGGAAAAAACCTGGTGGGAGCTTTTCACCAGCCAGAGCAGGTGATTATCGACCCTACCCTTCTCCTCACCTTGCCTGACCGTGAATTCCTGGCGGGCTTAGCCGAGGTGGTGAAAACCGGGGTGCTGGCTGGCCCCGAGCTTTTTAACCAACTTCGCCACAACCAGGACGGCATTTCCCGGCGCGACCCGGAAGTGCTAGCCCAAGTGATCCGGGATTGTTGCCATTTCAAGGCGGAAGTGGTTATGGCGGACGAGCGGGAAACCGGGAAACGCGCCATGCTTAACCTGGGCCACACCTTTGGGCACGCCCTGGAGACTTTGGCCGGCTTTAACGGGAGCGTTCTCCATGGCGAAGCGGTGGCGGTGGGTACTCGCCTGGCAGTCGACTTTTCCCGCCAGCAGGGAGGCATCGCCCCGGAGGCGGCCCAGGCGATAAGGGATTGTCTCCAGGCTTTCGGACTTCCCGACCGTATTTCCCGGCTAGGAACTGGGCCCTTTAAGCCTGACTGGCAGGAGCTTTTCCAGGGCAAGGGGTTGGAGGAGGCGCTAGGGCATGACAAGAAAGTCGGTCGCCAGGGACTTACCCTGGTGATTCCCAAAGGAATTGGCGAATGGGAAATACAGGCCGGAGTGGCGCTCGCCCGGGTGGCCGAACACCTCCGTAATAGTTTGGCGGCGGAATAACCGGGGGGTGACCCCATG
>JAITQC010000086.1 GCA_031289115.1 Planctomycetota bacterium
CTTCGAGTAGTGAAGAAAAACCGGGGAAGCGGGGCTTCTACCCCCCTGTTTCCCCGGCTAAACCCAGCTAGGCGCTTAAAGCCTACTATCCTCTCCCCTCGGTTCACTAGCGAGTAACCCGAGTGGCGTCTTCGCCGCCGGCCGCGAACTTCCTCCCGGCCAATATTTGGCAGCCAACCCACTTTGCCGGGTTAAAAACCCGGGGTGGTTTCAGGGTAGAGACCAAAAACAGCCGCCCCTCGGCAAAACCACTTTCCCCCTCCCCTCCCTCTCTCTATGCCACAAAACTACGCTTACCCACTCGCCAATCCCCATTCTCCTGGACAACTAGCCACCGGCAAAGTTGCCGAAGGGAAAAAGGGTGGTTGCTGAATTGTACCCCGCGGCCTCCGGCTTTTCGGCCTGGTTAAGGAGGAAAACTCCAGGAAGACCCCAGGAAGACCCAAGGCGTTAGCGAAAAACAAGCGCCTCTCAACCCCCTTGGCGACAGAATAATCCGCTCCGCTTTTCCCTCCGGGAGACCAGTGGCCACGCTTCCTCGACCGGAACCAGCCCGTAAGCAAAGAAAACAATTGTTTAATACCCTGGTGATTCATATAATTCACCATGGTGTAATTTTGTTTTCCCGAAGGTTTTTCTCTATTTTCCGACAGTATTTCCCGGACACCAGTCCTGCCGACCCTGGCGGCCTGGTGTGCTATTGGCGGTCTGTTTTTCTTTCTCCCCGGGGTCAAGGGATTTTTACCAATGCCACAGAACCCTAACGGCAGCTTCACCCTACGCCTGGTCTGGGTGGTCCTCTGCCTTGCCTGCCTTCCCTCTTTAAGCTGGGCGGCTGGTGAATGGGAATGGACCCAGGGACAAGGCTGGGTGCAGGGTGCCGGCGTTTCCCGCCCCACCGCCAAGGAACAGCTCGCCTACTCTTATGAACTTGAGCAACGCGGCGAGTTCATGGACGCGGCCCGGCAATATTTCCTCCTTATCCAAAATTTCCCTGATTCCAGCGAAGCCGGAGTGGGCTTGCAGCGTCTGGCCCGCTGCCTGTTTGAAATGGAAAACTACTACACCTCCTACCAGGCTATTGAACAAGTTATCAAAACTTATCCCCGGACCGGACGCATGTCCGACCTTATTGAAATTGAGCTCCGGATCGCCAAGAAAATGTTGACCAGCCAGGCCGCCACCTCCCTCTTTGACACCAATCAATCCGCCAAGGCTGACAACACCCGCCGCGCCCTTGAAATTGTCAACGCTGTCCTTGACCACGACCCTTACGGACCCATGGCGGCCGAGGCCTACCTGGTAAAAGGCGAGGGCCTTCTTTACATTGGTGACATTGCTAACGCCAGGACATCCTTTGACAAGGTCCTGGATGATTTTCCCCGTTCCAACCTTGTCGAACGGGCGCGTCTAGGCATTCTCCGCTGCGATTCGCTGATGGGCCAGGCCAAACCCCAGGAAGTCTACGAGCAGGTGCAGGTGGTACGAGAACTTGAGGCGGGACGCCGGGAGGAGGGGGTTGACCCGGAAGAAATCGATGATGTCGAAGAGTCGATAAACCAGCTGGCCGAGGTTGAAGCTGCCAAGATGATGGAGCAGGCTGGGCAATACAAGCGCATGGGTACCCATAACGCGGTCCGTTCGGCCGAATTCCTTTACAAGGAAGTGGCGCGCCGGTATCCCCGTACCCCGCAGGCCCAGGAAGCGCGGGAGCTTATGGGGACCATCAAGATCCCCAAGGAAGAGAGCCGGGTGGCCAAGGCTGTCAAAAGCATTAGCCTCAACCCCTTTAACTGGAACCGGGACCCTGAACCCCCCTGGATAGTCCCCCAACTCGCCCCGGAAGACGTGGTGATGATCGACAGTGGCATCGGACCAATCGCCGGCGTGCCGGAGTCGGATTTTCTCGCCACCGCCTCGGGAGCTGGCTTAAAGCCGGCTGCCCTGGATAATCAAGCCACCTCGGCTGACAGCGGCGCCGCTTACCCCGCCGAAATGCAGGCGAGTGGAACGGGTTACTCTCCCCGCGAGGCTGGTTCCCTCCAGGAATTGCCGGGTGTTGGAGGAGTAGCCCCCTTGGCAACTAGCCCAGCCTATCAGCCACTACCCACCACCCCCAACCCCATCCCCTCTATCGCTGATTCGGATCTGGTTGGTTCCTCTTCCCCCTCTTTCACCCAGGTGACGACGGTTCCCTACAGCCCTCCGCCGCTTCCTGAATACCCGGTCTACGGCTCTCCCGACACCCCGCCTCCGGCCCCGGCCCCGGCGCCAGTGCCATTGCCAGCGGCGCCAGTTCTACCGGCCTCGCCAAGTATCGGGCCGCCCCCAGATTCCATGCTTTCTGACCTGATTGGGCCAGCCCGGACCAGTAGCGAGCCGTATCCCATGGCCAATTCTTACAGTCAGCCTCCGGTTAACACCACAACCTATCCGACCTACCCAGTATCGCCCGCGAGTCCTGAACCCGCCTACCCCGAGCCCTATCCGGTCGGCGGCAGCTCGGGCGGCTGGCTACTGGAAGATGATTTTTACCGTTAAGGCATTTACCCCCGGGGCATGACCCGGGGTCAGGACCAGGCGAAAATCCAAGTCGCTTACCCGGGGAAGGAATAAACTGTATGTGGCGTTACCCGCATTTCTTAAGGGTGCCTTTGGTCGTTGCTATCCTGGTCACCTTCCTTTCCCTGGCTTCCGGCTGTCACACCTCGACCCACGCCACCGGCATCCCTAGCCACATCCGCTCCGTCGAGGTCGAGATATTTAAAAACAACACCATGTACAAGGGGATAGAGACGCGCCTCACCCGCCAGCTGATTGACCAGATTAACGCCGACCCGGTCATTCGCGTCGTTTCCGGCGGTGGCGATGCCGTACTCTCCGGGGAAATCACCAACATCAACCGCCAGACCATCCGCGAGACCACCACTGACGAACCCGCCACGGTGTCGGTGTCGATACACGCCACCTTCTCCCTCTATGACGAGGCGGGAAGGCATTTCCTCATGGCTGACATTCCGGTAAGCAGTTCAGAGTCGAGCACCCTGTCCGGACTTTACGAGGCTTCGCAGGGGGAAACGGTGTCGATGGCGGAAGACGCCGCCACCACTGTCCTCGCCCGGGCCATAATTAACCGTAGTATCGGCAGTTGGTGACCCCCGTAGGGCGCTCCCGACCAAGTGAACCCTGGCGGTAAACCCTCCCTGGAAAACGTCAGCCCGCTGGGTTTTTTCCCGCCCCGGAAACGCCGGCAAAGGCTGGCCCTAGGGCGAAATACCTCCGTTTTCGCTAGAAGCTTATCCCGCGGGAAAAGGGAAGCACTTATTACAGACCCTAAGCGGAGCGCCCCTTCTGGGGCGCCTACTTTTCGCCGGCAAAAGTCCGGCTCACGTTAAGAAGCCCAGGACGACACTGTCAGGACCAGCCAAACATGCCCATACACCCCAGTAACGACCGTTCCCCCCGCCCTCCCCGCCTCAACCGCACCCTTTTAATGTGGGTGGCGGTGGCGGCAGTGGTATTAATTTTCGCCACCCTGCAGGGACCGGGCCTGCAAAACCGCCGTAGCCGGGAAATCGCCTATAGCGATTTTCTTGACGACATTACCAACCGCCGGGTGCGTTCGGTGGAAATTGAGAAGGAATCTGGCAATATCCACGGCGAGTACTACACCTCGGGACAATCCACCGGCAGCCGCGATGCCAGTAACTTTGTCACCTCCACCAACAGCCTTTCCCTCCCCGACCTGGAAAAAACCCTCCACGAGGCCAAGGTCCGTTTCCGTTACGAGTCGCCAGGACTCTGGAAAGACATACTGCCATTCCTCGCCTGGATCGGGATTTTCGCGCTTTTTTTCTACTTTTTCTTTTATCGCCAGATGCGGGGCGGCGGCGGCATGCTTTCCTTTGGCAAAAGTCGGGCGGTCCGAATCACCTCGGAACGCAACAAGAAGACTTTCGCCGACGTGGCGGGAATTGACGAAGCCAAGGAAGAGGTCGAGGAGATTATTGAGTTCCTGAAAAACCCCGCCAAGTTCCAGCGCCTTGGCGGGCGGCTACCTAAAGGTGTGCTCCTAATCGGTAGCCCCGGCACTGGTAAGACCCTGCTTGCCAAGGCTATTGCTGGCGAAGCCAACGTCCCCTTTTTCTCCATCAGTGGCTCGGACTTTGTCGAGATGTTTGTCGGAGTGGGGGCGAGCCGGGTAAGGGATCTTTTTGAGCAGGCCAAAGCCAGTTCGCCCTGCATAATTTTCCTGGATGAAATCGACGCGGTTGGCCGGCGGCGGGCTAACGACCTGCCAGGATCCGGCATGGAAACCGCCCAGACCCTTAACGCCATACTGGTGGAAATGGATGGCTTCCAGTCCGATGACAATGTCATAGTCATCGCCGCCACCAACCGTCCCGATGTGCTTGACCCCGCCCTCCTCCGGCCGGGCCGTTTCGACCGGCGCATTTATGTCGACGCCCCGGATCTAAGGGGCCGGGAACAAATCCTTGGCGTCCACACCAAGGGGGTCAAGATCGCCACCGATGTCAACCTCTCCATTATCGCCCGCGGGACTCCCACTTTTTCCGGCGCTGACCTGGAAAACCTGGTTAACGAAGCTGCCCTCATAGCGGTTATGCGGGAAAAAGACGCGGTAGACATGGAGTGTTTCGAAGACGCCAGGGACAAGGTGCGCTTTGGTAAAGAAAAGCGCTCGCGCCTCATGGATGATGAAGACCGCCGTTCAACCGCCTTCCACGAGGCTGGGCACGCCCTCCTGATGCGGTTAGTGCCCCACGTCACTCCCCTCCACAAGGTTACCATTATCCCCCGCGGCCGGGCTCTGGGGGCAACCATGCAACTCCCGGAAAAAGACGAGTACAACATGGGTAAGCAGCGTATTATCGGAGAAATCACCGTGCGGCTGGGCGGTAGGGCCTCCGAGGAGATATTCCTGTCCGACGTCACTAACGGCGCCGCCATGGATCTGCAACAGGCCACCTCTTTCGCCAAAGCCATGGTGTGTGAGTGGGGCATGACTGAAGCGGTGGGCTTACCCTACCTCTCCGACTACGACCGTCCGGAAGGCGAGATTTTTGCCGTGAGCCGTCCCTATTCGGAAGACACCGCCCGCCGGGTGGATATCGAGGTGCGCCGCATTCTTGACGAGAGTTACCGGGAGGCCTTGCGGCTACTCCGGGAAAACCGGGAAGACATAGAGTTGTTGGTGGCTGGTCTAATGGAATACGAGATGTTGAACCGCGATGATATTGAGTTGATCCTCCGCGAACGCAGTATTGAACCTCTCCGAGAAATAAGGAAAGCCAGCCACGAAACCCATCCGGTGCCGAAGGTGGAAGAGGAAAAAGGAGAAGTCACATGAACGGGGTAGCCATTCTTCTGGTGGCTTTTGTGGCGCTGGTCATCGCCTACCTGGTTTATGGCCGCTGGTTAGCCCGTAAATGGGGCATTGACCCCACCATCCCCACCCCGGCCCACAACCATCGGGACAATGTGGATTATGTCCCCTCCCGGCGCGGAGTGGTCTTTGGGCACCAGTTTGCCTCTATCGCCGGGGCTGGACCGATAAACGGTCCCATTATCGCCAGTGGCTTTGGCTGGCTTCCGGTGTTTCTCTGGATTATCCTGGGCGGTGTTTTTATCGGGGCGGTGCACGATTTCGCCTCCCTCTACGCCTCGGTGAAGTCACAGGGCCGGACCATCGGCTATATTATCGAGCTTTACATCGGCCGGACCGGAAAACAGTTGTTCCTGTCCTTTGTCTGGCTCTTTTCCATCCTGGTAATCGCCGCTTTCGCCGATATTGTGGCGCTAACCTTTAATGGCCTGGGCGAGGGGGGAATACTCTTCAGCGCCAACGCCTCAGTCGCCTCCACCTCCATCTTTTTCGTCATCGCCGCGGTCGGTCTTGGGTTTTTCCTTAATCGCCGCCAGGCCCTGGCGGGCTGGAATGGCACCATCCTGGCGATATCGCTACTGGTTCTCTGCGTTTTACTGGGTCTTCTTTATCCCATTTACGCCGGTAGGGAAACCTGGCTCTACGCCATCTTCATCTATATCTTTTTAGCCTCGGTCACTCCCATCTGGATACTGCTGCAACCCCGCGACTACCTTAACTCCTTTCTTCTTGTCTTCATGATCTTAGCCGCCTTTATCGGAATAATTATTGCCAACCCACCCATGCTTCTGCCGGCCTTTACCGGTTTCAGCGTGGGCGGCAACTACATCTTCCCCTTCCTCTTCGTCGCTGTCGCCTGTGGGGCAGTATCGGGTTTTCACAGTCTGGTGGCTTCCGGCACCACCTCCAAACAGATTAACAACGAAGTGGACATCCTCCCGATCTCCTTTGGCGGCATGCTGCTCGAATGTCTCCTGGCGGTTATCGCCCTTATCGCGGTGGGGGCGGTGGCAGTAAACGGCATTCCCCCCAACCAGTCCCCTCCGGTGGTCTTCGCCAATTCCCTCGCTAGCTTCCTCACCGGGATTGGCCTACCGCATGACACAGTTTTCACCCTGGTTACCCTGGCGGTCTCCTCCTTCGCCTTGACTTCGCTTGATTCGGTGGCCCGGGTCGGCCGTATCGCTTTCCAGGAGTTTTTCTTTTCCTCGCGCCTTAACCGGAGCACCCCGGTCCTGGGTAACCGCTACGTAGCCACCCTTCTGACTCTAGCGGTCGGGTTCCTTCTCGCCCGCCGGGGTTACCGTGACATCTGGCCCCTGTTTGGCTCAGCTAACCAGCTTCTAGCCGCCCTGGCCCTGCTTGCCTGCGCCGTGTTTTTGAAAAAGAGCCGCCGCAACGGTCGCATGCTTTATATACCCATGTTGGTGATGCTCCTGGTAACTCTTTCCGCCCTGTCGCTAAGCTTCCTCGCTATCCTGGATAAAATTACCGGCGGGACTTTCTCCTTCGCCAATGATGGCTTACAGTTTATCTTCGCCATCCTGCTTTTCGCCCTGGGGGTGGTGGTGGCGGGAGTGGGACTACGGAAGTTAAGACAGCCGGCCTAGCCTTGTCCCCCAAGGAAATGGGGGGGGGTGGCTGGTAAAAGACTGGGTAG